>JAHFEJ010000002.1:0-74954 GCA_023248535.1 Nitrospinales bacterium | reverse complement strand
GCGGGGGATAAGCACCTTTTTGCCCTTCACGTCGCCGATGACTTCCAGTATCCCCTCGGCGCGGAACTCTTCCGGCACCAGCGTCACCCGCATACCCACGGCCTCTACCGCCTGCGCGGTCTTCGTGCCGATGGCGCAGATGCGCGGGCCGGCCAGATCGCGGATGTCGCGGCCCGTTTCCTTGAGCCGTTTCAGCAGATAGGCCACGCCGTTGACCGAGGTGAAGATAAGCCAATCATAGGAACCGCAGCGCGACATCGCCGCGTCGAACGGTTGCCAGCTTTCGGGGTCTTTTGTTTCGATGGTGGGGAATTCGTAAACATCGGCCCCCAGCTCTTCCAGCTTTTGGGAAAAATCGCTCGCCTGCGCGCGGGCGCGGGTGACGATGATGCGCCGCCCGAAAAGAGGCCGGCTCTCGAACCAGTTGAGTTTCTCACGGAAGTTCACCACCTCGCCCACCACGATCAGCGTGGGGGGGGCCACTTTTTCGCGCTCGGCTATCGCCCCGATGGTTTCCAGCGTACCGACCCATGTTTGCTGCCGGGGGGTGGTGCCCCAGCGCACCAGCGCCACGGGAGTTTGGGGGGAGCGGCCGTGCTTTATCAGGTTGGCCGTGATCATCGGAAGGTTCTTCACCCCCATGTAAAACACCAGCGTTCCGACGCCGGTGGCTATTTTGTCCCAATGCAGCGAGCTTTCATCCTTGTCCGGGTCTTCGTGGCCGGTGATGAAGGCCAGCGACGAGGTGGCGGAGCGGTGTGTGACCGGTATCCCGGCATACGCGGGACCGGCCACGCCGGAGGTGACGCCGGGCACCACTTCAAACGCGAGGCCCGCTTCTATCAGCTCCTCGGCTTCTTCGCCGCCGCGGCCGAAGACGTACGGATCGCCCCCTTTCAGGCGGGCGATGTTTTTTCCCTCGGCGGCTTTGCGCACCAGCAGTTCGTTTATCTTGTCCTGCGGCAGGGTGTGATCGCCCCCCTTTTTGCCGACATAGATGATATCGGCTCCCGGCTTGACGAAATCAAGCAGCCGCGGGTTGGCCAGGTAATCGTAGATGATAATGTCGCACTTCTTGATAAGATCGAGGCCGCGCACGGTGATGAGGCCCAGATCGCCGGGTCCGGCGCCGATGAGATATACTTTTCCTTTTTTCATAGACCGACAGTATACAATCATTCCTTGGCGCGGATAAACCGCGTTTTTTGCGTTCTTCCTGAAAATGAATGGAGTACAAACCACAGAGCACTGAAAGAGTTTTTTGATGCCACTTTTTAATAGGCGGTTTTCTCCGTGGCTCAGTGTCTCGGTGGTGAATCGACCCGCGGGAATGCCGGACGAGTTCGTTTTTGTAAAGGGTTGACTTGGCGGGGCGCGGCTTTTATCCTAATCCGGAACCGGAGTTGCCTGCGCGCGCGCCGGAGACGGGTTTTAACTAAATTCGCTTAGTGGGGGCATATGGGCGGCGAAACCGAAAAGGAACTGTTAAAACTTCTGGAAACGGCGCTTGCCAGCGAACGGGCGGCCGAGGACCTTTACCGCATCGGCGCCGAATTGGCCCAACGCCCCGAAGTGAAGGCGATGTTCACCCGGCTTGCGGCCGATGAACACCGGCACGAAGAGCTGTTGCGCCAGGAATATCAAGCCATCAAAAAACGGCTGGGACTGAAAATTCTGCATGACGAGCCATAGCCGCGCCGTGAATGCCGGCAAAACCCTTTTACCGCCGGAAAGCCGCTGTTGCGACGGTTTGTAATAGCCCTCGCGGCGGCCATTCTGCTGGCCGCCTGCGCGACAAGGGTCACCAAAGAGGAGATACGGCGGTATCCATCCGACCGCGGCAAGCAGGACATTTATGTGGTGCAGCACGGCGAGTCACTGGAGGACGTGGCGAAAAAATTCAACGTCAACGTGGACGAGCTGAAAAAGGCGAACAACCTGGAGACCTCGTCCGCCAGCGAGGGGCAGCGCCTCACCATCCCCCCTCCGCGCAAAGGCGAAGAGCTGGGTGAAAAAACCGAGCCGCTTCCCGAAAAACCGGAAACCAGGGAAAAAGGGGCGGCGCGCAAAAAGAAGCGGCCGGAGGTGAACGGCAAGGCGCCGCGCATAGCCGTCGCGCTGGCGTGGCCGCTGAAAGGGACGATACTCTCCAACTTCGGCATCCGCGGAAAAGGAAAACATGACGGCCTTGATATCGGCGCTCCCGACGGCGCCGACATCACGGCGGCGGCGGACGGCACGGTGATCTTCAGCGGCTGGGGCCCGTCCGGCTACGGCAACATCGTGGTGATACGCCACACCGAAACCGTGGTCACCGTATACGCCCACAACAAGGAAAACGTGGTGGAGCGGGGAACGGCGGTAAAGCAGGGGATGAAGATCGCCACCGCCGGCGCCACGGGCCGCGCCACCACGCCGCACTGCCATTTCGAGGTGCGCGTCAACCGGATCCCGTACGACCCGCTCTTCTATCTCGGCAAGCCGTAGGGAGGATCGGCCCGCCGGGCCGATGTACATGCTGAGAGCATGTACCCATCCGCCAATTACGCGGTGGCGGCTTTCGGTGCGGGGGCCGCGCCGCCGTTTGTCAGCGATTGCAGCGCCATTTTCGCCTCGGCGAATTCGGCATTGATGCGCAACGCCGCCTCATAGGCCTGGCGCGCCTTCGCCTTATCGCCTTTTTGCTGATACGCCCGGCCAAGGTTGAAATAGAGGTTGCAGTCTTCCTTGTCGATGGTGATCGCCTTGGTGAAACAATCCACTGCCTGTTCGTTCATCTCCATCCGCCGGTAGGTGATGCCGAGGTAATTGTAGATGCGGGTGTCGGACGGATTCACCGCCAGCGCCTTCTCGAACAGCGCCGCCGCCTCGCCATACAACTGTTCGCGCAGATACACCTCGCCCGCGGTGACGGGCGTAATCTGGTTTTCGGGATCGATCCGCAACGCCTGCTCCAGCGAGAACTTCGCCTTTTGCATCTCCCCCTCGCGCAAGTACCACGCGAAAAGGTCCAGCCATCCGTCCGCGCTGTCCGGGGTTATTTTCACGGCGTTTGCCATCAACGCCCGCGCTTCGGCGGCCATCCCCAGCTTTTTGTAGGCGCCGATCAGGTTCAAATAGGCGCTCACCATTGCCGGATCGGCCACAATGGCCTTTTTGAATTCTTCCGACGCCTCGCGGTGTTTTTCCGGATCGGGGGTGGCGTCCCCTTCCTCGGCCAGCGTCTTTCCGTAGCCGACGTGCATCCGCGCGCGCAGCCGCTTGGGATCGTTCGGCTTTATGTTCATGATCGCTTTTTTGAAAAAGAGCGCCGCCTCGCGGTAATTCGAATCCCGCAACAGTTCCTCGCCGGTGCGGATCAGCAGATCGGGGGATTTCGGATTCGCCGCCACCATCCTCCTCAGCGCGGCAAGCTCTTCCAGGCTCTGGCCCGTTTTTTTGTAGCAGGTGAGCAGGGCGTGGTGTGCATCGGGGTTGTCGAAGTTTATTTTCAGCGAACTCTTGATGAGCGGAATCGCCTCGCGCCACAGCCCGCCCTCCATATGGATATCCGCCACTTCAAGCCAGGCCTCCTTGGACCACGGAGCCGCCAGCACCGCCCGCCGCGCCGCACCGGCCGCCGCGCGGTAAATCCCGGTGATGAATTCGGGAAGGGCATCTTGCCCCTTGTGCTTTTCAAGCTCGTGCGCAAGCTTCTTCTTCTCGCGCGCGGCGATGGTGAGCGCAAGCATGGACATCGATTCCTGCATCCCATCGGCGGTGAATGGCACTTCGATGAAGCCGGACACGCCGTGGGCGAACGCTTCCTTCATGAACTCCTTGGTGATGCCGTCCGTTATCAGCGCCACCGGCAAGGGGGGCATACCCTCGCGCGCGGTCACCGACCGGGCAAAACGCACCCCGGTGAGGAGCTTCATCTTGGCGGCGACCACCGCCACATCGTAGAAAACCCCCTTTTGGGCGTCTTCCGCCAGGCGGGTAAGCGCCTGCTGCGGGTTCTCCTCGGCGTAGAAAGCGAGCGGCTCTTCTTTGAGATACTGGTTGTAGGGGAGACGCTCCAGAAAGTCCTTTACCTGTTTTATCTCGTAGGACTTCTCGCTGACGATAAACACTTTCATCCGGCGCTTCCATCCCCCTCAGGTGTTACATTGAACTCATATTCTAATCCACGCCGGCGGGGTGGGCGACAATAAAAATTCCCTCCCGTAAATCCTTAGCACCCCAATCCTAATTTAACTTATTTGAACCTTGTGGACTTAGAAGGGGAAGCCCTTATAAGTTCAAGAATTATGATGTGGGATTGAACCTTTAACTTGTGCTGGTATAATCGTGCGAAGCAGTGTACGTTTTGTTCGGCAAATTAAATGTCATTTTGGAGAATAGATAGTCATTGAACAAGCAAGGGGAGCTTTTTGGAATTTCTGCTTTAGTAGTTCCTGTTCAATCCACCGATAGAGTTGCCCGTTCTGGGACTTTCGTGGATAACCTGAAGCTTCCAATCCACAGATGGTTTAAATATTCAGCTGGTTTTTCCGCTGAATGGGCAGAAAAGGTTATTCGGACACAACAGCCCAAAACGGTGCTTGATCCTTTTGCCGGGTCTGGCACCACCTTGCTTGCAGCAGAAGCCGCCGGAGCGCTTTCTTTTGGATATGAAAGTCATCCTTTTATGGCCCGTGTTGCAAGCGCAAAGCTACTTTGGCACATTGACACTAAAGAACTGATAAAAGCTTCCAAGGAGTTTTTAGGTGCTGTCAAAAAGAAAACTACCTATGACTTGGATAATACCCCGCCACTTTTGTTGAAATGCTATACGGTCGAAGCTCTTCAGCAATTATTCCTCTTCCGTGAAACCTACTTGAAGCTAAAGGATACCTTGAAGCCGGAAGTGGCACAGTTGATTTGGTTGGCAATAACAGCAATTCTCAGACCTTGCAGCTTTGCTGGTACGGCCCAATGGCAATATATTCTTCCTAATAAACGGAAGGCTAACACGCGAATGCCTGTTCCTGCTTTCGAGGCCAAAATTCTAGACTTTGTCTCTGACATGCTTGCTTTCCAAAAACTTGATTGTCGTCATGATGCCAAGATTTTATTGCAAGACGCACGGACAATTCCTGATTCAATTCCAAAAGGGAGTATCGAACTTGTACTCACTTCACCACCTTACCCAAATAACTATGACTATGCAGACGCAACACGGCTGGAAATGACTTTCTGGGGAGAAATCCAAAGTTGGGGTGATCTGCAGGGAACGGTTCGGCAGTACATCATTCGCTCAAGCTCTCAGCACGCCACAGCAGAAAAACTGAAGCTGGAAGACCTCTTGAAAAATTCTGCGATTTCTTCAATCCACGAAGAATTAAGTTTAGTTTGTAATGAGTTGGCTTTAGTCAGGCAGACAAAGGGTGGCAAAAAAGCCTACCATACGATGATTGCCGCCTATTTCAACGACCTTGCGGCCACATTCCAAGCGCTCAGATCGGTTTGCAAGAGAGGGGCCAATCTGTGTTTTGTAATCGGGGATTCGGCTCCTTATGGCGTCTATGTCCCTGTAGAGGAGTGGCTTGGGAAGTTGGCAATTTCCTCAGGATTTACATCTTACACATTTGAGAAGCTTCGAGACCGAAATATAAAATGGAAAAACCGCAAGCACAGGGTTCCTCTGCACGAAGGAAGGCTATGGATAAGGGGATGACTTATTATGGCTAAATCACCTTCCCACAAATTCGGACAGATGGTTGGGGAGCTTCTCGAAGACATTATGACGGATAAATTTCAAGCCTTTTGTGATGCCAGAGGGCTTTACCTTGATAAAAAAGGGCCTCGAGGCAGGGTGCGTAAAGGGAAAAAAGTTAGTTGGGAAGACAATTTTGGAAATAAACATGACCTTGATTTTGTAATAGAAAAAGGTGGAGACGTCAACATTCAGGGAAGACCTCTTGCCTTTATAGAAGCGGCATGGCGGAGATATACAAAACATTCTCGAAACAAAGCCCAAGAAATCCAAGGGGCAATCTTGCCTATTGCCGATAAATATCAGACCGACAAGCCTTTCCTGGGTGTAATACTTGCGGGGGAATTTACGAGGGGATCTCTTAGCCAGATGGAATCATCCGGGTTTAAGGTAGCTTTATTTCCGTACAAGAGCATTCTAAACGCTTTCAAATCACTTAGAATTAATGCTGCCTTTGACGAAAGAACACCGGATAGGGAATTTAAAAAAGTTGTCACCCAAATTAAAAATTTGAATATTGCGCAAAGAACGCAGCTTAAACAAAGCCTTTTGCAATCCAATAAGAGGCTTCTCGATAAATTTTTCAGCAAGCTCGCGGCAGTTATTGATCGCAACATCGAAAAGGTAATTGTAATCCCGTTGCATGGCCATCAAAATGAATTTGCAACGATTGGCGAAGCCGTTTCCTTTGTCAATGGGTATCATGAGGAAGGTTCCCGAGATGGGGGTTTTCGTAAGTATGAAATTATTGTTCGGTACAATAATGGAGATAAAATCGATGCTTCTTTCCGTGAAAAACAAGGAGTGGTGGATTTCCTAAGATATATTGCTGGATAAATATATTTTGGAAAATGCGATGATGCAAGTATCCCAGTTATTGCCAAAAGAGAACGGTGGCGGTGCGGGAAAACCGCTTTATTCATCGAATAAATCCGGCAAAGTGATAACATAGCTTCCCATATGGCGCATAAACCGTCTTTTACCGTCTGCCTTGTCGGGCGGCCCAACGTGGGGAAGAGCACCATCTTCAACAAGCTCACCCGCAGCCGCAACGCCATCGTGGACGACATGCCGGGTGTCACGCGCGACCGGATGTTCGGCGGCGCCGACCTCTCCGGGGTCGACGCGCTGGTCATCGACACCGGCGGCATCGAGGTGGCGCAGGACGACATCATCAACAAACAGGTGCGTGAGCAGGCATTGCTGGCGGTGGAAGAGGCCGATGTCATCTGCTTCGTGGTGGACGGCAAGGAAGGGATCGGTACGCTCGACCGGCAGATCACCGAGATCCTGCGCCGCACCAGCAAGCGGGTGGTGCTGGCGGTGAACAAGGTGGATAATCCCCGTCACGGCGACCTGCTGGAAGACTGGTACGAACTCGGCTTTGAGGACATCGTGCCGGTTTCGGCCGAGCACAGCATCGGCTTGGGCGAGCTTTCCGATATGCTCGTCAAAGGGGTGCCGGCCGAACTGCGCTACGTCAAAGAGGAAGAACCCAAGGAAGAAGACGCCGAAGCCCCCATTTCCATAACCGTGGTGGGGCGGCCCAACGTGGGGAAATCGTCGCTTATCAACCGGCTGATGGGGGAACAGCGTTTGGTGGTGAGCGAGATCGCCGGCACCACGCGCGACGCGATAGACACCGTGGTGAAATACCACGGCAAGGAATACATCTTCACCGACACCGCCGGTATCAGGCGGAAGAACCGCGTATCGCAAAAGCTGGAAAAATTCTCCATCATCATGTCGCTCAAAAGTATCGAACGGGCCGACATGGCGCTGTTGGTGCTGGACGCCACCGAGGGGGTCACCATGCAGGACGAGCGGGTGGCGGGCATTATCAACGATAATTACCGCGCCTGTATCATCATCGTGAACAAATGGGACCTGGTGGAAAAAGACACCATGTCCTCGGCCCGCTTCCAGCGCGACCTTGAGGAAAAGCTGAAGCACATCGCATGGGCGCCGGTGCTGTTCGTCAGCGCCGAGACGGGGCAGCGGATACACCGCATCTTCGAGACCATCGAGCAGGTGAAGCTGGAATTCCGCAAGCGGATCGACACCGGCCCGCTGAACCGCAAGATCGAAAACTGGACTTCCCGCGTGCCGCCCCCCATTGTGGGCGGACACCGGCCCAAATTCTTTTTCATTACGCAATCGCGCGTGGCGCCGCCGACCTTTGTTTTTTTCGTCAGCAAACCGGCCTGCGTGGCCGATCCGTACCAGCGCTATCTGATGAACCGCATCCGCGAGGACTACGGCTTCGTCGGCGCGCCGATAAAATGCATTTTCGACCACCGTCCCGGCCGCCACGCCAAAGAGGAAAAGCCGCGCGCCGCGCCGGGTCCGACCAAGTACAAGGAGATCGCGCAGGAAAAAACCAGCTTCAAGCGCCTGGCGCGGAAGGATCCCAAGGCCGCCAAACAGAAACGCGGCCCCCACAAAACAGCGAAAGCAAAGGTAAAATCCAATGCGCGCCCTGGCCTTAAGAAACGTTAGCATCGAAAGCCCCGGCACGTTCGGGGAGTTTTTAAAACGCAACGGCTTCGCCATCGACGACATCGACCTTTCCAAAGGGGAACCGTGCCCCGCCACGGCAGACGGCTACGGCGTGATGCTCATCATGGGGGGGCCGATGAACGTCTACGAGGAAGACAAACACCCCTTCCTTGCCGATGAGTTGCGCCTGCTGCAGGACGCCGCGAAAAAGAAACATAAAGTCGTCGGCTTCTGCCTCGGTGGCCAGATGATCGCCCGCGCGCTCGGCGCAAAGGTGACGAAAAACCCCATCAAGGAAATCGGCTGGATGCCGGTCACGCTCACCGATGCGGGGAAACATGAGCCGCTTCTGGCCGGCCTGCCGGAAACGCTGAACGTATTCCAGTGGCATGGCGATACCTTCGCCATTCCCAAAGGGGCGGCGCATCTGGCCCGGAGCGAGGCCTGCGCCAATCAGGCGTTCCGGCACGGCAACATGCTGGCCCTGCAATTCCACCCCGAAGTGGAAGAAGCCGACGTGCGCGGCTGGAGCGAAGAGTACCTGCCCGAGCTGCTGCGCGAACGGGGCATGCGCGCAAAAGAGCAGCTGGTGGCCGAAACCAAGCGCACGTTCCCCCGCATGTTGAAAGACCGCGACGTTTTTTACACCAACCTTTTGCGATGGATTCTTGAAAAATAGCCGCATGAAACGGCTGCTTTTGTTCCTCGCGGCCGTGGCGCTCATCTTTCCTTCCACCGCCCGCGCCGAAGACCCGGCTGACTTCCTCTACAACCTGTGCAAAAGCGACGCAACGGCCGGGGACCAAATCCCGGCCAGCGAAGATTGGGGGATAAAGCCGCATAAGAGGAACTACCTCCTCCTCGATCAGGGGGGAACGCCAAACGCGGTTGACGGCATGATCGATTACGTCAAATATCAATTGAGCATCAAACAGCACCTCTGCAAAAACATGTATTTCGGCTATACGCAAAAATCGTTCTGGAGCGTCACCGCCCCCTCCCTCCCGTTCCGCGAAACAAACTACAACCCGGAATTTTACTTGGACTACACCAATCACGGTTCCGGCATCTGGCGCTGGGGAAAAGTGGGGCTGTTCGAGCACGAATCGAACGGGCGCGACGGCCCGGAATCGCGCAGCTGGAACCGCGTCTATTGGGAGCCGCGCATGGTGATCGACGATCCGGCAAAGCTCCCTCTGAATTTTAAAACGCTCGTTGTCGCGCTGAAGTGGTGGTACGCATACGGCTCAACCGAAAACGCCGACATCCGCGATTATCAGGGGAACAACGAGCTCTCCATAACCCTGGACCAAAAATGGATGCAGTGGGCATTCATCGTGCGCAAGGGGCGGGTATGGGAATACGGCAACGTGCAGATCGACGTTAACTATCACTTCATGGGGAATATGGATCTCTTTTTCCAAGTGTGGGACGGTTATGGCGAAAGCTTGATCGATTACAACCACAGTTCCACCCGCTACGGCTTCGGCGTCGCCATCAGCCGCTGAACCCATCCTTTATCCACAGTTTACAAAGCGCAAACAGCACGGCAAAAAGTGCCTTGTCCGGCAATCCTTGCTGGGTTGTTGACGCTGTCCGAGGCTTTCGTTGGCGTCAAAGAGATGACTGGCTGGGGAAAGTCCACATTAACAGCCAATATATATCAATTACTTATAAACATGACTGTCATTTATCCGCTCTGGCACGGGACTTGTTATTCATATGTGCAGGAGACAAAAAAATGACTAAAGAAAATATGTTGAAGTTGCTGGAAAGAAGCCACGGCGAGCTGATAAGCATCCTTCTTGACGAAGCGCGGAAGCTGGAAGCCGATCAGGCCAACGCCGAGCAGTTGGCGCAGGAGACTTATACCGATCTCCGCCGCAACCTTGAACTCAGCCTTAATTAAACCACACCCGCGGAAGCCGGTTTTGAATTAACCTCCCAAAGCCGGTTTCCGCTTTACCCCCTTACTTCCCCCCCCCCAGCGATATGCTCTTCAATTCCCGCAACGCGCCGCGCCCCACCCAGCGCGGTGCCGCATCGGGCGATGCCGCAAGTTCCGCCGCCAACGCCAACGCTTTTTTCCGCAAGGCCGGATTCCGCTTGCCGATCTGCCGCAACGCCCAGTTCACCGCCTTCTTCACAAAATTCCGCCCGTCTTCGGCCCCTTCGCGTATCATCGGCAGGAACTCGATGAACTGCGCATCATCCGCCCGCTTGTCGTGAACCGCCAACACCGCCATCAACACAAATCCCGCGCGTTTGACGTATTCGCGGGGATCGCGGCGCCACACACGCGCTTTATCGTATGCATATGGGGTTTTGTCAAAAAGGTTGCCGCAGACCTGATCGCAAACATCCCACGAGTAAAATGTTTTCACCCAGCGGTCCATCTGCGCGGGAGAAACTTTCTCCGGCTCGTCCACCAACGCGGCGAGTATCCGCACGTCGTGGATGCCGCTGGCCCAGAGTTTTTGCGCCAGCGCATGGTTTTTTCCGCACTCCTTCGCGATGCTTCGCAAATGGGGAATGCTCACCCCCAGCCCGTTTTTGGGCACGATGCCGTACCGCGCCATCCCAATCAGATTTTCCGGCTTTGAAAGGGCGCGCAGTTTTGCAATGATCCCTTCGGCGCGTTGCGCGGCCGTCTCCTTTTTTGCCATCAAGCCGATTGTACCCCCGCCGCGCACCGCGCGATAGTTGCGGTTCTTCATGCCGATTCACTACAATGCAGGTGTCGGCATTACACGGGCAGTATCAAGGGGGGGCGCGGTGGACATCATCAATCACATTCTGACAATCGCCAGTTTCGTCATCCTTTGCATCATGTTCTTTGTGCCGCTGGCGTTCACCGCGTGGCTGTACCTGCGCAACCGGCGGCAGACGCAAAGCTCGCTGCTGCGGGGCAAGCACTGGTTCCTCGGCATCCTCCGCTACGTCATCGAAAAAATCGGCCCGGAGCTTCGCTTTTACATCACCGACGACGACAACGCCGGCAAGCCGATCAGCCGGGTGAAGTTCATCGCCATCGTAAAGGCCTCGAAATACCTCAACACGCTGATCAGCTACGGCAGCAAGCGCGATTTCGCCGCGCCGGGACTCTACCTGCAAAATACCCTCTTTCCGCCGCTCCTCGGAGAGATGGCGGTCGATCAACCCGCCGCCATCCCCACCCGCAAATACGCCATCGACGCCGACACCCTGTTCATACGCTTTGAAAAAGTGAAGGAAGAGAGCGTGCGTCCCTGGCTGCTGGCGGACGAAGACGCCCTCACCGTCGGCTCCGGCGCAAAAAGGCCGTGGCGGCTGAAGGGACTTGTCGGCACCAGCGGCATGAGCTACGGCGCGCTGGGGCCCAACGCCGTGTCGGCCCTCAGCCGGGGCGTCGGCATGGCTGGCGGATCGTGGCTGAACACCGGCGAAGGGGGAATCAGCCCGTATCACCTGCTGGGGGGAGGCGACATTGTTTTCCAGATCGGCGCGGGACTTTTCGGCGTGCGCGACAAACACGGACAGATGGATTGGGAACTGCTGCGAGAAAAAGCCCGCATACCGCAAGTGCGCGCGATTGAAATCAAGCTGATGCAGGGGGCCAAGATACGGGGCGGCCATGTGGAGGGCAGCAAAGTCACCGCCGAGATCGCCGCGATACGCAACGTGGAGCCGTACAAGCCGGTCGACAGCCCCAACCGCATTCCCGGCATCGACAACGTGCCGCAGCTTTTCGATTTCATCGAACGGGTGCGCGAAACCGCAGGACTGCCGGTGGGGGTGAAGCTGGTCATCGGCGGGCGCGGCGGTCTGGAGGAATTCTGCGCCGAGTTCCACCGCCGTGGCACGGGACCGGATTTCATCACGGTGGATGGAGCCGAAGGGGGATCGGGCGCGACGTACAAAGAGATGGCCGACAGCCTCGGCCTGCCGGTCTACTCCGCAATCGTGATTGCGGACGATACGCTCCGCGCCTACGGCCTGAGGGACAAGGTGAAGCTGATCGCATCGGGCCGCCTGCACCTGCCGGACGAACAGGCGATAGCCCTGGCGCTGGGGGCCGACCTCATCGCCGCCGCGCGCGCGTTTATGATAACGCTGGGTTGCATCATGACGGAAAAATGCCACTCGAACGAGTGTCCCGTCGGCGTGGCCACCACCGACCCCGCCATGCAGCGCGCGCTGTTTGTAGAGGAGAAAATGTACCGCGTGGTGAACTACCTCATCACGGTACGGGCGGGGCTGTTCACCACCGCGGCCGCCTGCGGCCTCACCTCGCCCACGCAATTCACCCGCTCGCATGTGGTGTTCAAGGATGCCGATTACACCGTGCGCAACTGCGCCGACCTCTTCCCCCGCCCCGCTTTACGGAAGGAAACGTAATGCTATCCCTTGATTGGATAAAGGAGCAGGTAAGGGCAGGGCAATATTATGTTTCCAAACATGCCGATGAAGAACGGCATAACGATTCGCTAACATTTCTGGAAATCGAGGATGCCCTGCTTTCCGGCATTCTTTTGGAGTATTATGAAGATACGGGCCGCGGTGAAAGCTGTCTTGTAGCCGGTTACACGAAACAGGGGAAACCGGTACACGTTGTTTGTGGCCGCCGCGGCGAATGGCCGGTGATGATAACAGTGTATATCCCGAAGCCACCAAAGTTTATTAATCCCCTGGAAAGAGGGTAGGCATGAAAACATGTAATTTTTGCGGAAACAAAAATTTCACGGCAAAAAAGGCGCAGTACATCTATAAAAGCGGCAGCCGCTTTTTCGTCGTCAACGAGGTGCCGTGCGAAGAATGCGATTTCTGCGGCGAGCGGTACTATGAAGCCGCAACCCTGAAAAAAATCGAACATGCCTTCGAGGAGATCAGCCATTCCAAAAAAAAGGCGTCAAAGGAGATTAACGTCCCCGTCGAAGAATTCGCCGATATATGAACATCTCGGTCAAGCCATGCTTGAAGAATTAAGCAAGTCGTTCAAGGCTATTCTTTACGATAGGGTTGTAAGCCCTTTGTCGGGGGCCTTTATCCTTTCGTGGGGAGTTATTAACTGGAAGGTTCTCGCGCTTTTGTTCATTGGTGATGAAACTGCTTCGGCCCGAATAACCAACATAGAATCATTTTCTTATATGACATTATCATGGGAAGGGTTTATCCATTTGTTCTTTGGGCCCTTAATTTCCGCAATGTTTTTTATTTTCGTATATCCCTTTCCGTCCAAATGGGCATATTCCTTTGCAAAAGATAGAGCGGAAGAACTGTTGAAAATAAAGCAGGAGAAGGAGAAAAAGCAGCTATTAACAGAAGAAGCTGCTGATGAAATTCGCGTCCAAATGGAACGGGTAAAACATGAAGTGGCAAGCATGATCAAAGAAAAAGACGCCACAATTGAAGTGCTTAATAACAAAATAAAAAGCTTAGAGATGGCCGCCAATCCTCAGGCCACTTCCGACTTGGCGCTAAAGGCAGATGAAGTAGGCCAGCAGAGCAAAAAAAGGAATGAGGAGAAGGTAGACAAGGTGCCTGATTCCGGTCGGACTGATGCTAACGATTCCGAATACCACCGGTTAAAAACGGTAGACTTCTTCAATGGGTTTAATAAGGTAATCGATGATGTCTTGCAGGACGGAGGTAGGAATTTAAGCGCAGACGAAATCCAAAAATATCAACTTGCCAACATTATTTATGATAATGGGAACGGCTATGTATTCTCTGCAAAAGGGAAAAGAATGGCTCACTTATTTAGTGTAGGGCTTTAAAAGGCCTTCGCACTAATTCACAAATAATCTAAAGTTCGGCAACTTTGGCTTCGGCGAGGGCGGTGGATTTGTTGATGGTGAGCGAGAGGTTGCCCATGTGGGTGTCGGTGATGCCGCCGCCCGCGCAGCAGGAAGGGACGGCCTCTTCGAAGCTGACGCCGCAGGCAATATGCAGCGCACCGCCTTCATCTTTCACGTCGATTTCATACAGCGAGAACGGGCCGTCCTTGTAAGGCCAGCCCCCTTTTTTGCAGAGCTTTTCCAGCGGCAGTTTCCAGAGGTTATCCAGCAGTTCATGTGCCAGTGTTTCGGCGAATGCTTCGCTGCCGTAAGCGGCAAGCGATTTGGGGAGCGTAAGCGGTTCGCTCATGCCTCGTCCCCATAAATTTCGGCGAGCAGCTTTTGGGCCAGCGGATGCCCCGCGACGGAGCTTTCGATTGCGCTGGCGGCTTCGCTGGCCGGTTCGCGCATGCCGTGGGCAAGGTATATCTGCCCCGATTTATAAAACCATTCCACCGCCCGCTCGTCGTTGGCCGGCACGCCGACGCCGTTCTGGTACATCACGCCGATGTTGTACGCCGCCTCGGCAACGCCCCCTTCCGCCGCTTCCTCGAACAGCGAAGTGGCGCGGTTGAAATCCTGCCGCACCCCGTGGCCGTTATAGAACATCAGCGCGAGGTTGTAGGCGGCCCCGGCGTGGCCGTTCCCCGCCGCTTCTTCGTACCAGCGGGCCGCCTCGAGATAGCTTTGTTCAACCCCGTTACCGTTGAAGTACAGGCCGCCGAGCGAGTTTTGCGCCTCGGCCAATCCCGCATCGGCGGCGAGCTTGAACAGCCGCTTTGCCTCTTTATAATCCTGCCGCGCGCCGTGGCCGGCGCAATGCATCAGCGCGAGGTTGCTTTGCGCTTCGGGAAGGCCCTGCTCGGCGGCCTTTTTAAACCACTCGGCGGCCTCGGTTGCATCCTGTTTCACCCCCGCCCCGTTGTGAAGCATCAGCGCGAGATTGTTGGCGGCCCACGCGTGCCCCTGATGAGCGGCGGCGCGGAACCAGCGGGCCGATTCCATCAAATCCTGTTCCACCCCTTCGCCGGTGCGTAACATTTCGGCCATGAGGAATTGCGCGTTCACATCCCCCTGTTGCGCGAAGGCGCGTATCTGTTCCACGTTCAGGTTATCGGGCAAAGGGGATTCCGTTTCGTTTTTCAATGGGGATTGCCTTTATGGTTATTGTTTAAGAAAAGGGTAAATGATACGGCGCGGCGGCGCAAGGGAAATGGCGCGGCGGCAGGAAGGATTTAACCACTGAGACACAGAGACACAGAGACACAGAGACACAGAGACACGGAGAAATAGCATATCAATATGATGGCAATAAGAGTCTTGTTTTCCAACTCTGTGCCTCTGCGACTCGGTGGTTTATGGCTCCTTTGATCCCGGGAATGTAAAGAGCGCACCGCTGATCTTCTGTTTCAGCTCGTCCAGCCCCTCGCCGGTGACGGCGCTGAGGCCGAGCGCGCCGTGGCGGCGGCAGATGTTTTGGGCCTGTTCGGCGTCGGCCAGTTCTATTTTGTTGAAAACCGTGATGACGGGAATTTCCGCCAGGCCGATATCCTCGATGATCTCTTCGGTGACTTTCATGTGTGCATCCAGTTCGGGGTTCGAGATGTCTGCCAGGTTGATGAGCAGGTCGGATTCGGCCAGCTCCTCCAGCGTGGCGCGGAACACGCCGCGCAGCGATTCGGGCATGTTGCGGATCAGCCCCACCGTATCGCTGATGACCACCTCTTTGCCGTTCGGCAGCCAGAGCCGCCGGGTCGCGGGGTCGAGCGTGGAGAAGAGAAGGTCTTTCACCAGCAGGTCGCTGCCGGTGAGGCGGTTGAGGAGCGTCGATTTGCCCGCGTTGGTATAGCCGAGTATCGAAACGGTTTTCACCTCGGAGCGGCCGCGTTTCTTCCGCTTCTGTTCGCGGCGGTTCTTCAGGTTCTCCAGTTCCTTTTCAAACTGGGCGATGCGCCCCTGCAGGTGGCGGCGCTGCGTTTCGGCGGTGGTTTCGCCGGGACCGCGCAGGCCGATGCCGCCGCGAATGCGCGAGAGGGCCGATTCTTTCGCGCCCAGCCGGGGGAGCAGGTATTTCATCTGCGCCAGTTGCACGCGCACCTTGCCGTCGCGGCTGGTGGCGCGCTTCTCGAAGATGCCGAGGATAAGCTGGGTGCGGTCGAGCACTTCCAGGTCGGTGAAATCGGAAATCGCCTTTATCTGCGCGGGGGTCAGCTCGGTATCGAATATCACCATGTCCACCCCCAGCGAGAGCGCCTTGATCATGAACTCCTGCATTTTGCCGTGCCCCATCAGGAATTTCGGATCGGGCACGTCGCGACGCTGCGTCACCCGTCCCGCCACGGCGATCCCCGCGCTGCGGGCCAATTCGGCCAGCTCGTCCAGCGATATGTCCATTTGCAGCTTCGGCTTGCCCGAGACGTGTATCAGCAGCGCGCTCTGTTCCGTCTCCACCTTTTTTACGATGACGGTCTTTTCCAGTTCGCGCTCCACCCGCTCTATCAGCCCCTGATACAGCTCTTCGGCCCGTGGGTGGGTAAGCCCGCCGTGCGAGGCATAGCGGTCCTCTTCGCCCGCTTCGATGTGGGCGAGGTGCAGTTTTCCCGCCGTGCCGTCCGGGCGCACGTCGATGGCGGCCATCGCGTCGAGCCGCAGCAGCAGAAGGTCGTTCAG
The DNA here is from genome assembly GCA_023248535.1 of Nitrospinales bacterium. Lineage (GTDB taxonomy): Bacteria > Nitrospinota_A > UBA7883 > JACRGQ01 > JACRGQ01 > JACRGQ01. Next base: position 58,232 of record JAHFEJ010000002.1, on the reverse strand, counting down.
GTCGTCCCGCGTGACCGGCTCCCCTTTCAGGTGGGTATGCACACAACGGTATCCGGCCAGCCGTTTGCCGGCCACGCGGCGCTGTCCCAAATTGGGGATGACGATCTGATGGTCGTTGCCCGCAATGACGTGCGTGATTTTCCCTTTGCGGTCGATCAGCAGGGCTATCTGCCGCCCCAACTCCGAGGAAAGCTTGGCGATGTACAGCAGGAGTTCATCGGTAATGAGCTGCCCGGCGGGAATTTTACGCCGGTAAACGCGTTCGAGGCTTTTGAGGGCCGCATGGGGCAGCCCCGATATGTTGCCGTAGACAGTGTGGGAAATGGCGCCGCTCCTTGCCGTTAAAAACCGTCGAGGATCATGCCGGCGATCCGGTCGCCCAGATAGCCGGCCGCTTCCAAAACCGCCTGGTTCCGCGCGGTTTCGGCCACCGGAATGGCTGTGCCAACATTATAATCCCACTGCACCCGCAGGTCGCGCTCCAGCGACAGCCCTTTGCCGGTGTTATCGGTGAATTTGACCTTCACCATCAATTTAACGCGGTACTGGGTAACCCGGTTGAGGGTGTCAAAAGCCACCGGTTCCAGCGCGTAGCTTTTAATGGTGCCCAGCAGCAGGCTGTCGGCCCCGCCGTCAACCACCGCCAGTCGTCCGTCCCTGATGAATGTTTCCGTCACGGCGCGCGTAACGGCGATATCGAGGTTCGGCTGCTGCACGTCGTTTTCAAAAACGGGGATGGCAATGCTTTTGATGTTTTCAGGCAGGCTGCTCCCTTGCCCCGCAAGATGGTAACTGCATCCGGCGGTCATGAGGGCGGCCAGAAAAAAGGGGAGCACCCGCTTCAAGAAGTCTTTCCGCCGCAACTGGAGCCTTGCCCGGCGGTGCAGCCGTAGCAGTGCGGGCCGGTGACGATCTGCCGTCCCGCGAGGGCGTGCCGGTTCCAATCGTTGATGTGGAAGGGTGCGCCGTGATTGACGCGCAGGTTGAGCATCTGGTTGAAATCGCAGTCGAATAAAAATCCGTCCCATCCAACCGAGATCATCGACCGGCACATCACGTTTTCAGCCGCGCCGGGGTTGAACGCCCCCGCGAGGCGTTGCAGATAACCCTCGTGCGTGTTTTTGCGGATGAGGTGGTCCTTAAAACGCGCGATTGGCATGTTGGTCAAGGCGAACAGGTGATTAAAGGAAATGCCGTGGTTTTTCTTCAATTCCGCGCGGAATTGCCCCTCTATCGCCTCCTGCGGCGCGGGGAGGAACGCCCCGGCCGGGTTGTAAACGAGGTTCAGCGAAAGGCCGCTCCCCTCGACGCCATAACCGATTTCGTTCAGCCGCTTGAGGGCTTCCACCGATTTTTCAAAAACCCCCTTGCCGCGCACCGCATCGGTCTCTTCGCGGCGGAAGTAGGGGAGCGATACGACGATGGCTACGTTATGCGCCTTCCAAAACGCGGGAAGGTCGTCCATCCCCGGTTCGCGCAATATGGTGAGGTTGCACCGCGTCATGACGGTTGCGCCGGTGGCGCGGGCGCGTTCGACAAACGCCCGGTAGCACGGGTGCAGTTCCGGCGCGCCACCGGTGATATCCAGCACCGGTATCCGCTCGCTTTCCAGCAGGGCGATGCAGCGGTCCATCACGGCTTCCCCCATCATTTCGGTGCGGTTCGGCCCCGCCTCGACGTGGCAGTGGTTGCATGCCTGGTTGCATTTTTTGCCCAAATTCATCTGCAGGGTGGCGATGCCGTCGGCGCGCAACGGGTAAAGCCCGCACGATTTAAGCGCGTCGTCGAATGGAGTAATGGTGGCGGGCATCGTTAAAACGATAGTTTTTCCGCAGCGTTGCGCATTTGCACTCCGTGCACCATCGAGGCCCCCCCCCGTATGGCGGCCGCCACGTGGATTGCCTCGGTCATCTGGCCGGTGTTGGAGCCTTTTTCAAGGCAGTCCTTGGTGTAGGCGTCGATACAATAGGGGCACTGCACGGCGTGGGCGACCGCCAAGGCGATGAGCGATTTCTCACGCGCGGTGAGTTCCCCCTCGGCAAAAACCTTGCCGTACCACTGCATGAAAGCATTCCACAGCTCCGGGGCATCCTTCCCCATGTCGCCAAATTTTCCAAGGTCCGCGGGATTGTAATACGTTTCCATTAATTCCCCCAATACTGCATTTTTATGGCAATTTTGCTGATTGTAACACAGGAACCGCCCCGGCGGCGGATGGGGTTATTGATGCCAGAAGGCCAGCGTGACCGCCAGCGCCGCGGCCACCGCCGCGGAAGCGCGGGAGAAAGTATTGAACCGCCGCAGATGGGCATCGAGCCGCCGCAACTCGCCGCAACCCGGCGTGGTTAGCGATGGGTTGTACGTTCCCACCTCTTTCGCTGCGCGAAGCACCGCCTCGCCATGCGGCGCGGCGGCGATGGCGCCGGTCAGATCGGCGCCGGCGGCGTGCTTGTTCATGTGGATCCCGTCGTTCCAGTGGCGCGCATCGGTGACATCGTACACCTTCCCTTGATAGGCGATCAGCGCGCGGCGTCCCTTACGGCCGTTGAAATGCCTGAGATCGGCGGGTGAAAACGCCTGGGATAGGGAAAAATGGGGCAATGCAAGAAACAGCCCGGCCTCTTTGCGGATCCCCGCCGTTTGGCGCGCCACAATCAGCCGGGCCGTCATCAGCAACACCAGCAGGTTGGTGAGGACAATCTTCAGCCCCAGAAAAGTGCCGTAGGTGGAATGCCAGAAATCGGCCTCCGGCTGGTAGACGAAAGGCACCAGCAGCCCGCCACAGAGGATGGCGAGGCCCATCGATGTCCAAATGAATTTGCGTTCGCCCTGGGGAAGGTCTTCATGCGCCAACGGCCGCGGCACAAAGCCGAAAAAGATGGCCGTCCCCGCCAGCGCCACCGCCGCGGCGGCATGAACCGCCAAAAGCAGATGGCGGATTTTACGTTCAAGCGCGGCGGCGAGGCCGGTCTTCGATGCGCCATCGCCCACGCCGGGAAGCCGGTAATAGTTCTGGACGAAGAGGTTGCCGTCGGTGGTGAACTCAAGGTTGTCGGGACGGCCGATGTGGCAGTAATCGCAGTTTTTACCGGTCTGGTCGGCGAATATCTGTGTGGCGTGGGCCTCGTCCGGCATTGGCGGCGCAAGGGCGATCAGCGCCGCAACTATCGCAAGCCGGAATATTTTTTTCATCGGGTTTATGGGGAGCAGTCTACCGCGCCGTCCGGCCACCCGCCAAACATATTTGCACTTTGTACGAATGGGCGAAAAAATCTGTCTCCGGTGGTAACAACCACCGGTTGAAAACAGCGCTATCAAAAAAAAGCCCCGGCGGCGGTTGGCCGGTCCGGGGCGTAAAATCAGACAGCGAAAAGAGGGTTATTTCTTTTCTTCGGCTTTCTTTTCTTCGGCCTTCACTTCAGCCTTCGCTTCCGCTTTGCCGGCTTTCTTGGCCGCTTTTTTGTCGGCTTTGGCATCGGCCTTCACTTCGGCTTTGACTTCTTCAGCGAACGCCGGGGCGGTGAAGCAGGTGAAAGCAACGGCCACGAAAGCGATAGTCAGGAACTTTTTCATGCGAATCCTCCAAGGTGTAAATCATTTCCGCGGAACTGCCGCGCAACACGCTCGGCTAAACAATATTCCGTGGCAAACTTTAACGTAAAAAATACGTAAGGGATGGATTCTACTATCAACCGCACGGGAAATTACAAAATAATTTCCCGGAACAGCGCAAAGCGTCAGGCTATCAGCAGGAGGAGCGTCTCGGCGGTTTCGTTCACCGCGCCAAGGATGTCGCCGGTCACGCCGCCGATTTTCCGCTCGGCAAACTTCCGCAGCGCCAGCGCGGTGGCCGCCGCCGCCCCCGCGAAGAGCGCCAGTTTCGCCGGCGCGGTACAGAACCCCGCCGCTAAAAGAATTGCCGTGGCGGCAAGCACCGTCGCCGCCGAAAAGGTTCCAACAAATGCCGCGCCGGTGCCGGTGGCGCGCGGGTAGCGGGCGTTGAAGGCGGCCACGGTCATGCTCCAGCGCGAAAAGGCGAGCGCCACGGCGATGGTTTCAAAGCGCCCCTGTTCGCAGATCAGCCAGAGCGCCGTGAACTTGCCGATGAGTACGAGGAAAATCGCTGTGTAGCCGAACGGGCCGGTGAACGGCTCCTTCATGATCTCCAGCGCGCGCTGCGGCCCTTTGCCGCTCAGCAGGCCATCCGCCGAGTCGGCCAAACCGTCGAGATGCAACCCGCCGGTGAGCAGTGTCAGCAACAGCAACGCGGTGAAAGCGGCGATGCGCGGATCGGCCCCCGCCTTCATGAGGCCGTATGCGGCCGCCGCCGCCATGCCACCGATGGCGGCCCCCACCAGCGGAAAGAAAGCGAACGACGCGCCGAAATCGGCCGCGCCGTATTCCTTTACCTGCGGCAGCGGCAGGCGGGTAAGGAACGTAAAGGCCAGGTGCAGCGGTTTCAGCATCGGCGGAAACGCGCGCCGCCGCTCATAGCGCGGTGGAAACGCCAGCGCTGCCGAAGGTGGCCATTTCGTTGTATATCTTCACGGAGGCTTCCACGATGCCTATGGCAAGCGCGGCGCCGGTTCCCTCTCCCAGCCGCATATCGAGATCGAGGATCGGTTTCACCCCCACCTCTTCGCAGATGCGGCGGTGCCCGCGTTCGGCGGAAAGATGCGCGAAGAATACGCGCTGATGGATGGGCGGGGCGCTGCGGATGGCGACGATGGCGGCCGCCATCGAGATGAAACCGTCCACCACCACCGGTATCTTGTGTTTCGCCGCGCCGAGGATAAGGCCGGTAAGCCCGGCGATCTCCAGCCCGCCCACTTTGCGCAGCGCGTCAAGCGGCGAGGCGAACGGCGCGTGCAGCGCGAGGATGCGCTTGAGGACTTCAACCTTGCGCGCGACCCCGGCGGCATCCAGCCCGGTGCCGGGACCGGTGATGGCCTCCGGGTCCAACCCCAGCATGGCGGCATACAGCGCGGTGGAGGGGGTGGTGTTGCCGATCCCCATGTCCCCCGTGCCGATGATATCAACGCCGTTCTTCGCCGCTTCTTCGGCAAGGCCGATACCGGCGAAGATGGCCTGTTCCAGTTCCTTTTCGGTCATCGCCGCTTCTTTGGCGATGTTTTTTGATCCTTTGGCGACCTTCAGGTTGATCAGCCCCGGCGTTTTTTCAAAATCGTAATTGACCCCCATGTCCACCACCACCGTTTCGCAGCCGGTGTGGCGCGCCAGCACGTTGATGGCGGCGCCGCCGCGCAGGAAGTTCAGCACCATCTGCGGCGTCACTTCCGCCGGGAACGCGCTCACCCCTTCGGCGCAGACGCCGTGGTCGGCCGCCATGATGTAGATAGCCTTTTTTTTCAGCCGAGGGGGGAAAGTATCCGTGGCCCTGATGTAGCGGGCGGCGAGATCCTCCAAGCGCCCCAGCGAGCCGAGCGGCTTGGTGAGATTGTCGAGGTGCGTCTGAATTTCAGCATCCCGCGCGGTGTTCACCGGCTCGATGGCGGCGATGTATTGCTCTATCCGTTTCATGGTTTCATTTCCCCTTTAATCATGAGCGGCAGTCCCGCCACCATCAATATTACCCGGCCGCACACTGCCGCCAGCCGGGCGTTAACCAGTCCCAATCGGTCGCGGTAGGCGCGCGACAGCGGGTCGCCCGGCACGATGCCCAGCCCCACCTCGTTCGTCACCACGATCACCGCCGCCGCGACGCCGGCCGCCGCGGCGGCCAGCTCATCCGCATTGCGGGCGAATGCGGCGTCATCAGCCTGTTCCAGCAGGTTGCTGGCCCAAAGCGTCAAACAGTCTAACACAATAATATTTCCTGCCGCGCCGTGCGCCGTCACCGCTTCCGCCACGTTCAGCGGCTCTTCCACGGTTATCCAGCCGGGGCCGCGCTCGGCCTTGTGTTTCACGATGCGGGCACGCATCTCCGCGTCGTGCGCCTCGGCGGTGGCGATGAATATTTTCGCGCCGGGCGATCGCTCCGCCAGCAAAAGGGCGTGGGCGCTTTTGCCGCTGCGCGCCCCGCCGGTGATCAGCGTTTTCATGCCCGCACCTCCCTTGGTAATAAACGCCGCGCGCCGTGGGCCAGGCAGCGGACCGATTCCACCACATCCCCCACCGAAAAGTTCTCTATGATGACCGCTCCGGCGGGTTTGCAATCGGCCACGGCGGCAAGAACGGCGGTCAGCGTTTCTTCGGGAATGGCCGAAAGCGGGCGGTGGTCGCGCTCCGCCACGCCATGGATGTGGCACATCCGTATATGTTGGCCGTAGGTATCGATGAAGGCGAGCGGATCGCCCTTTTCATATAAGTGGTGGCCGATGTCGAAGCAGACCGAAACGCCCAGCCCTTTCACGGCCGCCCAGACCGGGGTAAAGGGGGTGCCGATGGTGTTCTCCACGCAGATATGTTCCGGCGCGACGCCGGTTTTTTTCAGGATGCGCTCCAGCCGTTTTGCGGCCAGCGGCAGATCGAAGCAGCCGGTTTGCTCCATGTGCAGCACATAGTTGCCAATTCCGGCGGGGGCGAAGGTTTCTATCGCCTTGATGATGACCGCCTCCCCGTCGCCGCCGGACGCGGTCAGCCGGCTGGGGCTTGGCAGGTGGAGCGAATAGGAAAAACCACCGTCTTTGAGCGCCGCCAGCTGGCGCAACTCGTCGCCGCTGATCGGCGATTTATCCTGTGATTCGTAGGCCAGCAGTTGTACTTCGGCAAAAATGCCTTTCAGGCGCGTGACGTTTTCGGCGTAACCCGCGGGCCAGACGAACGACGACACGCCGAACCTGACCGGATAGGCGTCCAGCGCGCCGCGATAGGCATGCAGCGGATTGCCGGCAAACGGCATCACGGTTCCTTTCGATTTCTGTCATGCCGGACACCGATCCGGCACCCAGAAATATTTTCAAAGCTTTCTTAAGTAGCGTTAATAACACGATATTATTATCGCGTCATATTACCCCCATTGCGGCGGCGCTGTCCCCGAAAAATGATTTTCCTGTCATCCCCGTGAAAACGGGGATCCAGAAATATTTTCAAAGCTCTCTTATCGCCGCGGCAGCGGCAATGCTTTGTTGGCCCTCGCGGGCCAATGACGGACAGGAGTGTCCGTCCCACCCGGAAGGGGCGCCTACCTGCCTACTCCCTTGCGGGGGCTTCGCGCGGACGGATGGTAATGAGCGCCACCGAGAAGATGATGATCATCGCGGCCAGTATCGTAACGCCGGTCACCTTTTCCCCCGCCAGCGCCCAGCCCAAAAACACCGCGATGGCAGGATTGATATAGGCATACGTTCCCGCCTTGGCCGGAGTGCTCATCTTCAATATATACACATACGCGCTGTAGCCAATGATGGAGCCGAAAAAGATAAGATAAAAAAACGCACCGACCGAGCGGAGGCTCCACTCCGCCGCCTCCACATGCGCCGCTTCCCCTTTCAGCAACCCCGCGATGCAGAGCCACAGCCCGCCCATCAGCAGCTGCATGCCGGTGGTTTGCAGCGATGACCGGGGCAGATCGGCGGTGCGCGCCCAAATGCTGCCGTATGCCCACGCCACCGACGCCGCCACCAGCGATGCCAGCCCGACGGGATCGATGTGCACCGCCACCACGCCGTTTTGCAGCACCAGCAGCGCAACCCCCGCAAAGCCGAGCGCCAGTCCCGCGCTCACCCACGCGCCGGGATTGAGGCGGCCCCTGCTTTTCCAGTCGAGCAGCGCCATCCAGATGGGCACCGTAGCCACCAGCAACGCGGTGAGGCCGGATGCCACTCCCCGCTCTTCCGCGTAAACAACGCCGCCGTTGCCGCCGAGCAGCAGCAATCCGCCAATGATAACGGTGGACCGCCACTGCCGCGACGTGGGGCACTTCTCCCCCTTCATCGCCATGAAGCCGAAGAGCAGCCCCCCGGCGATGACAAAGCGGACGCCGGACATCAAGAATGGCGGAAGGGTTTCTATGGCGAAGCGGATGGCGAGGTAGGTGGAACCCCAAAGAATGTAGACCGCCGCGAATGCCGCGATGATTTTGGTTTTGCCGCCGTTCATACTATGTTGCATCCAGCATCGGCCAAACAGGGGAAATTTGCAAGTAGAAGGGTTTCGCCGCAAAATGGATTCCATGAAACGGCATGGATTACTGTTCGCCGCCGCACTGGCTTTGCTGCTGGTTCGCCCGGCCCCCGCCTGTGCGATCAGCTTTTTCACGCCGGTGTACAAAAAAGAGGCCGCCACCTGCGCCGAAGCGCTGGAGAAGAAAAATTTCTCCGCCGCCATCGCCGCCGGACAACAAGCGGTGGAAGCGAAAGGCGACTATTTCGAATCGCGCCACTGCCTTGGCAGGGCCTATGCCGGCGCAGGAATGACCGCTAAAGCGATGGAACAGCTGCGGGCGGCCCTGCCACTGGCCGATACGCCAAATCAGACGATGGTTCTCAACAGCGACCTCGGCCAGCTGCTGCAAAAGGAAAAGGATTACGTCAAGGCGCTGGAACGCTACGATACCGCCCTGGCCTACGCCATCGTCACGCAGGATATGCGGACGCGAGGCCTGACCCTGGCGAATATGGCGTCGCTTTTCCGCGAGCGGGGGGAAATCGAAAAGGCGCTGGAATATTACCGCCGCGCCGTGGACGAAGGGGAGGTAGCGGCGGCTGGCACCGCGCTCAACAACATGGGAACGATCCTTTTCGACAAAAAGGATTATGCCGACGCGCTGGATGCCTATAGCCGCGCCGCCGTGCTGGGAGAAAGGCTGAAAAATCCCCTGACCGCCGGCATTGCGTTGCTAAATACGGGGAATGTTCTGCTGGCGCAGCTGGATTTCGCCGGGGCGGAGGCGAAACTGACGCAGGGGCTGGCGAAGATCAAAAGTGCGAAGGACGGCTATTGGGAAGCCGCCGCTAACGAATATTTCGGGCGGCTTTACATCGCATTGGGGGATACAGCAAAGGCGAAGGTATCTTTCACCACTGCGCGGGACGGATACCGCGCCAACCGCTACGAGTACGAAGCGCAACAGATGGAACTCCGGTTGCGCGAGCTTGATGCGGCCCCCCCGGCGTCCGCGCCGCCCGGTGGCGTCACTGTGGAGCCGTTGCCCCGCTGATTCAGCCGCCCCAAAAACGCATTTGTTTGATTTCGCCTTCGGCATTTGATATAAATACCGGACTGAGGAGAGCATGCATAATCGGAACAGGGACAACGATACCGCGCGGATCTTCCTGGCTAAGGAAGTTGCCGAGCTGGTGATAACGCGGTATCCACACCTTTCCCTGTATGACGTGAAAGGCGCACTGATGAGCGCCGAGGAATTCATCCTGAACTCGTGCCACCGCCACCAGGAAGAGGCGGCGGACGGGAAGGACGACCCCCTCTCCGAGTGACATTGACCGCATAATTGGCCACTCGTCTAATGGTAGGACAGCAGATTCTGGATCTGCCTATCGAGGTTCGAATCCTTGGTGGCCAGCCAATTTTTCCATAACTTGCACCAAGGATTCGAAGCAAGCGCGCGGCGTGACCGGTTAGGGAGCGCATGACGGACAGGATGTCCGGCATAGCAAGCAAGGCGGCCCGCAAAGCGGGAGCGTGATGCGACCGCGCCTGTGGGCGTTCCTTGGTGGCCAGCCAATTTTATTTCCCGGCGGACTTTTCCAACAAGGTCATCCCTTTTCATAATCGCCCGCTTCCGGCACTCCGCCCTTGATGGCCAACAGGATGGATTTGCGTTACGCCATTGCGGGGACGGGAGCATCGGCCTTCACCAGCGGCAGCGTGATGAGGATGACCGTCCCCATTTCGTTGGAGTTTTCCACGGCAATTGTCCCGCCGTGCCGGTCCACAAACAGGCGGGCGTTGTAGAGGCCCAGGCCTGACCCGTTGAATACCCGTTGTGTGGTCATGCTCCCCTGCTCGAACCGGGAGAATATTTTTTCCTGCTCTTCCGGCGCGATGCCAGGGCCGGTATCGGCAACGCGGATTTCCACCAGATTTTCCCGCTGCCTTGCCGAAAGGGTTACGTTGCCATCCGCAGGGGTGAATTTGAGGGCGTTTGAGATAATGTTGTTGAAAACGTGGTGGCGCAACCGCATTATATCCCAAAAAACTGGCGGCAGCGGCGTTGGTGTATCGACCATCAGGCGAATATTTTTCGCCGCCGCTTCGTACTCGAACGTTTTAACGGTTTCCCGCAATTCATCGGCAATATCCGCAGTCCAAGTTGGCTCGACGTGTTCTTTCCCCGCTTCCATTTTTCCCATAGCAAGGATGGTTTCGATGAGCACCAGCATTCCCTCCCCCGCCTTCACCATCCGCTCCACCATAAGGAGCCAATTGGGGTCGTGCGGCTTGTTTTTCATGTCGCGCATCAGGAATCGGGAACAGCCGATGATGGCGACCATCGGCGATTTCAGGTCGTGGGTGACGAGGGAGAGGCTTGCATGCTGGCGCTCAAGCATTTCTTTGGTCATGCCGCCATGATACGGCGGTGTCGGTGAAACTTTGATGGCCTTTTTGTTAAGGTATGGTTAAAAAGACAGTTTCCCCGTCCGTTCAGCGCCGCCGGTTTTCGCGGGCCGGGGTTTCGCCCGCAGTGGATGACCGTTATCTTTTACGGTACAATTATTCCTCAGTGCAGGGTGTTGGGGTTTTTGGCTTATTCACAAAGGAGGGGTTCTTTATGACAAAAAATTACGGGTTCGGAAAAGTAGTGAAGATGTCTTTCGACGATGCGGTTAAAAAGACCAGGGCGGCGCTTCAGGCCGGCAGCTGGGGCGTGCTGACCGAAATGGACGTCTGCAAGATCATGAAGGAAAAAATAAACAAGGATATACCCAAGTACCTCATACTCGGTGCATGCAATCCCCCGTTTGCCGCGCGGGCATTGGATGCGGAACCTTCCATCGGGCTTTTGATGCCGTGCAATTTCGTGGTGCGGGAAGACAAGGCCGGCAAGGTTCGCGTTGAAGTGCTGGATGCCAACATAATACTCGGGCTGATAAAGAAGAACCCGAAAATGGCCCAGTTGAAGAAAGAAGTTCTGGCCAGCACGAAAAAGGTTCTTAAGGCAATATAGTTTCTTTTATCGCGTGCAAGCCGTTATGGCGGACAAACTCCGCAGTACGGCTTGCCCGCGCCATGTGGCGAATAGTTCCGCTGTAATCAGCCATTCGGCTTTATCTTTTTTATCCAGTAATAGAGCGAGCAACCGGCGCAGAATCCCGTGAAGAGATTCACCGCGGCCAGCACGATAACAAGCCAGGCAAGCCCCCATCCCGCATACCCATACCCCGCGTATAGCAGCGCCGCCCCGGCCACGGCGCAGACGGCGCCGGTTCCCTGAGCGAAGCGGGGGCCTTCGCGGTTGCCGTCAACAATGTGTGGCTTAACAACGTTCAGCGGGATAAAACAATACCGGTAGATGGGCTTGAATCCGGGAACACCGGCCACGGTGCCTATTGCCATCACGGCACCCACGAACAGCACCAGCCACGGCAGGTTCAGAAAAAAAGCGGCCAATAACAAAGTAATGATAACGGCCTGATTGGCCTTCATGGCGTTGAGATCAAGCCTGGATACGTTGTCCGGCTGTGTCATTTCACGTTCCCCTCGATAGTGTATTGCGCGTTTAGCATTTTGAAGAACACGCGTCCAGTTTATCCTATTTTTTCGATCCATCGAAAAAGGAAATCGAAATGGAACCGGAAGAAAAACCGGCTAAACGGTTATCACCCATCCGTCTTTGTAGTCTATGGTCACGTCATTCCCTTCAGCAATTTTTCCTTCCACAATACGCAACGCCAACTCGTCCAGTATCTCGTTCTGGATGACCCGCTTGAGGGGGCGCGCGCCAAATGCAGGATCGTAACCCGCTACGGCAAGCTGGCCGGTGGCGCGCTTGGTGAGGCGCAGGGCGATCTTCTTTTGCTCCAGCCGTTTCGCCACCCTCTCCACCTGTATCCGGACGATCTCGGCCAGCTCTTCGCGCCCGAGGTGCTGGAAGATGATGGTGTCGTCGATGCGGTTGAGGAACTCGGGCCGGAAGAGCCGCCGCAGCGCCGCGAAGACCTCTTCGCGCTGCCGCCCGGGGTCGTCCCTAAACTCGGCTATCTGCTCCGCCGCGATGTTCGAGGTCATTATCAACACCGTGTTGCGGAAATCGACCGTCCGCCCCTTGCCATCGGTGAGCCGCCCTTCGTCCAGCACCTGCAGCAGCAGGTTGAAAACATCGGAGTGGGCTTTTTCAATTTCGTCGAACAGCATAATGCTGTAGGGATGGCGGCGCACCGCTTCGGTGAGCTGCCCCCCCTCCTCGTATCCCACATAGCCGGGGGGCGAGCCGATCAGCCGCGCCACGGCGTGTTTTTCCATATATTCGCTCATATCGACGCGGATAATGTTCCGCTCGTCGTTGAATAAAAACTCCGCCAGCGCCTTGGCCAGCTCGGTCTTTCCCACGCCGGTTGGCCCCAGGAAGATGAAGCTCCCCATCGGCCGCCCCTCTTCCTGCAACCCGGCGCGGCTGCGGCGCACCGCGTTGCTCACTGCCTTAATAGCCGGTTTTTGGCCGACCACCCGCCGGGCAAGGGATTCTTCAAGGTGCGCGAGTTTTTGGCTCTCTTCCGTCAACATCCGGGTGACGGGGATGCCCGTCCATCGGGAAACCACCGCGGCGATATCCTCTTCCGTCACCTCTTCGCGGAGGATGGAGCGGTTTGTATGCAGCGCGGCCAGCTTTGCCTGCGTCTCGCGCATCAGTTTTTCCTGTTCGGGGATTTTGGCGTAGCGGATCTCGGCGACCTTTTGCAGTTCGCCCGTCCGCTCGGCCTTTTCCGCCCCGTCTTTCAGGCGGCCGATCTCCTCTTTCGCCCCCTTGATGGCGTCGATAACCCCTTTTTCGTTTTGCCATTGCAGCTCGACCGTCTTCAATTCCTCGGCGGATAGCGAAAGCTCCTTTTCCAGCTCTTGCAGCCTCTTTTTGCTCGCCTCGTCGGATTCTTTTTTCAGGGCGGCGCGCTCGATCTCCATCTGGCGTATTTTCCGGTCGAGCCGATCCAGCTCGGCGGGACGGCTTTCAAGGTCCATTTTGAGGCCGCTGGCCGCCTCGTCCATCAGGTCAATGGCCTTATCAGGCAGAAAGCGGTCGGTGATATAGCGGGCGGAAAGGGTTGCCGCCGCCACGATGGCGTTATCACGGATGCGCACGCCATGATGCAGTTCATATTTCTCCTTGATGCCGCGCAGAATCGAGATGGCGTCTTTTACGGATGGCTCTTCCACCATCACGGGCTGGAAGCGGCGCTCCAGGGCGGCATCTTTTTCGATATGTTTGCGGTACTCTTTCAACGTGGTGGCGCCGATGGTGTGGAGCTTGCCCCGCGCAAGGGCCGGTTTCAGCAGGTTGCCCGCGTCCATCGAGCCTTCCGCCGCGCCAGCCCCCACGATGGTGTGCAATTCGTCGATGAAGAGGATCACCTCCCCCTCGGCCGACTCAATCTCCTTTATGACCGCTTTCAGACGGTCTTCAAACTCGCCCCGGTATTTGGTGCCGGCGATGAGCGCCCCCATATCAAGCGAGAGTAACCGTTTGTTTTTAATTGTGTTGGGAACGTCCCCTTCGATTATTTTTCGGGCCAAACCCTCCACGATGGCGGTTTTGCCGGTTCCCGGTTCCCCAACCAGGCAGGGGTTGTTCTTGGTGCGGCGGCTGAGAATCTGCATCATCCGGCGGATCTCGTCTTCGCGGCCAACCACAGGGTCTATTTTGTTTTGGGCCGCCTGCCGGGTGAGATCGGCGGTGTATTTTTCAAGGGCCTGGTATTTTCCTTCCGGGTCGGCGTCGGTCACACGCTGGCTTCCCCTGATAGAGGCCAGTGCTTTCAAAACCTCGTCACGCGTGATCTTGAGCAGCTTTTTCACCGAGGGCTGATCAAGAACCCCCAAGAGCAAGTGCTCGGTGCTCAGGTATTCGTCGTGAAGCTGGGCCGCCTCCGATTCCGCCGCCTCAAGCGCCTTCTTGGCTTCGGGGGAAAGGTAGGCGCCCTCAACACCGGTGACGCGCGGCAGGGACTCCAGTGCACTTTTTATCTCCCCGGCAAGCTTTTCGGGGGAAACCTCAAGCCGGGTAAGGATGTTCGGCACCAGTCCCCCGTCCTGCTTTATGAGGCTAAGGAGGAGGTGTAGGGGGGTGACCGCCTGGTGGGATAGGCTCCCTGCAAGCTGCATCGCTCCTTGTATCGCTTCCGAGGCCTTGATCGTAAACCTGTTAAAATCCATCATGAGGAAGATATAAGACGGTGATACCCTGTAATCAATATTTTGCTGGTATAAATATTGGAATAATGGGCTGAAATTTAATTTTTCATTGGGAAAACAGTTGAATGGCAAGAGCCTAAATCAATTTTTCAGGCATATTTACAGGCTATATGTTATTATTATGGGCGTTGCGACATTACGTGTATCAATACGTGAATGTTACATACCGATTGGTCAGCAATTCTGATCTTTCAATAAATCCACACCGCTCTCAAGGCATCTTGGGCGATGAAGGCTCGGTTTTCTAATAAAAATTATGGCAATAACCGAGGAAGTTTGGCTCAAACTAACAAAGAGGAAGGTCGAAGATCACGCGAAGACATTAATGGAATATGTTGACATATTTCAGTTTTCCATGACGGCTAAGCTGGTTTCAGATCGGCCCATTGCCAAAAATCCAGACGTAGCGATCTGCATCTGGAGCCACGCTGCTATGGGCTAATAAGTGCACCCAAGTGCTGAAAAGTGACCTCAACATTGAAAAAATATATTTCAGCTAGCATATGCATGAGTTCGGCTATCCTATCGGCAATGAATATTGGTCTTCACTCGACATCGGAGTGCCAATTCTGGAGTTTTATATATAAAAGTTGTCACCGTATATACTGTCTCTTTGGTCAGTCGCATGAAATGTTATATAAATGGTATTAATGTATGATATAAGACTTACATTGCAATTACGGTGGGCAAAGAAATGTGCCTAAGTATCAAAAACTTCTAAAAATGCCATGTGTATTGAAATATACAAATGACCATGAATAATTTAGTATTGCGCCTTATAGTGTACGGGCATGTATGGCCAACACAGGATACAGTGATCTAACTGTAAGGGTTTATAGAAAATTGCGTTGTATAAATAAGTCGTAAAGGCCATATATCTAACGTGGGGCTATTATATATTGCAAGCATGCCAGACGGAGTGCGCTAATTCGTAAGGCGTCTCATCTCTTCCAGTTTCGACAGTGCTGCACCAGATGCGATGGATGTTTTTGCAAGTTCCACCCCATCTTTAATACTATTCGCCTTGCCCCCGGCCACAATTGAAAAAGCCGCATTCAAAACCGAAATGTCCCTTTTTGGCCCCTTTTCTTCCCCTTTCAGGATTCCAAGGGTGATTTTGGCGTTGGCTTGCGGGTCTTCCCCTTTTAAATCCGCCGGACTGCAATAAGAAAAGCCGTATTCCCGCGGATCGAAATCATAAGTCGTTACTTTTCCATCTTTCAGCTCGCTCACCCGGCTTTTGGCCGTGAGGGTCAATTCATCCAAACCATCGTGTCCGTGTACCACAAAAACATGCTTTGATCCCAACCTTTTCAACACGTTGGCCAATGGCTCGGTAAGGGTATCGGAATAAACCCCGATCACCTGGTTTTCGGCACCGGCCGGATTGGTGAGCGGACCCAGCAGATTGAATATTGTTCTCACCCCTATCTCTCTGCGAGGGCCGATGGCGTATTTCATCGCTCCATGCATCATCGGGGCAAAAAGAAAGCCTATTCCGCACTGCCGCAGGCACTCTTCCACGCGGCTCTGCTCGGCTTCGATGTTAATGCCGAGGGCTTGCAAAAGATCGGCGCTGCCCGATTTACTGGAGACCGATTTGTTCCCATGTTTCGCCACGACCAATCCCGCGCCAGCGGTGATGAAAGCGGCTGTGGTGGAGATGTTGAACGTCCCGGATGAATCTCCGCCGGTGCCGCAGGTATCAACGACCGTTTTGCCAGCGGGCGTGTCGATCTTCACCGCTTTCTCCCGCATCACCCACGCAGCACCGGTTATCTCGTCCACCGTCTCCCCTTTTATCCGAAGAGCGATGAGAAAAGCGCCGATCTGGGCGGGGGTGGCTGCCCCGGTCATGATCTCTTCCATGACCTGAACCATCTCCGCCTCTGGCAGGTCTTGGCTGGCAATAATCTTTGAAATTGCTTCTTTTATCATGCTTTTGACCCATATATAGTCAAAAAGTTACTTATAATACTTTTTCCGTGATCAGTAAGTATAGATTCCGGGTGGAACTGCACCCCCTCTATGGGGAGTGTCTTGTGCCGGACGGCCATGATTTCATGGAGTTCGTCATCGTAGGCCGATATCTCAAGGTCTTCAGGCAGGCCCTCCCTTTCGGCCACCAGCGAGTGATATCGGGTGGCAGTAAAGGGGCTGGGAATGTTTGAAAAAATGGTTCTTCGGTCGTGAATGATGTTCGATGTTTTTCCGTGCATCAGTTTTTTGGCTTTTACGATCTTTCCGCCAAAGGCCTGGCAAATCGACTGATGACCAAGGCAGACCCCCAGTATCGGGTACTTTCCCTGCAGCTTTTCCACCACGGCAAGCGATATGCCGGCCTCGTTTGGGGTGCAGGGACCGGGGGAGATGACGATGTATTCGGGTTTCAGCGCCTCTATATCGGCGATGGAGATGGCATCGTTACGGAAGGTCTCCACCGTCTGCCCCAGTTCCAGGAAATACTGAACGAGGTTGTAGGTGAAAGAATCGTAGTTATCGATCATTAGCAACATGGGTCGATTTTACCGCGCGCGGAGCGGAGGGGGGAACATTATTTTTGGGATTTTGGGAGGAGGGGGATTTCTACCGCTTTTTTCGGGGCGGATTCTTCATGCTTTTCGTGCAAAAACGCCAAGCGCGCCAAATCCACCGCATCGCGGCCTGGTGAAAAACGCCTCGCTCGCCGGGTGAGACTGCCCGTCAGCCCGGTTGCCGAAGCGCCAATTCTCCCAATTCCGCCAAAACCGCCAAGCGGTGTTGACTATCCATCTTTGTTTCGCATGGGGGGACGGTCTATAGTTGGACAGATAAATTTACGCCGGGCAAGGAGAATGGCAGGGCCGATGACAAAACCGAAAAAGCAGGCAAAGGAGCAGGCACCCAACTGTTTGCAATGCGCCTACTACCACATCACCTGGGACGTGAATTTTCCCCATGGCTGCCGCGCGATCGGTTTCAAGAGCAAACGGAGGCCGCAGCTGGATGTGCTGCAAAATTCCGGGTCATCCTGCCTCGCCTTCGAGCAGCGGCAAAAGCCTCCCAATCCCGGCACATCCCATCCGTAGCGAGGCGGTAAAATGAAAATGCTGTTAGAATATTGCCAATATGCTGACTTCAGTTGAGGTATGCGCCGGGGCGGGGGGACAAGCTATTGGGCTTGAAAAAGCCGGCTTCGATCATCAGGCTCTTGTCGAACTTGATAAAAACGCTTGCAACACCCTAACGCTTAACCGCCCTCAGTGGAACGTCTTGCAGGAAAATATCAAGGAGTTTAACGGCAAGCCGTACAAAGGGGTTGATCTGTTCGCCGGGGGGTTGCCCTGTCCTCCGTTTTCAAAGGCGGGAAAGCAATTGGGCGAAGATGATGAACGCAATCTTTTTCCAGCCGCCATCAGGCTGGTTGATGAAATCAGGCCTCGCGCGGTAATGATTGAAAATGTCCGGGGAATACTGGACGCCGTCTTTCAGGATTACCGCCTGTACGTCGCCAAAGAACTAAAAAAACTTGGTTATAAAACCGATTGGGCTTTGCTCAATGCCAGTGATTTCGGGGTGCCGCAGTTGCGGCCCCGCGTTATCTTTGTGGCCCTTAAATCTGACTTATGGGAAAATTTTTCGTGGCCTTTCAGATTATCGGCCCATCCCCCCACTGTTGGCGAAACGCTATATGACCTTATGGCCTTCAATGGATGGAAGGGCGCAAAAAACTGGGCCAAACAAGCCAATGAGATCGCGCCAACGATAGTTGGCGGTTCCCTTAAGCATGGCGGGCCGGATTTGGGGCCGACAAGGGCAAGAAAAGCGTGGGCCGCATTGGGGGTCGATGGCCGGGGCATTGTGGATGAAGCCCCGGCCAAGGATTTTATCGGCATGCCCCGGCTGACGGTGCGAATGGTGG
This sequence comes from Nitrospinales bacterium, assembly GCA_023248535.1. Lineage (GTDB taxonomy): Bacteria > Nitrospinota_A > UBA7883 > JACRGQ01 > JACRGQ01 > JACRGQ01. Next base: position 40,003 of record JAHFEJ010000002.1, on the reverse strand, counting down.
CACGCATACAAGGTTTCCCGGATGACTGGCAATTTCATGGAAAAAAAACCCCCGCCTACCGTCAAGTGGGAAACGCTTTTCCCTCTCCGGTGGCTCACGCAGTTGCACAACAGTTGGTAAAGTGCCTGACCAGGCGGCAATTGGTTCAGGTGGCAAGCTAAGATTATGAAAAAGAAATCAAATGGCGCGAGGGCGAAACTCCGGGCACATTTTCTGAAAAATATAGGCAAAGTCATGTCTTCGGATGAATTAAGAAAAATCGCGGGCAACACCAGCGAGTGGGCAAGGAGAGTCCGGGAACTGCGCACGGAAGAGGGATACCAAATACTGACCCACAATGACCGGAGCAATTTGAAACCGGGGGACTATCTGCTTGAGAACCCCAAGCCGGTGCCCGCCTTTGCCCGCGAAATATCAAAAGAAACCCGCGCCCTTGTTCTGGATCGAAACGGGTATACCTGCCAGATGTGCGGGGCGGCAGCCGGAGAACCCCATCCTTATGACCCCACCCGCAAGACCCGGTTGCACATAGGCCACGTTAAAGATAAATCATTAGGTGGCGATGACGATCCATCCAACCTGCGCGCCATTTGTTCCGTCTGCAATGAAGGGGCGGCCAATATTACGCTTGAGCGTCCTTCGGCCAGCAAATTGTTGGCGCAAATCCGCAGAGCACCGGCCACTGATCAGATTTCAGTATTGAATTGGCTTATCGGCAAGTTTCCCAAGGATGCCAAAAAACAACTGAAGGATGGATAAGCTCACCCCCGACGCGCGAAGCGAGAACATGCGGCGCATCCGGGGCAAGGGGATGAAGCCTGAAATCGCCGTAAGAAAAACCGTTTATCAACTTGGTTACCGTTACCGCCTTCATGCTTCCGATTTGCCCGGCAAGCCGGACTTGGTGTTTAGAAGCGGAAAAAAAGCCATTTTCGTCCATGGATGCTTTTGGCACACACATGAAAGTAATCAATGTGGCATCGCACACATGCCAAAATCGAATATCAAGTATTGGAAGGCAAAGTTATCAAGAAACAAAGAACGTGACCAAAAAAACCTTCTAGCGCTGAAAAAACAGGGTTGGAAAACGCTTGTGATTTGGGAATGCCAGATTAAAAAAACGCCGTTATTGGTAAAGCGGATAGTGGCATTTATGGGGCGGTGAGATGGCGGGTGAAGCAGTCGGCGGAGGGGATTTTGCCGTAAAGGTGGTAACCGGAGGCCACTTCCGGGGCGTCGGGGGTGTGGTGGATGATGACGCGGCCCGATGGTTTCAACAGGCCGTCGGCGGCGGCAAAAACATCTTCCCTCTTCACGGCGCGCGAGGTTACAACATCGGCGGTTCCGCGGCAAGCGGGGTCTTGCGAAACCTTTTCGCTCCGCTCGTTCAGCACCCGCACGTTTTTCAATCCCAGCAGACCGGCGGCGTGCTGTAAAAAAACCGCCTTCTTCCGGTCCGATTCCACCAGAGTGAAACGGTGCCGCGGATGGCGCACGGCGAGCGGGATGGCGGGAAGTCCGCCGCCGCTGCCGATGTCGAAAATCTCCAGCGTATCCCCCGGCGGAAAGAACTCCGCCATCGCGAACGACGGCTCGATGAGCACCGCGTGGGCCTTTTCCCGCGCGACAGAGGTGAGGTTCACCTTTTCATTCCAGCGGTAAAGCTCGTCCAGATAGCGCGTGATGAGTTTATCTGTCATGGCAACCTTGCATCATGCGTAGGGAAAAAATAAACACAGAGGCACGGAGACACAGAGGCACGGAGGCACGGAGAAAACCTTCAGCGCTCTTGCCGGAAAGAGATACTTCGGTCGCCAGTGCTCCCTCAGTATGACAACCTTCCAAGTTATGCCGCCCCTTTCCCGTCTGTGGCTCTGTGTCTCGGTGGTTATTCCAAACATTATGGTGCCGATATGAAAATGAGAAATCACCACTGAGGCACGGAGACACAGAGAAAACCTTCAGCGCTCTTGCCGGAAAGAGATACTTCGGTCGCCAGCGCTCCCTCAGTATGACAACCTTTCGGGTTATGCCGCACCTTTCCCGTCTGTGTCTCTGTGCCTCTGTGGTTACTCTAAACATTTCGTCCCCGTGTTTTGAGATGGATCATCAAGATGGAGAGCGCGGCAGGGGTCATGCCGGCGATGCGCGACGCCCGACCGAAGGTGAGCGGTTTCACCTTTTCCAACTTTTGTTGCAGCTCGACGGAGAGGCCGGAGATGCCGATGTAATTCATTTCTTTTTCCAGCGGCATGTTCTCAATCTTCCCCATCTGCTCTATCCAGCGGTTTTGCCGGGCGATGTACCCTTCGTATTTTATCTCCGTTTCGGCCCGCTCGATGTCGGCATCGTCGAATGCCGCCAGATCGCCAAAGACGGAGTCGCGTTTCAGCGCCACATCAGGGCGTTTCATGTATTGAGCGATGCCGATGGACATCTCCACCGGCGGGAGTCCGCTATTGCGCAGCAAAGTCATTGTTTCCGGCGTGGGATTGAGAAACTCCCCCCGCAACCGCTTCACCAGCGATTGAATCCGCCCCTGCCTTTCCCGATATTCCCGATACTGTTCTTCTCGCAACAGGCCGATGATGCGGCCCAGTTCGCACAGCCGCTGGTCGGCGTTATCCTGCCGCATCACCAAGCGGTGTTCGGCGCGGCTGGTGAACATGCGGTACGGCTCTTCGGTGCCGAGGGTGGTGAGGTCGTCCACCATCACGCCGATGTAGCTTTCAGCGCGTGACAAAATGACCGGCTCTTCGCCGCGCACCTTGCGGGCGGCGTTGATGCCGGCCAACAGCCCTTGCCCCGCCGCCTCCTCGTATCCGCTGGTGCCGTTGATCTGTCCCGCCAGATAGAGGCCGCCCACCGCCTTCGATTCCAGCGTGGGGTAGGTTTGCGTTGGCGGCACAAAATCGTATTCCACCGCGTAGCCGTAGCGGATGACCTTTACCTCTTCGAGGCCGGGGATGGAGCGGAGGAATTCGTCCTGAATGTCCTCCGGCAGAGAGGTGGATATGCCATTGGGGTAGATTTCATCGTTGTGGCGCGAGACCGGCTCGAGGAAGATGTGATGCGAAAGCCGTTCGGGAAAGCGCACCACTTTGTCCTCTATGCTGGGACAGTAGCGCGGCCCCACCCCTTGTATCACGCCGGTGAACAGCGGCGAGCGGCCAAACCCGGTGCGGATGATCTCGTGCGTGCGGGCGTTGGTGTGGGTGATGTGGCAGGGCAACTGTTCGCGCCCGATCTTTTTGGTGAAGTACGACATCGGCGGCGGCGGCGTGTCGCCCGGCTGTTCTTGGGCCGCATCCCAGTTGATGGAATCCTTGTGCAGCCGCGCGGGGGTGCCGGTTTTCAGGCGGCCAAGCGTGAGGCCAAGTTTTTTAAGCGAATCGGAAAGGTGCGCCGACGGCCCCTCGCCCACGCGCCCCCCCGGTGTTTGCGTAAGGCCGGTGTGCAACAGGCCGTTGAGGAACGTGCCGGTGCATAGAATCACCGCATTGGCCGCCAGCTCATCTCCAGAAAGCAAAAGAACGCCGCGCACCGCGCCGTCCTTTGCCAGAATATCTTTTACAGTTCCTTCGATGATGGAAAGGTTTGGCGTGGCGGCCAGCTCTTCCCGCATCGCCGTTTCGTATTCGATGGTGTCGGCCTGCGCCCGGCAGGCGCGGACGGCGGCCCCTTTGGCGCCGTTGAGGGTGCGCCATTGCAGCCCGGCGCGGTCGGTTACGCGCGCCATCAGGCCGCCCAGCGCGTCTATCTCGCGCACGATCTGGCTTTTGCCGGGACCGCCGATGGCGGGGTTGCAGCTCATCCGGGCGATGGAGAGCCTGTCGGTGACGACCATCGCGGTGGCGCAGCCGAGGCGCGCGGCGGCGTGCGCCGCTTCGCATCCGGCGTGGCCGCCCCCGGCCACGATAACGTCAAACCGCTTCATAGCCATTGGGCGTTAAATAATGTTTTATTTAAGAAAGTTGCATTTGGTGGCACGGGCACTCTTGCCCGTGGCGCGTCCGGCAGGGCGCGCAATACCCGCGCGGCAATTAAACAGTTGTGCCCTTGCGGGCACAACGCGGACAAGAGTGTCCGCGCCACCCATGTATGGGACATTATAAATGCGGGGATCAATAGCTTCACTTGCCCACGCAGAATTCGTCAAAGATGGCCGAAAGCACCTCTTCGGTGTACGACTCACCGGTGAACCGCTTTATCTCTTCCAGCGCGTCCCACACGCTGGCGGCTGCCAGTTCGCGCCCCGCCGCGATTTCATCGGCGGCGCGGCGCAAATCGCCGGCGATGCGGCAAAATATTTCGCGGTGGCGCGCCCGCGTCACCACCGGCTCTTCGTGATTGAGCGCCTGAGCATCGTGCGCGAAGGCCGCAATTTTTGTCAGAAGCTGGTCGAGGCCGCGCATCTCTTTCACCGATATTTTGACCGGCGCCAGGGCGGCGTCGGGCCACGCGATAAGCTGCGGCATATCGGCCTTGTTTATCACCGCCAGATGGAGCCGCGCTTTTTTCAGCACCTCCAACACTTTCGTATCGCTTTCTTCCCATGCGCGCGCGCCGTCGAACAGGCCGATGACCGCGTCGGCTCCCTCGGCGGCTTTCAATGCGCGGCGGATCCCCTCGGCTTCCACCTCATCCGGCGCGGGGTTCAGCCCCGCCGTGTCTATCAGTTCCACTTTCAGTCCGGCCAGTTCCCCCTCGGCGCGGATGAGATCGCGCGTAGTACCGGGGATTTCGGCCACGATGGCCCGCTCTTCCTCCAGCAGCGCGTTGAGCAGCGATGATTTGCCCGCGTTGGGTTTGCCGATGATGGCAAGCGAAAGCCCGTGCTTTAAAAACCGTCCGCCGTCGTAGCTTTTTATCAAGATGTCCAGTCGGCGCGCGGCCTCGGTGAGCGTTTTGCGCAGCTCGTCATCGGTGGCGGTGATGAACTCCTCGTCGGGAAAATCGATGGACGCTTCAAGGTGCGAAAGGGTCCATACCAGTTTTTGGCGCACCGCCTCTATCCGTTGCGACAGCCCCCCCTGCATCAGCCCGAACGCGGCGCGGGCCGCGCCCTCGCTGCGGGCCTTGATGAGATCGATGATCCCCTCGGCCTGGCTGAGGTCGATGCGCCCGCTCAAAAACGCCCGCTTGGTGAATTCCCCCGGCTCGGCCATCCGCGCGCCGGCCTCCAGCAGCGTGTTGAGGGCGCGGCGCAACACGGCGGGGGAGCCGTGGCAGCTTATCTCCACCATATCCTGCCGCGTGTAGCTGCGCGGCGATCGCATGTAGACCACGCAGACCTCGTCCACCGGCCCCGCCGCGCCGAGCAGCGTGCCGAAGTAAAGCCGGTGCGATTCCAGCGGATCGCCCGGCTTTCCCCCTTTGCGGAAAAAAAGCGGGGCGGCGATGCGGTGGGCGCTGGGGCCTGAAACGCGTATCACCCCCAGCCCCCCTTCGCCCGCGGGGGTGGCGATGGCGGCGATGGTATCGTCAAGATTCATCCGCATAATTTATCCCGCTTTGTTTGCGGAGGGAAGAATTATCAAGGGTCTCAAAATAATTCAGGCAAAAAATAATGGGACAAACCACAGAGGCACGGAGGCACAGACGGGGAAGGGTCTTTTACCCGTTGCATTCCCCTCTTTCCCCTCCTTCGTAAAAGGGGAAAAAAGATGATGTTTTTCTCTGTGTCTCGTGTGTCTCTGTGGTTATAGAAACATCTTATTGTTAATACAATTTTAAGGCTCCTTATAGAGGCGGGAAGCCTTGGCGAGCGCGTCTTCAATAAAGCCCATCGCCGCGGCCACGCCGTTTTCGGCGCGCAGTTTTTCGCCAAAGATTTCCGCGCGGGCGGCATTGTTCACAGGATGATTATATAACGGTGCGGTAATGGCGCATGGAAAGACGCTGATTGCTGAAATTAGGCGAAAAAAAAGGGGGCGGAAATCCGCCCCCTTTTTAAGGATCGGCTTACTTGTGGGCCGGGGCTGCTGCCGGAGCCGGTGCCGCTGCGGGGGCCGGGGCTGCTGCCGGGGCTGCTTCAGGAGCCGGAGCCGCTGCCGGGGCTGCTTCGGGAGCCGGAGCCGCTGCCGGGGCTGCTTCGGGAGCCGGGGCTGCCGCCGGGGCCGGAGCTGCCGGGGCTTCTTCTTTCTTCTCGCAAGCCGGAAGAACTGCAAGCGCGCCCGCGAACATCACGACCACTGCCAAAAGGCCAAATTTCTTAAACATTTTTTCTTTTTTCCTCAAAAAATTGTTCCGTCCGGTCACGTTTGCCGGCACACCGCGCGCCGACGAACCGGTTTTCCACATGTCCATGTAAGCGGCGAAATCTAGCATATAACACGGTTAACATCAACAAAATTATGTGTGTAAAGGCATATTGTCTATAAAAGACCGGTTTTTCGGGTGATGTATAATGGGAAAAATCCGCAACCGGAGAATGACCATGAAAATAGGCGTGATATCCGACACGCATGACAACGTGCCCAAGATCGAGGCCGCGGTGCGCCACTTCAACAACGCGGGGGTGGATGCCGTTCTGCACTGCGGCGACTTCGTGGCCCCTTTCGCGCTGCTGCCGTTCAAGGAGTTGAAGCCGAAACTCTACCTCGTGTACGGCAACAACGACGGCGAGAAAAAAGGCCTGCGCGCGCTCGCGGCGGAGCACGGATGGACGCTGGGCGACATGCCGATGGAGGTGGAGCTTGGCGGCCGGAAGATCGTAATGCTGCACGAGCCGGACCGGGTGGAAGGGCTGCGGCGCGCCGCGCGGCACGACCTCATCCTTTACGGCCACACGCACAAACCGCGCGCATCCCACGACGGCGGGCGGCTTACGCTCAATCCCGGCGAAGGGGGGGGCTGGCTGAGCGGGAAGGCGACCGTGGCGACAGTCGATCTGAAAACCCTGGCGGCGGAGTTTCACGAGATCGGCGATCTGGATGAAATGCCCGCCGCGCTGTAAGCGAAAGCTTTCCCGGAGCGCTCTTTTGGGGATATGATACGCAATGACAAGTGGGAAAGTAATTCACCGGTAATTGGCGATTAGGAGAATAACGTGTTTAAAAAAGTATTTTTTGCATTTTGCATTTTGACGCTGACCGCCGTTCCGCGCGCGTACGCGCTGCCGGGACTGGACGTCAGCCTCAGCGTGGGTTCCACCACCCGCTCCCCGTCCGGCACGGTGGAGGTTGGCGGCGGATCGTCGGCGGCGACTTCCGCGAACCTTAAAGACACCCTGAATCTGGGCGATCACGGCGACATCACGGGGCAGCTTAAGATCAAGCACGCCATCCCGATCATCCCCAATTTCTACATCAGCTACCTGCCGATGAGTTTTTCGGGGGACAAGACCGGCACGGCGGCGCTCACGTACGGCGGCCAAACCTTCCAGGCCAACACGCTCATCCACACGGAGCTGACGTTGAACGCGGTCGATTTCGGCCTTTTCTACGACATACCGTTAATCAAAACGGCCACCGCCGGCATTATCGATCCGGAGATCGGCATCAACATCCGCTCGCTGTCGTTCAGCGGCAAGCTGACCGGCACCGTGGCGGGCGTGGCGAACAAGACGGAGGAAAAAACCGCCTCGATCCCGGTTCCCATGCTCTATGTCGGCCTCGGCGTCTATCCCATCCATTTCCTTTCCTTCAACGCGCAATATAAAACCCTGAGCGCCGGGAGCAACAGCATCACCGACTGGGGCGTGGAAGTGGGGATTCATCCGGTACCGGTGCTCTATCTGGCGCTTGGCTACAGCTCGCAGAAGATCACGCTGGATACCGACAACCTCAAGACCAGCATCAGTTTCAGCGGCCCGTACGCGGCCATCGGCGCGTCGTTCTAGGCGTTCCTGGCATAGCGGAGAATATTTTCCCGCTGTCATCCCCGCCCCCGCCTTCGCGGGGGTAAACTCCGGCCGGGATGACAGCGGGAAAAAGATTTTTATTTTTTCAGCAGGGCGAACAGTTTTCCCGGCAGTTGCCGCACCGTGCCGCGCAGTTCCATCTCCAGCAGGATGCCGAGCACCACGCCGCTCGGCAGGCCGATCCCTTCCACCAGATAGTCCACATGCCGTTCGCCGTCGCCGAGGAGGGCCACGATCCGCGCCGCGTCCGGTGAAAGCGGCGCGCGCACTTCACCCGCGGAGGGGGCGGCAAGCGCCGCCCGCACTTCCGGGGGAAACTCGTTCACCACGTCGTCCGGCGATATGACCAGCTTGGCCCCTTTCTGGAGCAACCGGTTGCAGCCGATCGACTTGGGGGAATCGATGCGCCCCGGCACGGCAAAAACCTCGCGTCCCTCGTCCAGCGCGCCGTAGGCGGTGCTCATGGTGCCGCTCTTTTCGCCCGCTTCGATCACCAGCACGCCCAGCGAAAGGCCGCTGATGATGCGGTTGCGTATGGGAAAGTTCCGCTTGTCCGGCTCCGCGCCGAAGGGGAATTGCGAGATGACCGCCCCTGATCGGGCGATCTGTTTGAACAGCTCGCCGTTTTCCGGCGGATAGCACCGGTCCAGGCCGCTGCCCAGCACCGCGATGGTGCGGCCGCCCGCCTCCAGCGCGGCGCGGTGGGCCATCGTATCGATGCCGCGCGCCATGCCGCTGATAATGGCGAGGCCGCGCTTCGCCAGCATGGCGGTGAAGTTTTCAACGGCGATCCGGCCATAGGGGGACGGGCTGCGGGTGCCGATCACCGCCACCGCCAGCGCGTCTTCGCGCCGGATTTCTCCGGCGATGTAGAGCACCGGCGGCGGCGTGTGCGCCATTTTCAGGTTGGCCGGATAGGAATCGTCCAACAGCGTGGCGATGGCCACCCCCTGCTTTTCCGCGGCGGCCCGTTCGCGCGCGGCGGTCTTTGCGCCGTCGCACGCCGCTATCTGGGCGGCCGCCTTGGGGCCGATGCCGGGAGTTCCCTCAAGCGCACCGGCATCGGCGGCCAGCGCGGCGGCGGCGGAACCGAAGCGCGCCAGCAGGTGGTGGAAATTGGCGGGGCCGATGTTGGAAAGCGCGTTGAGGGCGATACGGGCATCGGCCTCGCTGATGTTCATGACGCGGCGGCTATGGCCTTATGCGCCCGCGCCATCGCCGCGTCCATCGTATCGGCCAGCGGGCCGCCAAGCTGTTCAAAGGGGGAGAGTATCTCCTCGAGGATTTTCATCTCCTCCGGCGATTCGGGCAGCGTTTCCGCGCCGCGCCCGTATTCCATCCGCATGTGTATCTCCACGCGGCGCAGCAGTTTGTACGAGGCGATGATGCCGTCGATATCGCCGCCCACCCAGCCGCCGCCGCGCGCCATGAGGAGCGTCTCCAGCGTGTTGCACATCCGCAGGGCGGGAACGTCTTTCACGCGGGCAAGCTTGATCTTCTGCGCGAAGAACTCAATATCCACGATGCCGCCGGGGCCGTATTTGATGGCTATCTTTTTCTTGTCGCGTATTTTTTCGCGCTCCATTTTTTTCTTCATTTTTTCCATCAGCGCCGCATCGGCCGCCGACAGGCCGGGGGCGTACACGAAATCGTCCAAAGCGGCAAGCGCCCCGGCGCCAAAGGCGGTATCCCCCGCGATGGCCCGCGCGCCGGTAAGCGCCATCCGCTCCCACAACTGGCCGCGGGTGGCGTAATATTCCCGCGCGGCGGCCACGGTGATGACCATGTTCCCCTTTTCCCCTTCGGGGCGCAGGCGGAGATCGACGCGGTAGGCCTGGCCGTACTGCGAAATGCCCCCCACGGCCGCCAGCAGCCGCCGCGCCAGGGTGGTGTAATAGGTCAGGCATTCCATCGGCTTCACGCCGCCGTCGTCGAAGAAGAACATCATGTCGAGGTCGGAGCCGTACGTGAGCGCGCGCCGCCCCATCTTGCCCAGGCCTATCACGGCCAGCCTGCCGCCGAACGCTTCCCCCTGCCGCCCCATCTGTTCATCGATGAGGTCGAGGCAGCGCTGGACAAACGACGCCGCCAGACGGGTGAGGTCCCCCATCAGCCGGGCCTGGTCGTGATGCGAGGTAAGGTAGGCGATGCCGATGCGGAGGCTTTCGGAATTGCGCTCCCTGCGCAGCCAATCGAGCTGTTGGTCGTAACTGCGCATTTCGGCGGGGATGGCGGCCAGCGGTTCGGGCCGCACCGGTTCGTACCCCTGGCTGAGGATGTCTATCATGTCGTGCTGTATCAGGGTGCTGTCGGCGAGGTTTTGCGCCAGGCCGAGCGTTTTGAGCAGGATGTCGATGGACGGCGGGAACTGCTCGAAAATTTCGTAATGCGCCTCGCGCCCCGGATGCGCGGAAAAAAACCGGTCGAGGTTTTGGATGGTGCGGTCCTTCAGCGGCAGGGCGGCGGCGGTTTTGATAAGAGCGGGGAGTATCCGCATGAAGATCTTGCGGCTTTTGTTGGACGGATGGTTGAACGGCTCGCCATCGCGTATGTGCAGCAGCGCGTTGAGGGCCGCTTGCGGATCCTTGAACTTCATCCCGGCCAGTTGGGGCAGCGCGGCCTCTTCGTTGTCGATATCGAGGAAGAGGTCGGCGGGAGTTTCATCCACCCCGGCCTCTTCCTTGAAGAAGCCGGTGAAAATGGTATAGGCCCCGGCGGTGTGCCGTTCATATTCCGCCATCAGCTGTTCCGGCCCGGCCAGGTTCATTTTCAGCGCCAGCTCTTTCAGGCCGTCCCCTTCGGGAAGTATCTGCACCTGCCGGCCATAGGCGATCTGCATCCGGTTTTCCAGGTCGCGCAGGAACAGAAGCGCGTCGGCCAGCGTGGCGTAGTGGGCGTACCCCATCAGCCCCCGCTCGAAGATGCGGTGCAGCGCCTTCAGCGAATTGGTCTCGGCGAACCAGGGCATCTTGCCGCCGTATATCAGCTGGTACGCCTGTATGACGAACTCGATCTCGCGGATGCCCCCTTTGCCCAGCTTCACGTTGTGGCGGTAGCGGTCCTTGCCGGTCTTCAACTGCTTGTCCACTTTTTCCTTCATCGCCTGGATGTCGCGCAAGGCTGAAAAATCGATCGACTTGCGGTAGACGAACGGGCGGATCATGGCGTGAAACTCGTCGCCGAGGCTTTCGCTTCCGGCCACCACGCGGGCCTTGACCATCATCTGCCGTTCCCACGGCTGGCCCCACGATTCATAGTAAAACTCCGCCGCCGCCAGCGAACAGGTCAGCGGGCCGCGGCTCCCCTCGGGACGGAGATTCATGTCCACGCGGTACACGTTCCCCTGCGGCCCGACATCGTTGAGCAGGCTGGTCATCCGCTGCGCCATCCGCGTCCAGTATTCGCGCAGGCTTATTTTTTGGCGCTCCATCCCGGTTTTCCCGGCGCCCCCCTCCGTCTCCCCCTCGTCGTCATCGTGGAAATAGATCAGGTCGATATCGGAGCTGAAGTTGAGTTCGCGCCCGCCCAGCTTCCCCATGCCGAGCACGATGAAGCGCCCCGGCGCGCCATCGGCGTGCAGCGGGCGGCCGAAGCGTTCGGTCATTTCCCCTTCGGCGGCGGTCATCGCCCCTTCAATGGCCATGTCGGCCAGCCGCGACAGGTCTTCGATGGTTTCCACCGTGCCGGCCCACTTCAACAGGTCGCGCCAGCCGATGCGGAGCAGTTCGCGGTTTCTGAAGTGGATAAGCGCCTCCTTCGGGCCGGCGCAGCGCTCGAACATCAGCCACCGCTCGTGGCGCATGTCGCGCTTGAAGCGGATGGAGTGCAGCACCCCCGGCTGGAGGCACCAGAAGAGCAGTTCCGGGTCGCGCATCGCCATATCGGTGAGCGCCTGGCTGCCGGAAAACAGCGCGGCGATCCACGGGATGTTCCGCTTGGTGAAATGGGCGAGCAGCTGCGGATTGCGTTCTTCCACCTTTTCGATGAAGCGGGAGAAATTGACCATCGCCAGCTCCGGCGCGAAGGAGGCGCGGGCGGCGCGCTCGATCCAGCGCGGGGCGAGGTTGTGCAGTTTGCCGTCGCGCGCGATGCGGGTGATGGTCTCCATCCGCACAGTTTTACCACATCCTCACCGGATGATGGCAGGCCGGAATGGGATAGAATAATGAAATGGGAAAGAAATCGATGCGGTTCGCCATCACGGTGGGAGACCCCGCCGGGGTAGGCCCCGAAGTTTCCCTGAAGGCGCTGGCGCTGGTTCCGCCAGCACGGCGGCGGCAGCTGGTGCTGATTGCCGACCGTGTGGCGCTTACGCGCACCGCATCGCGCTATTTGCGCGCCGTGAAGCTTTCACCTTACGACCCACGCCACCTGCCGCCCGCAGGCCACGCGGCGTTTTTGGAGATGCACGCGCTCCCCGCAAAAGGGGTGGCGGCGGGAAAGATCGACCGCGCCGCCGGGCGGGCCGCCGCCGTCTACATCGCCGCCGGGGTGGAACTTTCGCTGAAGGGGGAACTGCGCGGCATCATCACCGCGCCAATACACAAAAAAGCGCTGGCGCTGGCGGGCATCCCGTATCCGGGGCATACCGAAATGCTCGCGGCCCTTTCAAGCAGCAAACAATACGCCATGATGCTCGCCTCGCCCGCCATGAAAGTGGTGGTGCTCACCACCCACCTGTCGTTGCGCGACGCCATCAAAGGGGTGACGCAAAAGGCGATACTGGAAAAGCTGGCCCTCATGCACAAATCGCTGCGCCTGAAAAAACCGATAGGGGTCTGCGGCCTTAATCCGCACGCATCCGACGGCGGACTGTTTGGCGGCGAGGAGGCGCGCATCATCGCCCCTGCCATCGCGGCGGCGCATAAGGCGGGGATCGATGCGGAGGGGCCGCTACCCGCCGATACCAGCTTTGCCCCGCGCGTACGCGACCGCTACGGCGCGTTTCTGGCCATGTACCACGATCAGGGGCTGGTCGCCATCAAGGCGGTGTCGTTCGGCGAGTGCGCCAACATCACGCTCGGCCTGCCGTTCATCCGCACATCGGTGGATCACGGCACGGCGTTCGACATCGCCGGGAAGGGGAAGGCCGATCCGTCATCGATGCTCTTCGCCATCGACAGCGCGTTCGCCCTCGCCCGCTGATCGCTGGCCTAAATCAAATCCATATATCAAAGCTGAAGTGAATGGCATTCCCCCGGTAGGACACACTTTCCAGTGTGTCGTCGGCCTTGGTAGGTGCGACATTCCTGTCGCACAATCGGCCCGCATGGGCCGATTTTTTGTCATCCCGGCCTTGAGCCGGGATCCAGAAATATTTTCAAAGCTTCCCCCATCGGCCCCGTAAGGGCCGATCATAATTCTTGGTGGGTACCCAATTTATTGGGTACATCATGCCGTGAGGCGTGACCACTCTTGGCGCGCTGCGCCAATGTACACATTTAAATGTGTACCCACCCGGAAGCTTTGGTGGGTACATGCTCTCAGCATGTACATCGGCCCAAGGGGCCGGGATTTCTTGGCGCGTTGCGCCAATGTACACAATAAATTGTGTACCTACCCGGCGTCAATCGGCGGCAGGAGTGCCGCCGCTACCGGGGAAGAGACAGAAGTATCAGAGCCACAAAGATTAAAGAATTTCAGCTCAAAAAAAAACCCGCCGCGCGGGATGCGCGGCGGGTTTTAAAGTTTCTTTTATCGCTTACAGCTTGCCGATGAGCAGCGGGGCGAGGATCAGCGACACGGTGTTGATGACCTTGATCAGCGCGTTCAGCGCCGGGCCGGCCGTATCCTTGAACGGGTCGCCGACGGTATCGCCGACAACCGCCGCCTTGTGCGCATCGGAACCCTTGCCGCCGTGGTTGCCGGTCTCGATGTACTTCTTCGCGTTATCCCACGTTGCGCCGCCGTTGGACATCATCAGCGCCATCATCAGGCCCGACACGATGACTCCGCCCAACACACCGGCCAGCGCGACCGGTCCCAGCAGGAAGCCGACGACTATGGGGGCCAAAACGGCGAGCAGGCCCGGCATCACCATCTCCTTCAACGCGGCGGCGGTGACGATGTCGACGCACGTTGCGTAATCGGGCTTCGCCTTCCGCTCCATGATGCCGGGGATTTCCTTGAACTGCCGCCGCACTTCGTGAACCACCCCGTGCGCGGCGCGGCCGACCGCTTCCATGCAGAACGCGGAGAAGAGGAACGGCAAAGCGGCGCCGATGAACAGGCCGACGATCAGCCTGGGGTCGGTCAACAGGAACGGGATTTCCTTGCCCGCGGTCGCCATGATGGTATCGGAATACGCCTGGAACAGCACCACGGCGGCAAGCGCCGCCGAGCCGATAGCGTAGCCTTTGGTCACCGCCTTGGTGGTGTTGCCCACCGCGTCGAGCTGGTCGGTGATCTTGCGCACGTCTTTGGGCAGATCGGACATCTCGGCGATGCCGCCCGCGTTATCGGTGATCGGGCCGTAGCTGTCCATCGCTATCACCATGCCGGTGGATGAAAGCATCGCCACCGCCGCCACGGCGATGCCGTAGACGCCCGCGAGCGCGCCCGCCGCCATCATCGCCACCACGATCACCAGCACCGGAATGGTGGTGCTCTTCATGCCCATGGCAAGGCCCATGATGATGTTGGTTCCCGCGCCGGTCTCGGAGGCCTGCGCCACTTTGCGCACCGGGGTGTATTCGGTGGAGGTAAAGTATTCGGTTACGACGGTAAGAAGGAAGGTGACGACAAGGCCGACCGTGGCCGCGCCGAACAGCGCCATTTTTCCGCCCATCATGGCATTGGTGACAAACCAGAAGCCGACGAGCGAGATAACCGCCGTGACGGTCTGCGCCTTGTACAGCGCCATCATGATGTTCTGGCTCTTCGGCAGTTTGGCGAAGAAGGTGCCTACGATGGTCGCCAGCACCGCCACGGTGCCCAGCGCGAACGGGTAGAGAACCACCGCGTCTTTTCCATAGAGGGCTATGATGTCCTTTGAGGTGACGGCGAGGATCATGGCGGCGATAAGGGTGACGGCGTAGGTTTCAAAAAGGTCGGCCCCCATGCCGGCGCAATCGCCCACGTTGTCGCCCACGTTATCGGCGATGACCGCCGGATTGCGCGGATCGTCTTCGGGAATGCCCGCTTCCAGCTTGCCCACGAGGTCGGCCCCCACATCGGCCGCTTTGGTGTAGATGCCGCCGCCGACGCGGGCGAACAGCGAGATGAGGCTGGCGCCGAAGCCGAAGCCGATGCACTGCGCCGGATCGCCGGTGAGAAGGTAGGTGACCGTGACGCCGATGAGCGACAGGCCGACCACCATCAGGCCGGTGACCGAACCGCCTTTGAACGCCACGTCAAGCGCCTCGGCCATGCCCTTGCGCGCCGCCTCGGCGGTGCGGACGTTGGCGTTGACCGAAACGGTCATGCCGATGTAACCGGCCAGGCCGGAGAGGATCGCGCCGGCCAAAAAGCCGAGGGCGATGGATGCGCCGGAGGTGGCGAAGATGAGGATGAAGAAGATCGCGCCGATCACGGCGATGGTTTTGGACTGGCGGTTCAGGTACGCCATCGCCCCCTGCTTGATCGCCAGGGCGATCTCGCGCATCACTTCGTTCCCCTCGGAACGTTTTTTGATGTTGACGATGAGATAGAAGGCATACGCGATGGTGATGGCGCCGGATATCAAGGCCGCCGTGGTGATTGAATTTACTCCCATGTCTGGATTCCCTATTCCCCTAAACGAAAGATTAATATCTTTATGCAGCGGCGCTGCGTTTTCCCCTTTTTACACGGTGCCGGGCACGCGTGTAGCCGGTAGAAAACCATAGCGCGGCGGGAAGGTCAAGCCCGAACTCCCCCGCTTTACTATAGAGAATAAAGCCGCCGCCGTTTGACAGGATGGGGAACCGGGTCTAGACTTTAATCAGGTGAAAAACCGGTGTCCGGGGCTGAACAGGCGTTGCCTGATGCCGCCGGCCGGAAACTCATCGATTGAGGAGGGACGATAATGAAAGCTGAAAGAGCACAGGCCTCACGCGCCGCCGAATCGCGCACCTCATCCAAAAGGGCCGCCCAACGGCATGAGCCGGGCGGGGGAAGCTACAAGTCGGAATTGAAGTCGAAAGAAAAGCTGGGGGCGGCTGCGCCGCGTGACAAGCAGATGCCGGAACAGCTTAAAGGGGAGCGGGTGAAGGTAGGCGCATAAGCGCGTCGTTTTTTATTGCAGGGGAGCGGTGAGCGCGGGGATTCAAGTAGCCAGAGGCGTAATTCTTGAGTGCGCGACCGCACCCCTTTTTTTTTCGCCCGAATCGATCATCACCGGTTGCGCGGTTTTTTGATCCCCATGCAATTTTGAGGTTCCGGCACCGGCGTAAACCCCAGTTTCGAGTACACGCCGTGGGCATCCTTGGTGATCAGCAACCAAATATAGACATCCGCAAAATCGGGATGGTCAAAAACAAATCGCATCATCGCCTGCGCCAAGCCTTTCTTCCGGTGCGCCTCGTCCACATACACGTCGAGAAAATATCCAAAGCGGGTCTTATCGCTCACCACCCGCAGGAAGCCCACCTGCCGCCCGTCCAAATAACAGCCGACTGCGATGGAGGAGTGCCGTGTCCCCTTGATGATCTCGTCTTTCCTTATGCCGGGACTCCAGTAGGTGTTGGAAAGCCACTGCTCCAGCTGGTCGAAGTCAAGACGGCCGAACGAATCGTCAATCTCGTAGCGGTCTTTAAACACCAGCGGCATAATGGGGGTCTCCCGTATAGCAGGTTTATGGAAGATTATAGTGCCGGGAGGTGGAAAAATAAAATTGGCCGGTCATCAGACTTGGCTATAGGCCCGCTCTCAAAGGGCATAAAAAGCGGTATAATCACCCGTATGATAAGTGTTGCCATACCCCTGAAGGAAATCGCCGATTTCTGCCGGAAAAACAATATCGCCCGGCTGGCGGTGTTCGGTTCCGCCATCAAGGGCGGTGTGCGCGAAGAGGGTGATGTGGACTTTCTGGTGACTTTCGAGCCTGATGCCAAAATCGGCCTCATCCGTATGGCGCATATCGAGAACGAGCTTTCCGGGATCATCGGCAAAAAGGCCGACCTCAGGACGCCGATGGATTTAAGCCGATACTTCCGCCAGGAAGTTTTGGCCGAAGCCGAAGTAGTATATGAAAAGGGATGACCTGATACGGCTTCAGCACATGCGCGATGGCGCGCTTGATGCCATAAGGTTCATCAAAGGCAGAACAAGGGAAGAGCTGCAAACCGATAGGATGCTTCTGCTGTCACTCGTTAAGTCGATTGAAATCATCGGGGAGGCGGCCTCAAAAATATCCGCCGAAAGCCGTAATGAACTGCCGGACATCCCGTGGAAAGATATCATCACAATGCGAAACCGGCTTATTCACGCATACTTCGATATCGATCAGAACGTGGTGTGGGACACCGTTACCGCCGACTTACCGCCGCTGGTCGCAACATTGGAAAAGTTTGCCGGGAAATAAAATTAGCTGGGCCACCAAGGAACGCCCACAGGCAAACCCGTCCTTCCACCTTCTGCCCGCAGTTGCTACAATTGCTCCCCATGAACAGGTTTTGGAGCGAGGGGTTGCGAACCCTCAAACCCTACGTGCCGGGGGAACAGCCGAAAGAGGGGAGCGTCATCAAGCTCAACACCAACGAAAACCCCTATCCCCCTTCGCCGCGCGCCATCGCCACCATTAAAGAGGCGGCGGACGCGGGGCTGCGGCTCTATCCCGACCCGGACGCATCGGCGATGAAAACCGCTATAGCCCGTTATTATGGAGTTAGGGCCGAAAACGTCTTTGCCGGGAACGGCTCGGACGAGGTGCTGGCGGTCGCGTTCCTCGCCTTTTTCCGCAACAAACTGCCGCTGGTGTTCCCCGATATCACCTATAGTTTTTATCCGGTCTACTGCGAACTTTTTGGCGTACCGTTCAAAACGTTTCCCATCGCCGACGATTGGCAGATCGACCTCAGCCGCGCCCCCGCCCAAAACGGCGGCGTGCTATTCCCCAACCCGAACGCCCCGACCGGCTGCTTCACTGCGGTAGCCGAGATCGACGCGCTGCTGAAACGCAACGCCGATACGGTGGTGTTGGTGGACGAGGCATACGTCGATTTCGGCGGCGAGAGCGCGATACCCTTGGTGAGCAAATACCCGAACCTGCTGGTGACGCAGACTTTTTCAAAATCCCGCTCGCTGGCGGGGCTGCGAGCCGGGTTCGCCGTCGGCCACGCCGAACTGATAACCGGCATGGAGGCGGTGAAAAACTCGTTCAACTCGTACACGATGGACAGGCTTGCCATTGCCGGGGCCGCCGCCGCGATGGATGACAAAGAATATTTTGAAAAATGCCGCGCCGCCATCATCAAGACGCGGGAAGCAACGGTCGTCACCCTGCAACAACTCGGCTTTGAAGTGCTGCCGTCAAAGGCGAACTTCGTCTTCGCCCGCCACCCGCGCCACGGCGGGCAGGAACTGTACGACGCGCTGCGCGCCAAAAATATCCTTGTGCGCTACTGGAACAAGCCGCGCCTTGCCGATTTCCTCCGCATCACCATCGGCACCGATGAAGAGATGGCCACCCTCGCCGCCGCCCTGCACGCCATCCTCGCGCACCGCTAACCATACTGCCGATAAAGCTTATCGTGAGATTGCTACGCCAACAGGGCGGCTACGTCCTTTACCGTCACCACCGCCGAAAGCAGAAGCAGCAGGGCCATCCCCGCGTTATTGACCAATGCAAGCGTCCGTTCGCTGAACGGCGAGCCTTTGAGGCGTTCGGCGGCGAGCATGACGATCTGGCCGCCATCCAGCGCCGGAAGCGGCAGGAAATTCATAATGCCAAGGCTCAGGCTTAACACCGCCACGAAATAAATGATGCTCCAAACCCCCGCCAGAGCCGCAGCGCCGGCCATCGACGCTATGCCGACCGGCCCTGCAAGCCCATCCAGCGAGCCGGTGCTGACGAGATGAAACAGAAACTGGCCTGTGCCTATGAACGCGGTTTGCATGAGGACGGCCGACTTTGCCACCGCCGCGAGAAGCGGCATCCCGGCATGGAACATGAAATAGAGGGGGAAGAGAATTCCCGCGAAAACGATATTAAAAACCGGTCCGGCGGCGATAACAACAAGTTTTTGCCGTGATGAAAGAGCGCCAAATCCGCCCGGCTCGTCCCCGCCGGAAAAACCGATAAAGCCGCCGATTGGCAACAGCCGGATGGTGAATTCGGTCTCGCGGTGGCTGAAGAGGGTGATAACACGCGGGCTGAAGGGAAAGCCGATGGCGAATTCCCCCACCAGCAAGCCGCAACGGCGGGCGGCCAAAAAATGTCCCAATTCATGCACAATCACCGCCGCGCTGAAGACCGCCACAAACCATAAAGCTGACGACATCCTTTTCTCCTTATGAATTGGGAGAAATTATATCACGAGGCCCAGACGGGGGGAGGGAGGGCAGGTTACAGGTTGACAACTTAGGCATGCCGTTTGACGGCCACCGTAACAATGGCTACTTACACAGCTCATAAAACAGATCCTAAACTTTATCCCACCTTCGCCATATGGCGGACGCTTAATACCTCATCCGCCTGCAACGGTTCAACATGGGATTCCCTTACGGTTACAGTGGTGATGGACTCGCCCAGCGCATTGAATATTTCCAATACATAACCATTTTCCCCGCCGGAAGGATGCGGAACATGATCAACAAGCATGGCGACATCCCCTTTTTTGAGGTTCAGCTCCGGCTCGTCAACGGCCAAAGCCACCCGCTGGTAAAGCGCGATTCCCATGGCTATTTTTCCTTTCTCGGTTTTAAGGTCACAAAATGGACGCTCCCATCCATACGCCAGCGCAGCCAAATGGCGGCTACGGGAAGTTCGCGTCCGTTCGGGCCCGTTAACGCGCCATCGGTCCGCAGAAATTCACCATACTCATTTGTACCATCTTGCACGGTTTCCGACGTTGCCGCAAGAGCCGTCAATGCCTCTTTCAGATCGTCCGGGTTGCGTTGGGTGAATCCGGCTTGGGCAAGATATTTGGACTTGTCATCCCAATTCCGGGGAACAAGAAGATAGCGCGTGAGCTTTTCATCCGGAATGATAACTTCCTTTGGCAATCTCATTATGCCATTCCCTTTATCGGGGCTTTATACAATCCATACCATGAAATATACCATCACGAGGCCCAGACGGGAGGAGAGGTGGAATCCGCCTCAACTGATGCGCGGCGGAAGATGCGGTTCTTGAATTTGGTGGCGAGGAGCCGCAGCTCCTTCTTACCGCGTATCATCATCAGATAGCGCCACGCCACCCGCGGGCGGAAGTAGAACGCGCGGTACGCGCGGCGATGCCACTGCTCCAGCTCTTCCACGCCGATGCCGCGCGGGTGGTAAACAAGTTGCTCAACGGTTTGGTTTCCCCATTTGGGGGTGAACTCCGGCTCGTTCGCGGCGAGGTAGGCCGCCACTTCCGTTCCCGGCGTGGCGCGGAACGGCGCAAAGACCGCCATATCGAGCGGCAGGCGGCAGGCCAGATCGATGGTCGCGCGCATCGTTTCGCGCGTTTCAGTGGGATAGCCTAAAATGAAGAACCCCTGCACCAGCCACTTGGTATTCGTCTTGATGAGCGCGATTTTTTCCTCCACCAGCGCCACCGTAACCCCCTTTTTCATGAAGGCCAGCATCGGGTCGCTGCCCGCCTCTATGCCGACGGAGGTGCCGTAGCAGCCCGCCTGCTCCATCGCGCCCAGCAGTTCCACATCCAGCGTATCCAGCCGCGTGCCATAAGGGGTGGCCCAGTGGATTTTCAGGTTCCGTTTTTGCAAGTTCTCGCAGAAGGAGTAGACGTACTTTTTGTTGATGGTGAAAATGGAATCGGTGAGGTGTATCTCGTCGACGCCGTATTCGTTCACCAGCAGCGCGATCTCGTCCATCACCTTTTCAACGGGGCGGTAGCGGACGTTGCGCCCCGCCACGATGAAATCGGAACAGAAGGTGCACTTGAACGGGCAGCCGCGGCCGACCGATATCGGCGCGGTCACTTTCCCCTTGCTGAAGAACCAGAGGTCTTCGTGGCCCACATAACGGCGCGGATCGATGAGATCCCACGCCGGGATCGGCAGCCGTTCGAGATCGAGGAACGACTTTCGCCCATTCACCCGTATCGTGCTGCCGTCGCGGAACGCGATGGCCTCGATGTCGGCGACGCTGTTCCCCTGTGCGAAGGCATTGGCCAGCGCAACCACCGCCACATCCCCTTCGCCGATGATGCCAACGTCGGCGGCGGGGCAGCTTTTCAGCGCGTCAACCGGCGCGTAGGTGGGGTGGGGGCCGCCGATGACGATCTTCGTTTGCGGCAACGCCTCGCGCACGGCGTTCAGCACTTCGTTCGCTTCCGGCAGCGAAGTGGAAAAAACCTTCACCCCCACGAAGAGGTACGGCTCGCGCCGCAGCCGCTGGATAAATGCCGCGCGGGAGAAACCGTCGCGGCGCACATCGATGAAATCGACCGAAAACCCCGCATCGCGCAGGGCGGATGCCAGGAAGCCGATGCCGAGGTCGGGCGTAAGCTGTTTCGTGGCGTTTGTCGGCGGCGCGACGAAAAGTATTTTTTGCGTCATCGCCTCAAGTGTAAGCGCGGCGGCGCAACCTTGCAAGGAATCCCCGCTTTTTAGAGACAAAAAACCACAGAGCCACGGAGGCACGGAGAAACAGCTTGTTGGTGAATGACATCAAAAATCTTTTTTGCGGCTCTGTGCCTCTGGGCCTCTGTGGTTATATTCATAAGCCGGAGAAGCACTTTTTTTTGGCGGGGGGCCGCTATACAATGACGCCATGCGATTAAAGGAGATTGCCGCGCTGGTGGGGGGAACGCTCGTCGGCGACCCGGAACAGGAAGCCGCCCGCTGTTCGTCGCTCGCCAATGCGGGGCCGGGGGGCATTGTATTCCTCGAAGATAAAAAGTTCGTCCCCCAACTCGGCGGACGGCGTCCCGCCTGCGCCATTGTTTCCCCCGGCATGAGGCTGGAGGGGATCAATGTCATCGAAGTAAAAAATCCCGCCATTGCCTTCGCCACGGCGATGGACGCCTTGCACCCCGCGAAAAAACCGGCCCCCGGGATTCATCCCACCGCCACCGTCCACCTGGAAGCCAAGCTGGGCCACGGATGCCACGTCGGCCCCTACGCCAGCATCGGCGCGGGATCGCGGCTGGGAGATAACGTCGTCATCCATCAATCCGCCTCCATCGGGGAAAGCACCGCGATCGGCGATAACAGCGTCATCCATCCCAACGTCACCATCTATCCCCATACCGCCATCGGCAAGCGGGCCATCATCCACGCCGGGGCGGTCATCGGGGCGGACGGCTTCAAGTTCCTTACCGGCGAGGGGGGCCGCCGCATTAAAGTTAGCCACATTGGCCGCGTGCGGATCGGGGACGACGTGGAGATCGGCGCGAACAGCTGCATCGACCGCGCGATGCTGGACGAGACGGTCATCGGCGACGGGGTGAAGATCGACAACCTGGTGCAGATCGGCCACAACTGCGTCATCGGCGATCACACCGTCATCGCCGCCGGATGCGGTATCGCCGGTTCCGTCACCATCGGCAAACACGTCACCATCGGCGGGCTGGTCGGCATGGCCGACCACATCACCATCGCCGATAACACATTCATCGCGGGAAAAACCGGCGTCACCGGCGACATCGGCCCCGGCATCTTCGGCGGCGGCTACGCAATGCCGATCAACGAATGGCGGCGGGCCGAAGTGGCCTACCGCCGCGGACCTGAAATATTGCGCCGCCTTACGGCGCTTGAGAAGAAAGGGGAATGACCGTTCATGGACATGGATATCAACGACATAATGGAAACCATCCCGCACCGCTACCCGTTCCTGCTGATCGACCGGGTGCTGGAGATGAAGGAGAATGAATCCGTCAAGGCCATCAAAAACGTCACCATGAACGAGCCGTTCTTCAACGGCCACTTCCCGGGGAAGCCGATCATGCCGGGCGTGCTGATGATAGAGGCGATGGCGCAGGCCGGTGCTTACCTCGCCATCAAATCCATCAAAGACCTCCCCGGCAGAAAGATCCTGCTCTTCGCCGGGATCGATGGGGCGAAATTCAAGCGCCAGGTCGTTCCGGGGGATACCCTCATCCTCGAGCTGAAGGTGACAAAGACCCGCCAGCGCATCTGGTGGCTGTCGGGAACCGCGCATGTGGGGGACGAGCTTGCCTGCAAGGCCGATATCACCGCCGTGTTGAGCGTCGAAGAATGAGCATCCATCCCTCGGCCGTCATCCATAAAGACGCGCGGATAGACGCCACCGCCACGGTCGGCCCCTTTGCCGTCATCGGGGCGAACGTCGAGATCGGCCCCCGCTGCGTCATCGGCCCCCAAACGTGGCTGGATCACGCGCGCATCGGCGAAGGAACAAGGATAGGGGCCGGATCGATCATCGGCGGCAACCCGCAGATGCTGATCTGGAAGGAGGTCCCGTCACTCGTCCGGATCGGCCAAAACAACGACATACGGGAACTCGTCAGCATCCACCGCAGCAAGGACGAGAACGGTGTCACGGCGGTTGGCGACGATTGCATGATCATGACCAATACGCACATCGGGCACGACTGCGCCATCGGCGACAACGTGATCATCACCACTTACGCCGGGCTTGCCGGCCACGTAACGGTGCATAACCACGTTATCATCGGCGGGCATGCGGGCATCCACCAGTTTGTCCGGCTGGGCGAATACGCGATGATCGGGGGGGCCGCGCTCATCCTGCAGGACGTGGTTCCCTACATGGTGGCCCAGGGGAATCCCGCGCATATCCGCACCTTCAACATGGTGGGTCTGAAGCGGAAGGGCTTTTCAGACGGGGCGCGGGCGGAGATAAAACAGGCGTTCAAAATCCTTTTTGCCAAACGGGGAAACCTGAAAATAGCCAAGGAAGAGCTTGCGGCCCTGCCGGACGAAAGCGGATCCGTGCGGAAAATCCTCGATTTCATCAATGCAAGCAAACGGGGTTTCATCGTGGGCGGCACCAGCCGCGTAGCGGCGGACGCTTAAACGCGCTTCTCTGTGACTCTTCCCGCATACATATAACCACAGAGCCCCAGAGGCACAGAGTTAAAAACTGGTTTCTTAACGCCACTCCTGAACACGCTGTTTCTCAGTGTCTCCGCGCCTCTGTGGTTCATTCCCTCCAATGCTCTCCCATCCACGCGCCGCGCGTAAAAAAAACCCGCCGGTTCCGGTGGGAGGAATCCGGCGGGCGGGGAGGAGGTAGAGAACTTATTGAACGGTGAACGCCACCCACCCGGCCTGCGAGATGGTGCCGGTGGTGCTGGCGGTTTCTACAACAACGTTATAGGTGCCGGCCGCCAATGTGGTGGCCGCCGGTGTGGCGCCAACCGGCGTAGCCGTTGCGCCAGTGACGGATTGATCGCCCAGATTGACCGGGCTGTTGATGCAATTGGTGCCGGTGGCGCACTTAAGGCCCCACTTGATGGTGGTGGAACCGGCCAATGTCACATACACCTTATAAGCGGGCGAAGCCGGGATCCAGGTGAAGGTCGGCGTGGTGGCGGAGGTGATGGTGGCCGGCGCCGCGCTGACGGTAAAAGCCACCGTATAAACCGCGGTCTGGCCGGCAGTTGTGGTGGTGGTGGAAGTGGCGGTGGTTGTGGTGGTGGCGGTATTCGTGCTGGTATTGGTGCTGGTTGTAATATTCAGCTCACCCGTGGTATCAGTGCCACTGGTTTGGGCATGCGATGTCTCATTGCTCGATGTCGCCTCAACCTCATTGTTTCCACCGCCGCCGCTTTCCCCACCATTCTTGGTCGCCGCCGAGCCGCACGCGGCGAAAAGCCAAATCATGGCTAATCCGGCAAAAAACAGCGAGCCACGGCGATAAAAACTCTTCGTCATATTCTTTTCTCTCTCAGAGGTTATAGTTAAGATCGTGTGATTTTCCATACTTGACCACTTATAAAAGCATTCTTCATGCCAGCATATAACGCCTGCCAATACAACATGTTCAAATACTCACGCAACGAAATGTCTACAATAAGGCCAGAGACAGCTGTTTTAATTCAGGACAGGGTATTAAGCTTCGGCTTTCCTGCAGCGGCAAAAAACAGGACATGGTTAACCGGAAAATCAGCTACAATTCCAAATCTGAAAACCTGAATCTTGGGAGAGACTGCAATCCATGTTGAAACTCATCGAAAATGTTGCCGAGCGCATCCTCGTCATCCATGATCTCGACCAGTTGAAGGAAACGCTGGCAGGCGGGAATCACTGATGATGGAATTCATCACCAGCCTCGTGCCGTTCATCATGCATATCGACCAGCACCTGGGCACACTGGCGCAAGAGTACGGCGCGTGGACTTACGGCATCCTCTTCCTCATCATCTTCGCCGAAACCGGCCTGGTGGTGACGCCATTCCTCCCCGGCGATTCGCTGCTCTTCGCCCTCGGCGCGTTGGCGGCGGGGGGCGCCCTGTCGCACGAAACGCTGTTTTTTTCCCTGGCGGTGGCGGCCACGCTGGGGAACATCACCAACTACGCCCTCGGCGACATCATCGGCCCCAAGGTGTTCAAATGGCGCTGGGTACCGTTCCTGAAAGAGGAATATCTTGAACGGACAAAGCTTTTTTATGAAATGCACGGCGCCAAAGCGGTGATACTGGCCCGCTTTATGCCGCTCTTCCGCACCTTCGTGCCGTTCGTCGCCGGCATCGGGGCGATGAACTACCCCAAATTCATCGTCTATTCCGTCGCGGGCTGTATCGCCTGGATAGGCCTGCTGCTCTATGGCGGCTACTTTTTCGGCAACATCCCGGCGGTGAAGAGCCATTTCGGCCTGGTTGTCATCGGCATTATCGTTGTCTCCTTCATCCCCGCCGTGGTGGAATTCTTCCGCAACCGCCGCCTTCCCAAGCGCGCATAATCCACAGCGTACGGGAGCTACTTGACCCCATTACTCTTTCATGTTAGCCTTTCAATAGGGTGTTGTAAATAGTTACATAAAATTCTGCTAACTGGAGGTATTTATGGCGTTTATTCCTTGGGACGAGAAGTACAGCGTCAAAATTAAAAGCATCGACGATCAACACAAAAAGCTGTTCGGGATGGTTAACGAACTGCATGACTCGATGTTGCACGGAAAAAGCAAAGAGGTCATGGGGAAGGTGCTTGCCGAACTGGTGAATTACACCGCCTCGCATTTCGCCATTGAAGAGGACTACATGAAAAAGTACGCCTTTTCCGGTTACGACGCGCACAAGAAGGAACACGACGATCTGGCGAAACAGGCCACCGACGTGCTGAACAATTTCACCAGCGGCAAAACCGTTTTGTCAATGGCGGTCATGGATTTCCTGAAAGACTGGCTGTACAAACACATTCTCAAGACGGACCTGCTTTATGTGGAGCATTTGATCGCCAAAGGCGTGAAGTAATTTAGGCTGTTTATAATAACCACAGAGCCACGGAGAAAAAATCTCCCGCTCTTTATCCCTCTGTGACTCATGTGCCTCAGTGGTTAAATTCATCCACCGGAATGCCGGAAGAGCCGAATGCGTACGCGCATAATCAGCTTATTTTCTTTCCGCGCGGCGGTGTTATAATCCCACCCATATGCAAATCGAAGGGAAGCCGCGCGTAGGGGTTATCGGCACCGGACGGATGGGGCAGTTCCACGTCAACGTCCTGTCCGAAATGCCGGAAGTGCAGCTGGCCGCCGTGTCGGACGTGAGCCCCGTGCGGGGCCGGGCTGTCGCCGAAAAATACCGCGTTAAATACTTTGGCGATTACCTCGACATGCTCCCCCATGTGGATGTGGTCTGCGTGGCGGTGCCCACCCCCCTGCACCACGCCGTCGGCATGGCGGTGCTTGGCGCGGGCAAACACGCCATCATCGAAAAACCGGTCACCAACAATTACCAACAGGCCAAGGAGCTGTTCGATCTGGCCGCCGCCAGGGGGGTGGTGTTGCATGTGGGGCACATAGAGCGCTTTAACGGCGCGGTGCAGGAACTGCACAAGCTCGCGCCGGAGCCGCTGCTCATCCAGTGCAGCCGGATGGGGCCGTTCGATCCGCGGGTGAAGGACGACAGCGTGGTGCTGGACCTGATGATCCACGATATCGACATCGTGCTCGGCCTCGTCAACGCCGAACCGGCGCAGATACACGTCATTGGAACCAAGGTATTTTCCCAAATGGAAGACGCGGTGGACGTGCAGGTGAAATTCGCCAACGGCACCTTGGCCACATTCACCGCCAGCCGGGTGACGCAGTTCAAAACGCGCTTGATGAACATCTCCTGCAAGGAGCACTTCGTCAGCCTCAATTTCGCCGACCAGGAGATCCACGTCCACCGGCTCGCCCGCGCCGCCACCGAGGTGAACCGGCAAGAGCTGAAATACCGGGAAGAGTTGACCTCCGAAAAGATATTCGTCCACCGCGACAATCCGCTCCGCCTCGAACTGCGCCACCTCATCGCCTGCGCGAAAGGGGAAGCCGACCGCCGGGTGAGCGTGAAAGACGAACTCCGCTCGCTCGAGATGGCGCTTCGGATACTCGAACTTTGCCGCGGCGGGCAATAAATGGCCCCCCTCGGCCTTATCGCCGGAGCCGGTTCGCTCCCCCGCATCGTCTGCGAAACCGCGCGGGAACGGGGCCGCGCCGTTGTCGCCGTCGCCTTCCAGCCGGAATCGGCCGACGCCCTGGAGGGCATGGCGGCGGTTCACCGTTGCGGCCTCGGTCAGACCGACAAAGTGATCAATGTCTTTAAGGATGCCGGCGTCTCCGAAGTGGTGCTCATCGGAAAGATCGAGAAGGTATCCGTCTTTCAAAACCTCAAGTTCGACCTGCGCGCCGTGAAATTGATGGGACGCCTCCTTCAAAAGGACGATAGCTCCATCATGACCGCCATCATCAACGAACTGGAAGGGGAGGGGATGACCGTGGCCAAACAGACCGATTGGCTGCCGGCGCTCATCCCGCAAAAAGGGGTGCTGGGAAAAACCGCCCCGTCCGGGGCGATGGCTGAAGAATTTGCCCGGTCCATGACCCTCTGCCGCGATCTTGCGGGAAAAGAGATCGGCCAAACCATCATCGTTAAAGATGGCGTGGTTCTTGCCGTGGAAGCGGTGGAGGGAACCGATGCGGCGATCCGGCGCGGCTGCGAACTGGGGGGGAAAGGGGCGGTGATGATCAAATCCAGCCGCCCGAATCAGGACCTCCGGTACGACATCCCCTCGGTGGGGAACCGGACCGTTCAACTGCTGGCGGAATACGGCGCGTCCGCGCTGGCCGTTGAAGCGGGCGGCGTGGTGGTTATCGATCTCCCCGCCGTCGCCGCGTATTGCGACAAACACAACATCGTACTGGCCGCCGTATAGTGATGGACACCATGAATTCAGAACAGGGCCGGTCCGGCATAGTCTGGCGCACCCGCTCCATCATCCTCGTAACCGCGTTTACCCTTTGCCACATGGCGATAATGGGACAAACCGGCCTGGGCGACAGCGAATCGTACTACTGGACATGGTCGCGCCACATGGACCTGAGCTACTACGATCACCCGCCGCTGGTGGCGTGGCTCATCCGGCTATCCACCGCCGTACACGGCGATTCGCCGTTCTGCGTGCGCTTCCCCTCGGCCATCATCTTCGTCGGCGTCTGCTGGCTCATTTATAAAACCGCCTATGAAATATTCGGCAACCGCGAGACCGGTTTCTGGGCGCTGCTGCTGTTCAACGTGACGCCGCTATTCGCCTTCGGCGCCCTGCAGATGGTGCCGGACATCCCCGCCGCATTTTTCTGGATGCTTTTCGTGAACATCGCGGCGAAAGCGGTGCGCGAAGACAGGCCGCTTCTGTGGTACCCCGCCGGTCTTGCCATCGGCGCGGGGCTGCTGGGGAAATACATGTTGGCGCCGCTGGTTCCCTCCACCCTGCTGATGCTCGGCTTCCACCCCGCGTTGCGCCATCACCTCAAAAAGCCGCACATCTACCTCGGCGGCGTGCTGGGGCTTTTGGCCTTCGCGCCGGTGATCGCCTGGAATATCATCAACAACTTCCCGTCGTTCAAGTTCCACCTGGTGGACCGCAACGTGGAAGAGCATTTCGGGTGGGATCACAGCGGCCAGTTCATCGGCGGGCAGGGGCTGTACATGTCGCCGCTCATCTGGCTGGGGCTTTGCTACGCGGCGTACCGCGCCGGCAAATCGCTCTTTGCCGGACGCGACATGCGCTTCGCGCCGCTCTTCTGGCTTGGCGCGCCGCCGCTTGTTTTTTTCTACTACATCGGCCTCTGGTCGCATACCTCCGAGCCGCACTGGGCCGCCTTCGGCTACCTTACGCTCTACATCGCGTGGGGACACTATCTGGCCACGCGGCGGGAACAGTGGAAAAAATTCAGCTATGCCGCCATCGGGCTTTCCGCCGCGCTGGTGGCGACTTTTTACATCCACGTGTTTTATCCCATCCTGCCGCTCAAGCCGAAATACGACATCATCAACGAGCTGTACGGCTGGCCCGAAGTGGGAAAGGCCGTGGAAGAAGAGTACGCAAAACTCCCCGGCGCACAGGGAAAATTCGTGATGGCCCACCACTGGGTGATGTGCTCGCAGCTCGATTTCGCCACGCTCAACAAACTGCCTGTCTACTGCCTCAACGGATCGACCGACCAGTTCGACTTTTTCCCCGACAAAATCCCCCCCGCCGGGGCCGATTTCATCTTCGTGGCGGACAACCGTTTCGAGGAGCCGCCGGACGCGTTCTACCTCTTTGACCGGGCCGAAGTGGCGAAAGAACTCACCATCAGCCGCGGCGGCCAGCCGGTGCGCCAGTTCGTTCTCTACCGCGTCTACGGCTACCACGGCCAAAAATAACGTCTCTTCTCCCGCCATGTTGCAAGCAAATTTAGATTGCGAACAGGTAAACGGAAGGAAGATAAAATACAGGCATGATCAACGCCGCCATGAAATGCCTTGTTATTTTTTCGTTTGCCTTTATTTGCTTCCCCGGTGATTTTGCGTTGGCGCGGCAGGTAACGGGGATCGTTCTTACCGAGGGCGGTGTGCCGGCCCCGCGTGCCGCAGTTCGCATGCGGGCCGCTCGAATACAAACAGTGACCGATGCCAAAGGTATGTTTACGCTGGAAAATACGCCCGCCGGCAACATAACGGTTAGCGCATGGAAAGAGGGGTATCTCATTGCCGGAACCGAAACTGCCGAAAATTCCGGGAATGCGGTGATCCATCTGCACCCCATTCCGTTTGCCGATACAAAGGATTACCAGTGGGTTTCACCCGAACCGCCAACCCTCATGGAAAAAATCTCCATCGGGATAGGCCGGGCCTTCTCCTTTATGACCGGCAACAAAAAACAGAGAAGCAGGTTTGAAAATAACTGCTCAAACTGCCACGAAAACACAACTGTGCCAGAGTGGCGGGCAAGCGCCCATTCCATGTCCGCGCGAAACCCGCTGTTGCTGGATATGTACAACGGGACTGATGCCAAAGGCAATAATGGAATATATCCCGGATACCGGCTCGATTTTCCCGGCTCGGCGGGGAATTGCGCCACCTGCCATGCACCCGTTGCGGCGATGGCCGATCCCTGGAATACGGATCTTAACAACATAAAAGGCGCCGCGCGAGAAGGGATACCATGCGATTTCTGCCACAAGATCAAAGGGACCGATATTCATGGCGGCGGGTATCCGGGGGTGTTATCGATGCGTTTTAATCGTCCTCCCCCCGGCGAACAACTGTTCTATGGGCCTCTTGACGACGTGACGGCGGGGCCTGATACCTACTCCTCCCTCTATACGAAAAGCCGGTTTTGCGCCCCGTGCCACAGCGCCAGTTTCTGGGGAACGCCTGTTTACTCCGAGTACGATGAATGGCTTAAAAGCCCCTATCCCGCCCGAGGAACGGAGTGCCAGGATTGCCACATGGCGCCCGGCATGAAATCAGTCTTTATCGTTCCTCCAGGGAAAGGCGGCGTAAGCAGGGATCCAAAAACCATATCCACCCACAACATGCCCGGTTCGCGCGATGCCCGCTTTATTGCCAGCGCTTTGAAAATTAACGTCGCCGCTGAAAAAAATAAAAACGGCCTGACGGTCGACGTGACGATAACGAATGAAAAAGCCGGGCACCACTTCCCGACGGGGGTGCCGATGCGCAACCTGATATTGCTGGTGGCGGCCAACGACGGCGGCGGAAAAAAACTGGAATTTGCCGGAGGCCCGGTGGTGCCGGATTGGGGCGGCATCGGATCCGAGATAAACGGCGATTATGCCGGGTTGCCGGGAAAGGGGTTTGCAAAAATACTGGGGGATGCCGCAGCGGAATATCCGGGCAAGGTCAATCCGAATTACCGGTCGCCAGCCCCCCACTGGAGGCAGACCAGAATAGTTTCGGACAACCGCATACCGGCGGGCGGAAGCGATTCTTCCCGATATTTATTCAAGCCCAAAAAATCAGGTTGTAGTACAGTAAAGGTGAAGCTGATCTACCGAAGGGCGTTCAAACAGTGGATGGATTCCAAAGGGTGGCCTTTAACAGACCTGGAACTCTGGAGTAAGGAAATTGCGCTTTGTGAATAGGATGCGGGGTTTCGGCATTGGGGCCCTGTCGTGCCTCTTCGCCTTATCCCTTGCCCCTGCCGCCAGCCACGCCGGTTCCTGGGTAAAGACGGGCGGGCCGATAGGCGGCCTTGGTTACGATATACGGATCAACCCTTCCACAAAAAACATCATGTTGGTTACCGACAACTGGAGCGGCGTCAACAGAAGCTCCAATACGGGGGCCACATGGGTCAGCAGCAATTCAGGCATTCTTATCCGATCCGGTTCCAGCGGCAATTCCGTTCCTATTTTCAGCCTCACAATAGATCCCAATGATCCCAACATAGTCTGGGCCGGTACACAGGGGCAGGGGGCCGATTTTGGGGTGTATAAGTCCGCCGATGCGGGAGTTACCTGGAGCCTGATGGTCAACGGTATCAGCCTGGAAACCGACATAGGGCTGGTATTCAGGGGATTTACCATACAAAGCGGGAATTCCAATACGGTATATGCAATGGCGGAAGTGCCGACGGCGGTGAACGGAAAAGAGTTCAACCGGACGAAAGGAAGAATTTACAAAACCGTGGACGGAGGAGCCAATTGGGTCAAAATATGGAAAGGTGATAACCTCGCCCGCTATCTGATTATCAATCCGGCCGACCCGAACATGCTTTATGCATCAACGGGTATTTTCGACAGGGAAGCGAATAATTCGGATTGCACCAACGGCATCAGGGGCGGGGTCGGCGTGATAAAAAGCGCCGACGGCGGAACGACGTGGAATGCCGTAAACACCGGCCTTGCCGATCTTTACGTGGGCAGCCTCCGGATGCACCCGTCGAACCCCGACATTCTTTTTGCGGCCACCGGTAACAACGCCTGTTCCGCGGATTCCGGCGGCGGTTTCATCAGCGGCCTGTTCAAAACGGCGAACGGGGGCGGTGCATGGACAAAGGTGGTATCAAACGATATTCTCACCACCGTCAATTTCAGCACGTCCAATCCGTTGATCGTTTACGCCGGAAGCTCGGTCGCTTTCTATCGCAGCCAGGATGGGGGAACAACATGGAGCACCCTCCGGAATTCGGGGGGGATTTGGGGTCCGGCCGGGATACGGGCCGGAGTGCCGATAGACGTAACCGTCTCCTATGACGATGCCAATACCCTGTACGCCAACGCTTACGGCGGCGGCCTTTTTAAGTCCACCGATGGAGCGAATACATGGGTGGCGTGGAGCAAGGGATATACCGGCGCGGATTTGCACGGCGTGGATGTCGATCCGACAACCAGCGGCCTTGTTTATGTAATCGGGAGGAGCGGCCCATTCAAAAGCGCAAACGGCGGGGATGATTGGACCGGAATTGCAACGGGCGGCGCATCCGGGATTCCTGAATGGTATTCCATACGGCAAAAACCGGATGACACCGCGATCATTATCGTTACCGATGAACATCAAGGCGTGATCTTCAGGAGTATTGATAGCGGCGCAACATTCACGGAGGTGCTGAGGCATCCATCCGCGAACGCCGGCAGTTCGCTCACGCGGCAGGGTTTCAAGGCGCTTGCCTTTGCCCCTTCCGACACAAGAATCGTGTACGCCGGGCTGGCAAAAGACCGGAATACGGTCGATACCACCGTCCCGGTGGGAACCGTTACTTATGTTTCCTCCGATGCGGGTGCCACTTGGGCCGCAAAGCCTTCCGTCCTCGACGGTAAAAATATAAACATGATCGTTGTGGGCGCGGCCGATCCCAAAAAAGCCTTCGCGGCCACCACCGGCGGCATGTTTTCAACCTCGGACGGAGCCTCCAGCTGGTCGCAACTCAACGGCCTGGGTAACGCGGATATCCGCGCGGTCGCCATCGACCCATCCAACCCGTTGATCCTGTTCGCCGCGAGCGAGAAGGTGGGGATTTTCAAAAGTGCCGATGGCGGCGCGACGTGGGCGGGGCCGAAAAACACCGGGTTTTCTTCCGCGAATCCGCAGGTGCGGGGGATAGTGGTGGCCCCCGCTGGTTCGGCGGCGGTTTATGCGGGCGATTGGACCTCTGGCGTTTATATGTCGGCCGATGGCGGGGAAACATGGGCTCCGTTCCCGGACAGCGCCATGACCGGATTATCCACGAGGGCCGTTAAGTCAATGGCGATATCCGCGGACGGCAAGGTGCTTTATGCGGCAACCCAGGGGGAAGGACTCTTTCGTTACGGAACGCCGGCGGCTGCAACAGCGTCCCCCCCGGCAACTACCGTCACTACTGCCTCGGCTGGAGGAGGCGGCAAATCCGGCTGCTTTATAGCAACAGCGGCCTACGGAAACAATATGGATTGGCATGTAACGGTGCTGAAGCGGTTCAGGGACGATCATTTGCTTACCAACGTGCCGGGAAGGATGTTCGTGGAAATGTATAACCGCTATTCACCGGCGCTTGCGGATAAAATCCGGAATAATGGATTGGCGAAAAATGTGGTCATGGCGCTTTTGCTCCCGATAGTTTATTGCGCCGCATATCCTGGCGTTTTATTGGGAATCATGGCAATGCTTATCCTCTCCGCCCTGCTTGCCAGAAAACGCGTAAAGATCAAATTCCGCGCATAATAAGCCGGTGCGCCAATTCACCCTCTACCGCGTCTACGGCTACCACGGCCAGAAATAGTTCCGCCGCATTCAGCCTGAACCCCCCTTCGTCTTTATGAATACGAAGGAAGATAAAACCCGGAATCCGAAGTTGAAGGACGTTTTTTAACACGGCTGGCGTGTGGAATAGCGTAATACACGGAAAACGCCGGAAAACCGATCCCCGGGTTTGTCCCGGACCGAAATTGGAAACGCACTTTTTTGTGCAAACAAAAAAAAATGCAATCAGCCTTGAATATGGGTGAAAAGCAAAGCGATAAACATATGCGTATCATTTCCAATTTCGGAAACGGGGTAAAATGTATCTTTTTAGATTTATCGGGGTGCGGCTATGGCGAAAAATAGAATGGAATGAAATAGCACAAATAGCTACAATGAAAGTGGACTAAAATGATCGCGGCTTTTATCGGGAAGGGAAACCACGTGGGATTCGGCGAACATCTCGTCAGCAAGGGGCTGATCACCAAAGAACAGCATGAGTTCGCCCAAAGGGTGCAGAACAAGCACCGGCTCCTGGGAGAGATCGCGGTAGAAGTGAATTACCTCTCACCGGAAAAAGTGAACGAGATAAGCGATTACCTAGAAGGCAAGCCCGACGTTATGTTTGGCGAAGCGGCGGTGTCGCTCGGCTATCTGACCTCAAGCCAGCTCAAATACCTGCTCGACATACGGACGCGCCGGAAAGTCCGCATCGGCGACATATTCGTCCAGCAAAAGTTCATAACCGAAGGGATATTGCACCAGGAGGTCATGAGCTATAACGAAAAACGGCACAAGCTCAAGAGGATACTGATCTGCGACCCGTCGCCGACGGTCTCCCGGATACTTGATAAGTGGCTTGGCAAATGGGGCTATACCGTCTTACACGCCACGATGGGAAAAGATGCGCTGGAAACGGCGCGGAACGCCAAGCCGGACATTCTGATGACGAGCGTTCTGCTGGCCGACATGGACGGTTACACGTTGTGCCATAACGTCCTTACCGACCACCTGACGGCCAATGTCCGCACGATAATCATCTCAAGCGACGTAACCCCGCAGAATATAGAAAATGCTTTCGAGTCCGGCGTCAACCACTTCCTCAAAAAGCCGGTTATTGAAAGCGAATTGATAAACGTGCTTTTCCAGCTTGAAAGGGAGGAGTCCGAAAAAAAGCCGGAAAAAATACTGATAGTGGACGACAGCGCCGGGGCGCGGGCGGTCATTCACATGGAACTCTCGTCGACGTGGAGCAACATTTACAAGGCGGAGAACGGCCTTGATGCCGTGGAAAAAGCGAGGCTGATAAAGCCGGATATTATCACCATGGACGTGGAGATGCCGGTCATGGGCGGCCTTGAGGCGTGCAAGCGGCTGAAGGAAGACCCCGTCACCGAAAACATCCCGGTGCTGATCATCACGGCAAGCGATACGCCGACTTTGAGGATAAAGGGATTCGAGGCGGGCGCGGTGGAGTATTTCACCAAGCCGTTCACTCCGGGCCGCCTGACCGGGTTTCTCCGGATGCTCGTTGAGGCGCGGAAGATCATCAAGAAGGAAAAAATCCTCGTGGCGGACGACAGCGGCGTCACCCGCCACATCATGAGGTATTTTTTCAAGAAAAACGGCTATAACGTGGAAATGGCGCCGGACGGCGAGGCGGCCCTTAAGCTCCTTCCGGGGTTCAAGCCGGACATCATCGTCACCGACTGCTTCATGCCGAAGATGGACGGCTTCGCGCTCACGGCGCGGGTCAGGGAGATGAAGGAGTACCGTCATGTGCCGATCATTATGGTGACGGCGTCTTCAAACAAGTCGGATGTGCTCCACGGCCTGGCCGCGGGGGCCAACGATTACATCGTGAAACCGTTCGACGAATCCGAACTGCTGGCAAGGATCGGCACCCACCTGAGGAACAAGGAACTGTATGAAGAACTCCTGAAAGAGAAGGAGGGATTGAGGGCGGTAAATGCGGAGAAGGACAAATTTCTCAGCATCGCCGCGCATGACCTGCGCAACCCGCTTTCCTCCATACAGGGATATGCGCGGCTCCTGCATGAAGGCGACCATGATGCCGCAACGGCAAAGAAATTCCTCGAGATCATCATCGATGCCAGCGACGGGATGTTGAAACTTCTTGAAGACCTGCTTGATATTTCCAAGATCGAGGTCGGCGCCGTTTTACTGCAACGGAGGCCTTTGGACCTCGCGCCGGTTGTCCAAAACCGGGTGAATCTGGCCGATGTTGTCGCGAAACAGAAAGAAATCGCGATCACCTGTTCGCTTTCCCGCGGAACGATTGTCGATATGGACAAACACAAAATGGAGCAGGTTATAGACAACCTGCTCAGTAACGCCATCAAGTTCACCATGCCGAATAAACATATCCATGTCCTCGTTGAAAACGCCGGCTCCTTTGTAAAGGTTTCCATACGGGACGAGGGGGTCGGCATCCCCGCGGAGGAACAACCCCGGCTGTTCAAGCCGTTTAGCAGGACAACCGTCCGTCCGACCGGGAACGAAAAGAGCACCGGCCTTGGCCTGGCCATCGCGCATAAAATCGTCAATGCGCATGGCGGCGAAATAGGGGTGGAAAGCAAAGTAGGTTCGGGAAGCGTCTTTTTCTTCACCTTACCCAAAACTTCAACGCAAAATGACCATTTGAACGGATATGGCTGATGAAATTAAAAGTGCTCATAGCGGACGATTCCAAAGTATCGCAGATCATGATCGACGAGGCATTGAGCAGCGAGCTTTACTCAAAACGCCCGGCGGTCAACGGACAGGAGGCGTTGGACCTTTATTACAAGTGGGGGCCCGACGTTATCCTTCTGGATATCATGATGCCGCTCGTATCGGGATATACCGCCCTGAAGGAAATCCGCCTGCATGAAAAAAACGAAAAAAAACCCAAGAAAACGGTGGTCATCATGCTCACCGCGCTTTCGGACAAGGAGAGCATCGTCGATTGCATGAAGCTGGGAATACAGGGCTACATGGTGAAGCCGTTCCATAAAGAGGAATTGTGCAGCCGGATAGATGAGGGACTCAAAAAAACTGCGGGGGCGGCCTTCCCCGATCCCCAGATCCAGGCAATTTGAAAAAGACCCGGCCAGTTGTTTGGCAGCGTCTCAGGGGGAGGTAGTTTCTCCAAGTACGTTTTCGCTAACAACCTGAAAATATTCATTTGAACAACCCCACCCGCACCGCGCAAAAATGCGCGCCGCGGCCTCCCCTTAATGTCCAAGGCCAAGGGGAGGCACTATCTCCAAACTGATACACTACCGGACACTTGCGTGGTTTGCGTATGGTGGGGAGCGGTGGTAAAATTTCGCCGTTTAACCGGACAATATTTCCACTGGCGTGGTTCTTATTCTATGAGGGGAGATTCCATGATATCTGCGTGGGGGAGTTATAATTCCGTTTCTGGCGGCTTGAGGGCTATACCGGCCCCAGCCCGTTTGTTGCCCGGACTCCGGACGTTAACTGCGGCCACGGTGTTGATGATGGCCGTTTCCGCATGCGGCGGCGGCGCGCCGTCCGGCACAAAGGGATCCACATCGAAAAACGATACCGTGCCGCCGCTATTCAAAGGGGCCGTTTTAAGCTATTCCGGCACCAAGGGATCGCTCTCCCTGCACTGGCCCCTCGCCGCCGATAATGTAACTCCCGCCGATAAGCTGGTTTACAAAGTCTACGCCGGCGCCTCCGCCGATCCCGGCGCGTTGACGCAAGCCGCAAACTTGAAAGCGACGGTCACAAACAAATCTGCCGCCACGGTGTACGACCTTGCCCCCGGCGCCTATTACTGCCTTGTTAAAGCGGTCGACGAAGCCGGCAACCAAAGCCTGAATACCGCCGTTTCCAATGTCGCGGTGCTCTCCGCCGATCTGGTGGCGGTATCCACCCCCAAAGTTATGGAAAAAATGAACATGGCCGTTACGCAGAAGGATGCGAATAACGCGGTGATAAGCGGCGCCGACGCCGCATCAATTGCGGCAAACGATTTTGTCGTGATAAACAATCCGTTCGGCCAATCGCTTAAAAAAGTGGTTTCGGCCAGGAATGCGGGCGGGAACGTGGCCGTTACCCTTAAAAATGCCGGCCTCGGCGAGGTGGTGCGGACGGGGAACATTGAAAGCGCCTCTTTGATGGCATCGCTTACCGGCCTCTCCACGCAAAAGAGCGGCGGACAGACACCCGGCACGTCCAACCTGCAGTACAAGGATTCCGCGGGCTTCTTTGAAATCGCCGAATACGGCGTTTCGGACGATGCCGGGGCAAAGGCCGCCAAAGATATGGCCAAGTATAACGAGATGGTTGCCCTGGATCCGGGTATCACCCTGGGCTATTCCATGCTGTTCGAGCCGGAACTGGTCACCTGTTCCAGGTTCGATTCAGGCAAAACCCCTAATACCTTGACCAACATCAAGGTGAGCGCCAAGGGCACATTGAACTTCAGCGGCAAGGCCCTGTTCGAGCTTAAGGATTCCGCTTCACACGACGTGACTAGGCGCGTGTTGAACCGCAGCGTCTCCATGAAGTACCCGGTCGGAGCGGTTCCGGTGGAGCAGGAGACAAATCTGGAAGTGATGGCGCATTTACAGCTTAATGCCGGCGCGCCGCTGAACATGTTTGCCGGCCTCTCCACCTCGAAGTCCGTCGAGATCGCCTTTGAATGGACGCGCGAGGCGGGGTGGCGGCAAGTGGCCAACGATACCTTCGATCAACGGATAACCCTGAACATCCTGTCCGAAGGAAAGATCGTCGGCACGCTGGAACTCTTCCCGATCATCTCCACCCGGTTCTTCAATGCCGCTAAAACCGGCTCGTACAAAATACCCAAGCTGGACGTGAATGCCGAGGTGCGGATCATCCCGCCGCCGCTGGAGGTCTCCGCTTTCGATACCAGCGTGCACGTCGATTCCTACATCGCCGCCAACCCCACGGTGTTTGGATTCACCGTCGCCGAATGGGAAAAGAATCAAAAAGAGATCCAAAACCAAAGAATCGCCGCCCAGCAGCCGGTTGTGGTGGCCGAAGCCGCCAAGAAGGGAACCGTTGAAACCGACGTTCCGCTTGACATGAAGAAGGCCCCAGCCGCGAAGCCCGCCCCGGCACCGGTTGTTGAAGCGAAGAAAGTCCCTGCACCTGTGGCTCCCACGCCGGCTGCTCCGGCGGCGAAGCCCGCCCCAACGCCGGTTGTTGAAGCCAAGGCGCCCGCCGCCCCGACCCAAAAAACTGTCGCGGGCACTGCTTCGGCCTCGGCCTCTATCAGCTTTGACGACTTGGCCCCGAGCGTCGTCTCTACGAGCGAAGCCCCTTATAAGGCGGTGATAACCGCTTCGGGCGCCAACCTCAAAAACGTGACCAAGGTGACATTTGATCTGGTCAGGGTTCAAAGCGGCGCCAAGGCCGGAACCTATGTGTGGACCAAGAAAGGCAAATTGCGGGGACGCGCATGGAACAGCAAGGTCATCTTGAACTCCGATGGCACCTTGACGCTTAAGCCGATTATCACCACTCCGGGCGACCCCGCCAGACAGACCACCTGGACGGTAACGCTGTCGGATAAACATGGCGTCGCTTCATCGAAAGCGTTTTTGGTGGATTACAAATCTGGGGATGCGGCGCCTACGGTCTCCGCTATAAAACAGCCAAGAGAAAATTCTTTGGTTGAAAAAGCGCAGGCCCCGGTAACACCGCCGCCCGCGCCGAAACCGGCCCCAGCTCCGAAAGCAGAACCGGTGAAAGCAACGCCGCCGGTCGAAAAAGCGCAGGCCCCGGTAACACCGCCGCCCGCGCCGAAGGCAGCGCCTGCGCCCGCTCCGGTCACGCCGCCTCCCGCACCGAAACCGGCACCTGCTCCGGCTCCGGCTCCGGCTCCGGCCAAAGTAACCC
>JAHFEJ010000113.1 GCA_023248535.1 Nitrospinales bacterium | reverse complement strand
ACGATGCAGGGGGTTGAGAAGTTACCGCACCACTGGTATGTGTACCGGTTACCGACCCGCTGGCGTGGATAATCATTGTTTGCACCGCTGCCAAGGGAGCATAGGTAAAAGCCAAGGCCGCGCCGCACGAAAAAACGGCCGCGGCGGCGGCAACAGAAACAGCCTTTTTCAACATCGGCCGATTATATCATTTTTCCCCGGCCTCATTACGCAATAGCTCCGCCACACTGGCGGCGCATTCAGCCTTGGGGAGATTTCCCTCCCGGCGGTGAATGGCCGCCAAAACACCGAATAGCCGCGGATTGTATTGATCCATGGCATGCAGCGATTTCACAATGCCAATTGAAAAGCCGCCATCCATTTTCCCCGCTTCGATAAGGGTAAGAAACGATCCCGGAATATCGATGCCTGAAACGGCGCTCCGCCCCCCCAATAATCCCGACGCCAGCATGGCCGCGGCCATTGCCAACGTGGCTGGCCCATCATTGAGAAAATAGCGCGTCTGATGAATCACCATTAAAAAGACTATGGGTGCGATAATCCCCATTGCGGAACCGGGAAGGAAATTGCGCCGCAGATCGGTCAGCCACGCGCGCGCGTAGGCGAACATTCCCTCAGCGAAAACCCGGCCAAAAAGCAATCCCGCCACGCAATGCAACAGGTATTCGCGCGGGTTATCGGCCAGCAATGCAAAAGTGAAATGCAGCTTAACCATGTGGAGAACCCCGGCGGCGATCAAAATAACGCTAAAAAGCGCGCAAATCACCGGCCGGCCGGCACGAAGATAAAAGAGTATCGGGAGGTTCATTATCAGTCTCCGATCATTATATTTCAATGATGGTTCATGGCGGCCGGAGCCGTCCGACACGCAGTACCGGTTCTGTTTGGCGGCGGGCCGCGGAATCAGATGATGTCGCGGAAGCGCCCTTGGGTGGCACGCAGACGCAAGCTGATATTGCGGGCCAATCCTTTCATTATCTTCATCGCCACCCGCGGATTTTCGTCCTGCAACACGTCAAACTTCGTCTTGGTGAGAATCAGTATTTCGCAATGGGTCGTAGCGCGCACGGTGGCGGAACGTTCATACTCGTCTATGAGCGCCATTTCACCGATGGAGGCGCCGGGACCATAGGTGGCGACGATCTTCTGCTGCCGGTTTTCAGCGGTGAGAATGATCTCCATCACTCCTTCAACGATGAAAAGCAGATAGCTCCCCATATCCCCTTCATGAAAGATGGTGTTCCCCTCTTCCACCTGACGCAAGCTCAGGTATGGGGCAAATGCCTTGATATCATCGGCATCAAACGAATCGAAAAACGGCAGTTCCCTCAACAGGTTCATCACATTCTGTTTGGTACGTTCCATAATCCACGCCCCTCCTTCAGTCGGCGGTAACCTGATATATCCGGTGCCTGCCCGGTATTCCCTTGAGCTCGAAAAAACCTATAAACCGTGTTTTGACCAATCCGTTCTTTTCCAAGTCCTGTTTTACCGGCTCAGTAACCAGTATTCGGTTCAACAGCGGCATTTCTTCCGGTTTCATTCCCCCCACGTCCGGTATCAGATCCTTCGGCTTCACCCCCTCGACGCGGAACGTCATGTTCACGGCCGTGCCAAGGCGGTCTCCTTTATCATCGATGCGGGTTTCGCCCACGTTGATGGCGATACGGACATCGATCCGCTCCTGCGGGGGATGGGTGGCATTGCTTTTCTTCAGTGTGTCCAGAATATCCATCGCAAAATTCACCGCATGGGAAATCTCGTTAAAGGCCATCAGGTAACCATCACCGGTGCTCTTGGTGAAGCGGGCACGGTGCTTGGTGGAGATCGGCTTGGTTTCCTCCACTAGGCGGTTCGTCAGGCGGAGGGCGAAGTCATCGCCGTACTTCGCGCCTATATCGGTGCTGTTGGCGAGATCCAACACCAAAATCGCCTCCACCTTCACCCGCGCGCTGTCCAGGAAAGGGCTGGTGAAAATGGTGCTGCCGCCGCTCCACTTTTCCCGTGTTTGCTCGGCTATGATCTGGTTCGCTTTCACGGCATGGCCGGTCATATCCTTTATGATCTGCAGGGCCAGATCGCGGATATCGGCATCGCTGTCTTTCACGGTCGCTTTGATAACGGAGAGAGTATTCTTGTCGTTTATTTTCTGAAGCGATTTGAGCGTCTCCATCCGGACGTTGCGCTCGGGATCATCCATAAAATCACACAGGTATTCCACCGCCCGCGCGCCGCCTATATCCCCCAACGCCTGCGGGACGACCCATCGGACATCATAGTCATTCCGTAATGCCATCACCAGGTCGATGGCCCGCTCGTCCTTCAGCTTGCCCAAGGCGGAAACCGCCTTTTCGCGCACCCACCAGTCCGGATCGTTCAGCAATTCCGCCAGCGCGTCGAACGTGGAAGGATCGGGCAGGCGGTTGAAATACTCCACCGCCGCACGGCG
The DNA here is from genome assembly GCA_023248535.1 of Nitrospinales bacterium. Classification (GTDB taxonomy): domain Bacteria; phylum Nitrospinota_A; class UBA7883; order JACRGQ01; family JACRGQ01; genus JACRGQ01. The sequence goes on along the minus strand of JAHFEJ010000113.1, from coordinate 4,222 downwards.
GACATTTTCATCGGAATTGGTGAACAGCTCCCGCACCCGGGCGCCCACATCGGGCTTGTTCACCAAGGCTAACGCATCAATGGCGATCTCGCGCACCCACCAGTCGGGGTCTTGCACGCACCGTATCAGCGTCTCGGCGGAATCAACGGTCTTCATTTTGCTCAAGATTTCCACCCCCGCGCGGCGCACATTCACATCCGCATCCCGCATGGAATTGATAATCTCGGGCACCAGCGACTCGTCGGCTATGTTTTCCAGCGCTTCCACCACCATCTGCCGGACAACAAGGTCGTTATCGGCGATGCTGGAAAGAATGGCGCGCGCGGCGTTGGTGTTGCCGATCTGCCCGAGCGTCTGAATGATGGTGACCTTTATCTTCGGATCCCGTTCCGCCTTAAGCAGATCGACCAACGGACCGATGCTGGCGGAATCTTTTATCCTGCAGATTGCATCCACCGCCTTCTTGCGCAGCCACCAATCGGGTGAACTCATCAACGGCATCAAATATCCCGCCGCCTGCGAGCCGCCCAGATCGGCGATAAGCCCGATCACGATCCCTTTCAACTCCTTGTCATCCTCTTGAAGATATGAAATGAGCTTGTCCAACGCTGCGGGAGAACCGATTTTTTTTAGAAGATCGGCAATGCCGCGCCGGAGCATCGCATTTTTCTCTTTAAGTCTTTCAACAAGGCGGGGAACCGCCGCCGACAATGCCTTTTTTTCAAGAATTCCGCGGGCCAGGGAACGCACCAGTTCTTTGGGGTGCCCCAAAAGCCCGATAAACAGCTCCATCTGATCGCGATCGTAAAATGCGGAAAAGTTCCGCTCAAAATCAGCATCGGTGATTTTGCGCGCCACATAGGTATCCACCAGCGCGTTAAGCCCTTCCTCTCCGTACGCGCGCAACGACCGCACATACGGGGACGTATCCTGTCCGGGCGAGCTTAGAATCTGGCTCACCAACCGTTTTATTTTAAAACTGTCAAACATCCCGCTTGGTTTCTTCCGGCTTTGCCCAACCGGCCGCTTTTTTTAGAAAGCGCACCAGAATCCAAATGTTAACTACTATTACAAAAGCAACAATACCAATGTATACCGCTGGCGAAAAATACATTAAAGTTCTCCCAAATAACGCCGGCTGCGGCAAAAACCGCCTTTAAGTTAAAGTCTACCATAACCAGAGTGGAAAAATGGCAGCCCGTTTTTATTCAACTGGTTGTGGAAGGCTGCGGGAAATCAATTCCGGTAAGCGGCAAAGGCGGGAATATTTCCCGCCTGCCGACTAGCTGCCTTTAGAAAAGAGGATGCAGGGGTTTGTCGAACCAGAGCCGTTTTTGCTCTGCGCCGGAAGAACCGATGATCCTGAGTTTTCCGCCTTCCCTGACAAGAACGTGGTCGGTATTCATCCACGAATCAAGGGCGATCATTCCCTTATCGGCGGTGGGTACGCCGACAAGTATTCCGCTGCAACGCATTATAACCACGTTGCTTTTGGGATCAGTGGTAATAAACCGCATATTATGGGTCATCGCCAGAGAGTTAAACTCCGTAAAAATCACTCTCCATGTAGCGGCGATGTCAGCCTTCCGGTGCGTTCCATTTGTATACCCATCCGAATACAGCGCCATCAGCTTAGTGATATCCCTGGTTTCGACGGCTTTTTCCGCGTCGTCAAAAAACTCGCCTACCTCTTTTGCAAGCGCTTTACCCACGGTTTCGCTGGTAAACGGATCGATATTCAGAACATAGTTTGAGGACAAACCATGCTGATGCCCCGCCTCTTCCTTTGCGGCCGAAATGCCCGGCAGGGCAAGCATCAACATGCCCGCGATCAAATACATAACTGAAACCTTGCGGTATCCACGGATGTGCCAATAACCATACATTGACGTTGTCATGACAGTATCCTCCGAAATAGCATTTTTCTGGAAATTACAATTCGTTTTTTGGATATCAAGGAATACTCCTTGTTGTTGTTTTCTTCCTCATATGGGCGTTTTTTTTGCATTCGGTCATCTCGGAAAACCGGTGGGAGCGGTGATGCGCCGCCACCTGACACCGCCAAGAGATTTCATGAACGCCACCAAGTCTTGCTTTTCCCCCTGGTTCAAACCCAGCCTTTTCATCGATCTATCAAGATTGGGATTCGGCACTCCGCCCTCGTCATAAAATTCCACAACGTCTTCAAGGGTTTTTTCGCTGCCGTCGTGCATATAAGGGCCGGTTGAATCGATATCCCTCAGTGTGGGGGTTTTGAATGCTCCCTTGTCCTGTTCAGCCCTGGTTTGCGAATACCTGCCAAGATCGGGGTTTGGCTCATTCATGCCCACCCCAAGGTTATGGAATAACTCGTCGGTGAAATTATTGCCGCCGTGACAGATTATGCATCGCCCTTTGCCTTTGAAAACATCAAGACCACGCCGTTCCGAGGCATTAAACGCCTGCAGGTCGCCAGAAAGGTAACGGTCGTATTTCGAGTCGTCAGAAACAATGGTCCGCTCGAACGCGGCGATGGATTTGGCCAAATCATCAATATTCAATTCCCTGCCAAAAACCTTTTTAAACCATTCGTTGTATCCTTCGGTTCCCTTCAATTTCGCCACAAGGGTGGCATGGTCCTTCATTCCCATTTCCACCGGGTTTATAATCGGCCCCTTGGCCTGCTCTTCAAGCGAGGAGGCGCGGCCATCCCAAAACTGCGATTTGCCATAGAGCCTGTTAATCACCGTTGGCGAGTTCCGTACGCCAGACTGTCCACGAATGCCGGTGGACACTGTTTTATTATCGGTAAAGGAATGATCTGGCGAATGGCATGATGAACAGGAAACCGTATCGTCCGCCGATAGCCGGGGATCGAAATAAAGGGATCGGCCAAGCTCCACGATCCCGCCAAGGTGGCCGTCGGCCGCACATACGGTCATCGGAAAAACCGCCCCGGCCGCGATTATGGCAGCTGTGAGATATTTATGCCATGTGCCAACCATACAACCTCCACTTGAGCGAACTTCTCATTGTGGCTCCATCACCAGGATCATCCCCACGGCCTTTATTAGATAATTACTACCTCTTTAATCCCATTATAAGGCAGGCCAGAAAATCTGTCAAGCAACCATGATGTCCAGCAACCGCTATTTCCTATATTTCCTAGATACATGCGGCTTGAGCAACCCGGTGTTTTTCAGGGAATTCCACGGCCATTACCCCGGTGGAAAGATGATGGACTGTGTTAGTATGAACTTTCATTTATGGAGAACAATATGGTTATGCTTGCCGCCGCCTTTATCATGCTGGTTCTGGTTGTTTCAAGCTCCATCAGGATCATCTACCAATACCAACGCGGCGTGGTGTTTTTCTTCGGAAAATACTTCGCCACCTACGAAGGGGGGCTGAAGCTGCTCCTCCCCGGCGTTATGACAATGGTCCGGGTGGATATGCGGATCATCGCCCTCGATGTGCCGGCGCAGGATATTATCACCCGCGACAACGTATCGATGGCCGTAAACGCCGTGGTGATGTACCGTGTGGTGGATGCCGAAAAGGCCGTCCTCACGGTGGGGGATTACCATTACAACACCTCGCTGTTGGCCCAAACCACATTGCGGGCCATGATCGGCCAACACGAAATGGACGATGTGCTGGCGGAACAGGAGAAACTCAACCTCCGCCTGCGGGAACTGCTGGATCAGCAAACCGACCCGTGGGGGATCAAGGTAACAAGCGTTGCCATCAAACATATAGATCTGCCGCAGGAGATGAAACGCGCCATGGCCAAGCAGGCCGAAGCGGAACGCGAACGCCGGGCCAAAATAATCAACGCCGAAGGCGAGTTGCAGGCTGCCGAAAAACTGCTGGCCGCGGCCGAAATGATGGGGCGGCACCCTTCCACTTTGCAGCTGCGCTATCTCCAAACGCTCAGCGAAATCGCCACCGAAAATAATTCCGTCACGATCTTTCCGGTTCCCATCGATATGATCAGCTCCTTCCTGAAAAACGCCAAGGCGGATAAAGACTGAGGCGGATTGCGGGGAATGAAACGGTTCCTCAACGGAACGATCGTACCGTTCCTCGCATACTGGTGGTTGTTGCTGACCTCCATCACGCTCCGCCCCCGTATTCTCGGGGTGGACGCGCAAAAATACTCCGCCGAAAATCCATGCATATTCGTTTTCTGGCACAACCGCATCTTCTATATGCCGTGGCACTTGCGGAAGCAGCGCAACCT
>JAHFEJ010000112.1 GCA_023248535.1 Nitrospinales bacterium | reverse complement strand
TTACCCATCGGATAATCATGACAGATTCCGAAGACAAGAAAAATGCCTTATCCCCTTGCTAATAAAGGCTCTGGAGCCGCTTCACCCCACCTTTTTACCCACTCGATAAGGAGAAGACCCGAAATAAAGAACATAATTCCCGATAACAGCCGGGTTTATGCCGACCGGACACTTTTAGGTGAAGCGACATACAACCTTTTTTCAAACGCGATAAAATTTTGTAAAAGGGGAGACAAAATAACCATTTCGCTTGAGGACGATGACAAAACGGCTATTTGCATCAGCGATACCGGGCCTGGCATCAAACCGGAGGTATTGGAAAGAATATTCAAAGACGGGGCCAAGATAACGACCGAAGGAACGGCTGGTGAAATAGGGACTGGTCTGGGGCTTCAGCTTGCAAAAGATATCATGGAACTTCACGGGGGGGAGCTTCGTGCGGTGTGTGAGATTGCCCATGGGTGTGCGTTTTCCCTTAAATTGCCATTTGTCCGTCCCAAAATCCTGCTTGTGGATGACGATCCGCGGTTCAGGTTTTTGCTGGAAATTCATCTGAAGCCGATGGAGGTCGAAATTATCCAAGCCGCGGATGGCGAGGAGGCATGGGCGGCGTTGGAAAGGGATACGGTTCATTTGGTAATAAGCGATATCGAAATGCCTTTCTTGGACGGGCTTAAGTTGCTGGAGAAGATAAAGGCCAATTCCGCAACGAAGGATATACCGGTAATAGTGGTTAGCGGCGAACATGGTATGGAAATTCGGGATGCCGTGTTTAAGCTGGGTGGCGAGGATTTTGTCACCAAGGAAAGGATTGGCCCCGTTGACTTCCTCCCCAGGGTCAGAAGATTTATCGGATAGTTCCAGTTTTGGAAATGACGCCGAACCTCCTTAGCCATGGGCGACAAGGGGAGGCCGCGGCGCGCGTGGGGTGGTTCCAGGCTGACCCGTTCCGCCGCAGGGGGATATTGCCACGGGGGATATTTGGAAAAATCTGGATTTATTGGTAAAATAACAACAATGAATAAGAAGAATATCGCGTTTGCGACGTTGTTTCTTTTCATGGCGATGGCTTTTGCCGCGCCATTGGCCGAGGCTGGGCTTATGTCCGCCGCCTCGTCTTCACACCAGCACAGCGCTCCCCATGAAGGATGTCCCATGCCGGCCCCGGCCGATCAGGCTCCGGCGGGCGGTCATGACGGTTTCAATCCGTGCTGCGGGGCCTGTTTTATCGGGTTCGGGGTGGATAACAACCTGCTCGGCATTTTCTTCGCGTCAACGTTATTAATTATCTCTTATACGCTCTTCATTCCTTCCCGCATCACCGCGGAACTCTTCCGCCCTCCCAGGCACTAACCGTTTTCCCCACAGGATAACGGCGTCTTCACGCTTTATGCATGAAGGCTTTATCGCCATCGTCACGGCTCCAATGCGGGGTTTTGGGTTGGCATATTAAACGGAGGAATGGCAATGAAACGGTTATTGGTATTGCTGGCTATCACAGGTTACGTTCTGTTTACCGCCACGTCCCGCGCCCATGAAATGAAATCCGGCGGCATGATGGGGGATAACATGAAGCACGGGGAAATGAAGGGCGGCGGTATGAGCCACGGGACGATGATGGAGTATTGCAAGCAGAAAATGGTGGATATGAAGATGCCTCCCACCACCACGAAAGAGCAGAATGACAAAATGATGGAGCAGTGCATGCAGAACATGCGGCAGGAGCAACATGAAAAGAAAGGTGGCCGGAAATAGCCGCCGCTTTCCATCGATGGCCGGATGGAACAATCCATCGGCCATCCCTAACAATGCGAAAGCGAGGTTTATTGTGATGCGTACTGTAGCGGCCGCTGCGGCGGCGTTGATATTGGCTTTCAGCCCTCCCGTATGGGCGGGAGAGGCGGCGCCTTCCCCCGCGCCGGAAGAGGGGGGGGGGATGGATTTCGCGGCGTATCTGAAGCTGATGCTGGAAAAGCATCCGGAGCTGAAGATGGTCCGCGCCGAAGCCCGTGCCAAGGAGGAGGTGCCTTCGCAGGCCGAAAGCCTGCCGGACCCGCAGCTTTCCATAGGCGTGATGGACCTGCCGACGGATTCATTTTCCTTTACCCAGGAGGATATGACCCGGAAGAGCATCGGCATCTCACAGGCATTTCCCGCGCCGGGCAAGCGCGATCTGCGCCGGAAGGTTGCGGAGGGAGATTCGGCGGCGGCGGCGGCGATGGCGCGCGAAAAAAGACTGGAGCTTATCGAGCAGGCGCGCATCGCCTTTTACCGGATGCGCTACCTTATGACCGCGCGCGGCATCGCGGAGAAGAACAAGGAGATACTGAATGATTTCCTCGACGTTTCCATGACCAAATACACGGTTGGCGAGGGGTTGCAGCAGGATGTGCTGAAGGCGCAGCTTGAATACAGCAAGATGCTGGAGTATCTCATCCGTATTGGCCAGCAGATAAGCACGCAAAGCAAAATGCTTAATGTATGGGCCGGTTTGCCCGAGACCACCGAGTGGCGGCGGCCGGAGATCGTACCGGTGGAAGGCCCCGCGGGAACCGATGACGAACTGGCGGAGCGCGCGATGGCGCGCCGGCCGCTTTTCGCGGGGCTGAACGCGAAGCTGGAACGGGCGCACAACACGCTGGCGTTGGCACGCCGCGAAATCTTGCCGGATTACGCGGTGCAAGTATCCTACAGCCAGCGGGAGGATACGCCAATGAACCGCTCCGACCTCATCTCCGCCGAGGTGATGATCGATCTTCCCGTTTGGAAAAGCCGCAAGCAGGACAAAATGGTGGCCGAAGCGCTTCTGATGGAGGAAAAAACCCGCGAAGAGCTGGCCGCCGAGCGGTTGCGGCTGCGGGAAAAGATATACGAGCTGATGGATGAGCAGACGAAGAACCAAAAACTGCTGACGCTGTTCGATACGGCGCTTATCATGCAGGCATCGCAGACGGTTGAATCGGCGATGATCGCTTACCGGGTTAACAAGGGGGACTTTTTTACCATGTCGATGTATCAATCAACGCTGTTCGATTATCAGATACAGCGTGCGGAAGTGGAGTTTGAACTGATGGCGGCCCGCGCGCGGCTATCGCGCGAGCTGGGCGATGATGTCACGGAGGCGGGAAATGAATACTGATTACCGGAAACGGTTTTGGCTTACGGTTGCCGTGGTGGCGGCACTGGGGGGGCTTTGGGCCGCCCGCGGCTGGCTGGATAATGTCGCGATAAAAAAAATGGCCGTTCCTCCGCAGTCCGCCGTAAAGGGAGCGCCGGACAGGGAACGGAAAATATTGTACTGGACGGATACGATGATTCCCGGCTACCGGGCGGAAGGCCCCGGAAAGTCGCCGATGGGTATGGACCTGACCCCGGTGTATGAAGATGAGGCGGAAGGCGGGGTGAAGATCAATGCCGCAACCGAACAGAGCATGGGAGTGCGGATCGCTCCGGTGGAAACCAGGGTACTCTCTCGCGCGGTGCGGGCCGCCGGATCGGTGGCATACGATGAGACCCGCGTGGCGAACATCCAAAGCAAGACCGCCGGGTGGATCGAGCATCTGTATGTCAACTCAACCGGGCAGCGGGTGAAAAAAGGGGATTATCTGCTGGAGATATATTCGCCCGACTTGGTGGCGACAGAAGAGGAATTTCTGTTGGCCGCGCGCAACCGTGATGCGATCAAGGGAAGCCCCGCGGCCGAAGTGGCCAAGCGCGGGCAGGAGATGTACGAGGCCGCCAAGAAGCGGCTGGAGTACCTTGATGTGCCGGGACACCAGATTCACGACATGGAAATGAAGAAACAGGTTTTCAAGACGCTGCATATCCACTCGCCGTTCGATGGCGTGGTAGTGCAGAAGATGGTTACCGAAGGAATGCAGGTTTCCCCCGGGATGACGCTCTACACGGTGGCCGACCTGTCGAAAGTATGGGTGTTGGCCGAGGTGTACGAGTATGAGTTGCACGGCGTGCACAACGGCGCGCCGGTGAAGATGACGCTGGAAGCATACCCTGGAAAAACCTTCAACGGGGCCGTGACCTACATCTACCCGTTTTTGGAAAAAGAGACCCGCACGGTGAAGGTGCGGATAGAATTCGACAACCCGCGCGGGGAACTTAAGCCTGATATGTACGCGCGGGTGGAGATACTCGCCGGCGCGGAGCGGAAAGGGCTGGCCGTGCCGAAAGAGGCCGTGATACGCGGCGGCAAGCGCGACATGGTGATTGTCGCTTCCGGCGGCAGCAGGTACGCCCCGCGCCAGGTGAAACTGGGCATCGAGTCTGAAGGATATTTCGAAGCGCTGGAGGGACTCACGGAAGGGGAGAAGGTCGTTACTTCCGCCCAGTTCCTTATCGATTCCGAAAGCTCGCTGAAAGAAGCGGCGCAGAAGATGCTCGCCGGGGACCAGCCATCCGCGGATGGTGGGGAGCACGCAGTTTCAGCCGTCCCGAAGGCCAAGGCAAAAAAGAAAAGCGCCCCCACGCACGAAACCTCCGGCCATATCGCCGGGGGGGATGCTGATATGAAGGACATGGATATGGGTGGCATGAAGATGGATGACGGCGGCCCCCACCACAATCACGGGGGTCACTAGCCATGCTTAACCGCGTGATCGAATGGTCGCTTAAAAACCGGCTGATCATTGTTCTCGCCACGCTATTCATCATCGTGGGGGGCTGGGTGGCGGTTCGGACGATACCGCTTGATGCCCTCCCGGATCTTAGCGACGCGCAGGTGATCGTATTCACCGAATACGAGGGGCAAGCGCCGCAGATCGTCGAGGATCAGATAACCTATCCGCTCACCACCGCCATGCTTTCGGTGCCGTACGCCAAGGTGGTGCGCGGCTACTCGTTTTTCGGCATGTCGTTCGTCTATATCATTTTCGAAGATGGCACCGACCTTTATTGGGCGCGCTCGCGTGTGCTGGAATATCTCAACTTCGCGCAGGGGCGGCTGCCCAAGGGGGTGACGCCGGTCATAGGGCCGGACGCCACCGGCGTCGGCTGGGTGTACGAATACGCGGTGGTGGACCGCACCGGCAAACACGATCTCGCGCAGCTCCGCTCGTTGCAGGACTGGTATCTCCGTTACGAATTGCAGAAGGTGCCCGGCGTCTCCGAGGTCGCTTCGATGGGGGGCTACGTCAAGCAGTACCAGATAGAGCTTGATCCGGTGAAGCTGGCTTCATTCAAAATCCCGCTGATGATGGTGTCGGACGCGGTGAAGCGGAGCAACAAGGATGTCGGCGGCCGCTCGGTGGAAATGGCGGAGCGGGAGTATCTCATCCGCGGCAAAGGGTACATCCGGTCAATCGCCGATATCGAAAGCATCGTCGTTATGGTGGGGAAGAACGGCATACCGGTACGCATCCGCGATCTCGGCGCCGTGCATCTGGGGCCGGACTGGCGGCGCGGCGTCACCGAGCTTGACGGCGAGGGGCAGGTGACCGGCGGGGTGGTGCTGCTGCGCTACGGCGGCGATGCGCTGAAGACCATCGGCCTCGTGAAGGATCGGATGGCGCAACTCAAGGCCGGGCTACCGGAAGGAGTGGAGATCGTGCCGGTGTATGACCGCTCGGCGCTCATTCAGCGGGCCGTTTCCTTTTTGACGGAAAAACTGGTGGAGGAGTTCATCATCGTCGCGCTGGTCTGCGTGATCTTCCTTATGCACCTCCGCTCATCGCTGGTCGCCATCTGTACCATTCCGATAGGCATCCTTGCGTCGTTCATCATCATGCGCATGCAAGGGCTTAACGCCAATATCATGTCGCTGGGCGGCATCGCCATCGCCATCGGCGTGATGGTGGACGCCGCCATCGTGATGATCGAGAATACGCACAAGCATCTGGAGCACGCCCCGGCCAACCGCGCGCGCGCCGATATCATCAGGGAGGCGGTGCAGGAGGTTGGTCCGGCGCTCTTCTTCTGCCTGCTCATCATCACCGTTTCGTTTTTCCCCGTCTTCACCCTGCAGGCGCAGGAGGGAAAGCTGTTCGCCCCGCTTGCTTTCACCAAGACGTATGCCGTGGCCGCGTCCGCGCTGCTGGCCATCACGCTGGTGCCGGTGATGATGGTCGCTTTTGTAAAGGGGGATATCGTGCCGGAGCACAAGAACCCCATCAACCTTTTTCTGGTGAATTTCTACACGCCGATGGCGCATTTCATCATGCGGTGGAAAAATACGGTCATCGCCGTTACCGCCGCCCTTTTGGTGTTCACCGCCTTTCCGGCCCTGAAACTGGGCAGCGAATTTTTGCCGCCGCTCAACGAAGGGGACCTGCTGTATATGCCGACGACGTTTCCCGGCATTTCCGTCACCAAAGCCGCCGAACTGTTGCAGCAGACCGACAGGATGATAAAGACGGTGCCGGAGGTGGCGCAGGTGTTCGGCAAAATAGGCCGCGCCGAAACGGCCACCGATTCCGCCATGTTCGTCATGGTTGAAACCACTATCCAATTCAAGCCGAAGGAGCAGTGGCGCGCCGGCATGACCGTTGAAAAACTGATCAAAGAGCTTGACGCGACGGTGAAGATCCCCGGCGTCTCCAATGCGTGGGTCATGCCGATCAGAAACCGCATCGACATGCTTTCCACCGGCATCAAAACGCCGGTGGGGATAAAAGTGGCGGGGCCGGACCTCAAAACGGTGGGGGATGTGGCAATTCAGGTGGAAGCCGCCCTCAAAAAAATGCCTACCACCCTATCCGCGTTCGCCGAGCGTACG
>JAHFEJ010000111.1 GCA_023248535.1 Nitrospinales bacterium | reverse complement strand
TTACCCATCGGATAATCATGACAGATTCCGAAGACAAGAAAAATGCCTTATCCCCTTGCTAATAAAGGCTCTGGAGCCGCTTCACCCCACCTTTTTACCCACTCGATAAGGAGAAGACCCGTAATATTAAACAGCCATCCGATGATGACGGAGACGCCGAAAAGCAATATGGAAAGGCTGAGAAGCTCCGAGATGTATTCGAAGCGGCGGGTCAGGCGGGAGGTGGCCGTTGTCCATTGAGGGGCAGGGAATGGGTTGCCGCCGGTAATGGTTCTTTGATGAGTCATTTTTTGTACCCCCGATAAACAGGTTTTTCAGGCGAGGTGTTACGATATACCCGTTTGCGGAATTTGTCCATGATCAAGCGGGGAGCCGTTAGGGGCCGATGACGGAGAGGTAGGGGCAGGTTTGAAACCTGCCCCTACACCATCCATTCCACCAAGAGCGGGAAACGGCCCGGTGGGCCGATGACAGACTGGCTATTTTGCCGGCTTAACGCCCATTTTCGCCAGTGAGGCTTTTAAGCTTTCGTGAACGGTTTTCAGGCTGGCGAACCCGGCTTCATAGTCTCCCTGGCTCGCGGCCAGATTTGCGTCATTCAGCAGCTCTTCCACCTGGGCGCCGACGGTGTTTTCGCCTTTGCCCCTGAGGTCAAATACTTTGTTGTGTGTCTTCCAGAGGTCGCTCAGCATTCCCATGAGGTGGTTGAAGTGCACCAGGTTTTTTTCCCCTGAGAAGTGGAACTGTATTTCATCGTCGTAGTAAGTGAACTCCTCCTCCGCCCACGCGGTTGCAATGCCGATGCGGCCGCCGGACACGGGGAACGGGGGCTGGCAAAGCAGTGCGAATCCGAAAACCGTGACTGCCGTCAATCCGATAAACGCTTTTTTCATCTTTAGCTCCTTGCTAATAATTCAGGGTCTCAAATTATACAGTCATAACAATAATAGAACAAACCACTGAGGCACAGAGCCACGGAGAAAAACCTCCCCTTCATCCCCTTTTTGGGAAATAGGGGAAAGCGCAGGGGCATGGATTGGGCGCAAGGCCCTTCCCCCTCCGTGTCTCGCGTGTCTCTGTGTTTGTTTTTCATTCTTAATGTCGATACGATTATGAGGGGATTAATATATTCCAGCGCCATTGTATACGGGGCCGGACCCGCAGCAATGGCATTATGTCATTTTGGTTTTTCCGCGTCACGGAAAAAAACAGCGGGGGGCGGGCCTATCCGATGAATCTTCTGACGCGGGGGAGGAAGTCGTTTTTGTCGAACTTTTTTGTGACGAAATCATCGGCGCCCAATTTGAACACCGTGTCGCGTATTTCCATCCCGAATTCGCCGCTGAGGACAATCACGGGGATGTCTCTGAGGTGCGGCATACCTTTTACCGCCTTTAAAAGTTCCAAGCCGTCCATGACCGGCATTTTGATATCGGTGATGATCAAATCGGGGCGGACGGCCGCGGTCATGGTCAGCGCCTCTTCCCCATGCTCCGCTTCGATGATGGTGGCGTTCATCTCCTTCAGGTGCTCGATAAGCAGGTATCTGAAATCCTTTTCATCGTCCACCAGCAGGATTTTGGGGCTGATGTGCGGCAGTGCCAGGGAAAAGAGGCAGCCTTTGCCGGGGGGGCAGTCCAGGTATAGTTCTCCCCCGTGGAGTTCAACGATGTCTTTGACGAGCGGAAGGCCGAAGCCGGTTCCGGTTTCGCCCGCGGTTCCCGGCGTGGAGGTTTTTTTGTCGTAATCGAAAAGGTGCCGCAGCAGGCCGGGCTGGATGCCCGGCCCGGTATCGCGCACATAAATGGTCGAGGGGCTTCCATCGAGCGAGATGGTGATGCGGTCGCCCCCCTTGCAGAACTTGATGGCGTTGGAGACGAGGTTCTGCACCGCCTCGGTCAGCAGGGTTTTATCGGCGTACATGCGGCTGTTGTCCGGTATGGCGTTTTCGATCTCGATCCCCTTTTGCCGGGCAAGGTGTGAGAAATCGGCGGCCATTTTGGCGCCGATGTATTTGGCGTCGAAAAACTGCCTGTTCAGCTTCAGTTGGCCGGTTTTGAACCTGCTGATGGTCAACAGGTCGTCGATGAGGGATACCATCTGTTTGCCCGATTCAATGCCCCGGTCCAAAATAAGTCTCGCGCCTTCGTTGAGCGGGGCCGCGGTGTCATGCCGCACCAGTTTCAGGAACCCGAGCATGGATGTGAGCGGGGTTTTCAGGTCGTGGGAAACCAGCGAGACGAATTTGTCCTTGAGGCGGGTGGCCTCTTCAGCCTTTTCTTTCGCTTCGAGGAGCGCCCGCTCCGCCACTTTGCGCTCGGTCATGTCCTGGATGATGGCGACGACATACCGCAGCGTTCCGTCTTCTTTCCGCACGGATGAAACAGTAAGGTCGCCCCATATGACACCGCCGTTCTTGTGGATGTATCTTTTTTCCAGGTGGAAGAAATCTATTTCACCGGCGCGGAGTTTTTCTGAAAGCTTTATATTTATATCAACATCGTCGGGGTGGGTGATTCCCTTGAAGTCGTGCGCCAGCAGTTCTTTTTCGGAGTAGCCGACCATGTCGCAAAACGCCTTGTTGATCTTTAGGTATTTGTAATCGGCTCCCAGCACGGTGACGCCGACTTTCGAATAATCGAAGATGCCCCTGAACTGCTCTTCGCTTTCGCGCAATGCCGCTTCGGCTTTCCGGTGTTCCTTTATGTGGATGACAAAGGGGCGGTACAGAAAAAAGTACAACGCGGGGGTGACCAGCAACACAAGCGTGGAGGCATCCACCAACGCCTCCTGGAATGGCGAGAGCGGAACCACTTTGTGCAAGAAAAGCATGTAGGAGATCTCGACTGAAAATATGGCGATGGCCACGAGGAGCAGAAGCCGTATGGGCGAGGGATAAACCTGTCCTGCTGATTCAGCGAGCTGTTTTAAGCCCGCGGCCCGCTTGATGTCGTCATCTTCTCCCATTTCCACATTTTAACCCATCCGGTTTTTTTTGGAGAAGTTCGTTTTTGGGGAGGGTCGTTCCAGGGCGTGGGATGCCCCAAGAGCGGCATGCGCCGCACATCCGGGACAAGAGGCGGGGATAGAATGGCCAGAAAAAATAGCGCAGAATCATTTCCGGAGGGGTAGAATAAAAGTGAAGGGGTAGGTGGCAATGTCTCAATCGTAACGTCCGTATACGCACGGATATGGGAGAAAAGCGGGGAAACGGCCATGAATAATGAAAAAACGTCGAAATCGTTCCAGGAAAGACTTGGCTCCTTATCATTAGACGTTAAGGAACCCCCATCGCCTAAATTTTCGATTATTTTCGTTACAATCGCGATATTCGCTAGTGAAGTTACCCTTATTGCAATTTTGTCACATTTCGAGGGCTTGCTTTCTCCGTTGGAAGAGTCCCTGCTGGATGCCGCCATCTTAACCCTGATTATTCTTCCCATGCTTTATTTGGGGTTCTACAAGCCGCTTATTTTCCACATAAGAAAACGGGATGAAATGCTGATGCAACTTGTGGATTCCGAGAAGGTGGTAAGGGAGAAGGAGGAGCTTCAGAATTCCATTTTAGCCAGCACCAAAGACGCGGTGATTGTGATAGATGGCGATAGCGCAGTGGTTTTATGGAACAAAGGGGCCGAAGATATATTCGGCTACGCCTCCGGGGAAGTTCTCGGTAAGGATCTCGGGCAGTTTATCGTTCCTCCCCAATTCCGCGAAGGCCACAAAAAGGGACTGGCGGCGTTCAGGGGAAGCGGACAAGGCCCGCTTATCGGAACAACCGTTGAGATAACGGCTTTGAGAAAGAACGGGGGGATCGTTCCCGTTGAGCTTTCGCTCTCTTCGTTCCAAATGAACGGCCAATGGCATGCTGTCGGAATCGTCCGGGACATAACAGAACGCAAGGCGATGGAAAAGGCATTGGTGAAGCAGGCGAAACTCGCTTCGGTTGGGACTTTATCCGAGGGGGTTTCCCATGAAATCCTCAACCCGTTGAACATAATCGGGACAACCGTGCAACTTCTGCAAATGGAAAACCAGCCGAAGGAGATTAACGATAGCCTGGATACCATAATGGCGCAGATAAAACGCACGGTAACTATTACGAATAATTTACGGAAATTCGCCTATCCTGCAAAAAACGAGTCCATTCCTTTAAATCCGCACCTATTGCTCGACAACGCGCTCACATTGCTTACATATTCACTTGAATTGGAGAAGCGCAATATTAGCCTTACAAAGGAATACGGAGCCGGTGATTTCATGGTAAATGCCAATGAAAGCGCTCTGGAACAGGTGTTTTTAAGCATTATGAAGAACGCCATAGATGCGCTTGGAGGGAGGAAGGACGGGCATATTGCCATACGGACGGGGATAGCCGGGGATAATGTGGAAATTTCATTTCTGGATAACGGCGCCGGCATTCCCGCCGCCATAATGGACAAGATATTCGACCCATTCTTCACAACCAAAGACCCTGATAAAGGCACGGGGTTGGGGTTATCGATGGCCAATTCCATTATCGAGGAATACGGGGGAACCATTACCGTCAAGAGCGAGGAAGGCAAGGGCGCGGAATTCACCGTCCGCTTGCCTCTTGGGGGCGGGCAGTCAGCGGTCAGCTGATGGCGTCGCCGGTCAGTGAAAACCGGCCATTTTTAGGAAAGGTTTGCCATGCCAATAAGCATTATTCTGGTGGAGGACTCTATCACCACCCTGACACTGGAAAAACGAATACTGGAAAGCGGCGGATACGAGGTGGTCACGGCGGTAAACGGCGCCGATGCTTTGGGCAAACTTTCCATGCGCGACTTCAACGCGGTGGTGTCGGACATCATGATGCCGGAGATGGACGGCTTACAATTGGCGCGCGCAAACTTCGAGGGGCGTTTTTTACCCTTTGTCGCCTGCACTGCGGTATCAGACGCGGCCACGGCGCTCGATTTCCTGAAATATGGGGTGCAGGATTATGTGCTGAAGCCGGCTCCTGCGCAAACGCTGTTGCCCACTGTGCGCAACGCTATCGCCCGCCGTCAATTGCCGAGAGTATATGCCCACGACGAACTCCCGCTCCCCGGCAACCTCGGACGCATCATTATTCCCGCCCGGTTAAGCGAGATTGACAGGGCCCAGGCTTGGGTTGGCCTGAAAGTGGCCGAAGTAATGGGAGGCGCGCAACGAAGGAAATTCCTTGCTTTCGTACTCGAATTTTTAATGAACGCCTACGAACACGGCAGTTTAAACATCACCGAGGAGGAGAAAGGCCACCTGCTCAACAAGGGGGGGTATGAGGCCGAACTGGAATCGCGTGCCCAACAATGCAAAGCCATGATAGAAGTATCCGTCTCAGTAGTGGGAAGCCAAGTGGCCGTGAACATCATCGATGACGGATATGGCTTTGAATACGAACGGTATCTTGCCATGAAAGAGGAAGAGATGGTTGACCGGCTTGCCAAACCGAACGGGCGCGGGATTCAAATGGCCTTGCACTATTTTAATAAGATCAGGTTCGGCAAAGGCGGCTCAAGCGTGACATTGGTCAAAAAGACGGAGGGCGATGGATGACCGCCACACATAAACGCCAAGGGAGAGGATGGGGCGAAAGAACGGACGGATCGCAAATGCAGTTTGACCGTGTGTCTCCAAAAGCGGAGTTCACCGTCCGCTTGCCTCTTGGGGGCGGGCAGTCAGCGGTCAGCTGATGGCTGATAGTTGCACGCTGATATGTGTGTATGGAAGATGACTCTTTTCCTCGCCTATTAAAGCTGATCTCCGAAAAAACAGGGTTGCGTGTGTCCCCACAGGATGGCGGGACATTACGCAAGATAGCCGCGGATAGAATGGCTTCCCACGGATTTTCCTTCACGGAACAATACTGCAACCTGCTGGACTCGGATACCGGTGAAAGCAGGCTTGAACGGGAAAAACTTACCGCCCTCCTCACGGTGGGTGAAAGCTATTTTTTCCGAGACAAGGGACAGTTTGAACTGCTAAGGAGCAGGATACTGCCGGAACTTGTCGAACGCCGCAAATCCGAGCGGACGCTCCGCATCTGGAGCGCGGGGTGCTCCACGGGCGAGGAGCCATATTCACTTGCCATCATCGTAAGCGAGATAATCTCCGGCCTTGCGGATTGGCGGGTGCTTGTTATCGGCACCGATATAAAGGAAGAATTTCTGAAAAAAGCGAAGAGCGGGATATACGGCGCGTGGTCGTTCCGCATGGTGCCGGAGGATACCCGCAAAAAATATTTTGCGGAAAAAGACGGCCGGTTCGAACTCGATCCCCGGATAAGAGACATGGTAACGTTCCGCCGGGGGGATATGGTGAAGGATATTTATCCGGAATCGGCGGGCGTATTGCGCGATATGGATATTATCCTGTGCCGCAACGTCTTTATTTACTACAAGAGAAAAGCGGTCGCCGCCATTGTGGAAAAGATGGCCGATACCTTGCGGGAAGGAGGGTACCTGATTACCGGGCATTGGGAACTCTTTTCCGCCCCCACCGGCTTGCTAAAGCCCCGCGTGTTTCCCGAATCGCTTGTGTATGAACGGGTAAAGGAAGTTATCCCTCGAACAGAGGATATATTCAGCGCGCCTTGCCCGGCTCCGGCCTCGCCGATGAAAATACAGACCGGCTCCGCCGTCACTTCTTATCCGTTCGCACACGCGCCGAGCGCCGCCGCCGCGGATTTCCAGTCCCTTATCCTCAAGGCTTCATCCCATGCCAACCTCGGAGAACATGCGAAGGCGGTGGATTATTTGCACAAAGCCATAGCGGCAGACCGCCTTTCGGCGGAACCTTACTGCCTGCTTGCGCATATTGCGGAAGAGGAGGGAAATCTGGACGAAGCGAGGGAAAACCTGAGAAAGGTTATCTATCTGGAACCCTCGGCGATCTCCGCATATCTGGAGCTTGCCGCGATCCACGAAAACGGGGGTGACATCGAAAAGGCCCGCACGATGCGTAAGTCCGCGCTGGATGCGCTGAGAAC
>JAHFEJ010000028.1 GCA_023248535.1 Nitrospinales bacterium | reverse complement strand
TATGGCTCTGGCAGGGGTTGTGCGCAAGCATGGTAAACGCCTCCAACGGAAGCCCGGCCTGCTCAGTTCTTTCCTGCGGCACAGCCCCCTTTCTTTTGACCCGCGTTAGGACATTATCCGTACATGAATCAATAATCCGCTCCGCCCTTCCTTAATGGGGGGACACGCAAATGGTGGGACACGCATTCCTGCGTGTCATCGGCCCACCTGGGCCGATCATTCTTCTTGGGTGGGTACATGCTCTCAGCATGTACTTTTCTCCGGCGGAGAAAACTGTCGGCCACGGGCCGATGTACAGGCTAAGAGCCTGTACCTACCCGGAGCCAATCGGCGGCAGGAATGCCGCCGCTACCTTTGGTATTCGGTGTTTTTGCGGTACTATCGGCGGCAGGATGAATAGAGCAGGGCGGATACTGATTCTATGTGGCGTTTGGGCTTTCTTCGCCCCGGCCGCCGCATTTGCGTGGAAAGTGACAAACCAGATCGACCGCCCCAATGAAACACATTACGTCATCAAATGCGATAACGGCGCAATGGTCACGGTGAAACAGATGCGTCCGGTCGATCCCAAGCTGGGGTATATGAACAACTGGTGGCTGGTGGTGGGAGGGAGTTATTTCAACTACCCCTCGCAGGAAGCCGCCGTCAAAGCCGCTTGCGCCGCCGCGCAAAACCCCCGCTAGCCATTTTAAGGAGTTGTCTTTTGATGAAAAATTGCCAACCACCAGACATTCTTTATCACTACACTACAAGAGAAGGGCTCTTGGGAATTATCCAAAAGCGAGAAATCTGGGCGGCTAATATACGTTATCTTAACGACTCCAGCGAGTTCACTGCTGCCGTTGAGGTCGCAAAGACGGTTCTAGATACATTTCCCTATGATGAACGTAAGTTGAACAAGGAAAGCGTCATCAAGGGGTTCTACTCTTGGCTCGATAGTCTCAAGTATCAAGCAGAATCTTATGTCTGTTCCTTTTCCGAGGACGGCGATCTGCTGAGCCAATGGCGAAGCTACACCAAGGCAGGAAACGGATATGCAATCGGTTTTGACACTGCCGCACTCAGGCAATTGGCGAAAGAACAGAGTTTTTTCTTGGAACAATGCAGGTATGATGAACCAGCCCAAAAAGAACTAATAAAATCTTGCTTTCAGGCTGGCATTGAATGTTTATGCGCTACCAGTGAAGTTGAGGGAAATCCGACAGCTTCGGCAGAAAATATATTCGCGGAGAAGTGTTTATTGCCTTTTTTGTGTAGCGCTCCATTAGTCAAAAATCGGGCATTTGCAGAGGAACGTGAATGGCGCCTCGTCGCCCCCTTTCATGGAAGTAAACAATCAGAGTTATTTTTTCGATCGGGTAAGTCCATGCTTGTTCCTTATCACCCTTTCTCACTAGGTGAGAAAGGGAAAGAGCTTCCTATTGCCAAGGTAATAATTGGACCAAGCCCTCATGGACCTCTGGATTCTCAAGCCGTTCTTAAGCTCCTAACTTCTAATGGTGCCAAAGCCAACAGTTGTGGATGGTCATCTATTCCCTTCAGGGATTGGTAAATAAGGAGGCGTATCGTGATTAAAACTCAGGTTATTAAGGAAAGTGGCAAGCCCGTTGCCGTCATCCTTGACTACAGCGAATTTCTTCGCCTGAAGGGTATCGAGCGGGAAGACAAAAAGGATTACCAATCAGCCATTCAGGTGAAAAGAAAAAATAAAAAATGGACATCGCATAAAGACCTGAAAGAGTCGCTGGGCATATAAGTCCCCAATTCTTTCCCCTTCTTCGCCGAAGGCACGGAAAAAAAACCCAAACCGGATCAGAATCCGCCGTGGCGGGCAGGAGGGGATGACGGGGAGGTTTTCTCTGTGACTCCGTGCCTCTGTGGTGAAATTGACAATCTTATCGATCTCACTGTTTTGAAACCATTGTAACCGCGCGCTCATTTCCTACGCCGATAAGGCGTAAAAATTAGCTGGAAGAATGCGGCCTCTCCGCATATAAGTAGAAGCTAACCATTGTGGAGATACAAAAGAAGTGACGCCGAAGGGTTTTTATTACGCCGCCGTCAAGGCAAAGATAAAGAAGTGGGATAAAGAGGACGTCGGCCTCATCATCAGCGACAGGCTGGCCGCCGCCGCCGCCGTGTTCACCACCAACCGCGTGAAGGCGGCGCCGGTGCTGCTGAGCCAGGCCAACCTGAAGAACCGCGCGCACCGCGCCGTCATCGTCAACAGCGGCAACGCAAACGCCGCCACCGGCGCGGTCGGCATGAAGAACGCCAAGGCCACCATCGAGGCGGTGGCCAAAAACCTCGGCATCAAGACCGGCGAGGTGCTTATCGCCTCTACCGGCGTTATCGGCCTGCACCTGCCGATGGAAAAAATCCTTGGCGCGGTTCCGCAGCTGGCGCAATCGCTGGGGAACGACGCGGCCCCGTTCACCCGCGCCATCATGACCACCGACACCCGCCCGAAAGAGGCTTCCGCGCAGGCGAAGATCGGCGGCAAAACCGTTACCGTGTGGGGCAGCGCCAAAGGAGCCGGGATGATACACCCGAACATGGCGACGATGCTGGCCTTCACCCTCACCGATGCCGCCATCGCCAAGCCGGTGCTGCAGGCCGCGCTGGTGGAAGCCGCGCGGCACACCTTTAACCGGCTCACCATCGACGGTGACACCAGCACCAACGACACCCTCATCCTGCTCGCCAACGGCGCGGCGGCAAACAGGCCGGTGGCCAAGGGGAGCGCCGATTACAAAAAATTCGTGGCGGCCCTCACCGAGGTCTGCGCAAAGCTTTCCGAGATGATCGTCGGCGACGGCGAAGGGGTCACCCGCATCGCCGAGATCAAGGTGGAAAAAGCGAAAACTGAAGCCGAGGCGCTGGCGGTGGCGCGCGCGGTGGCCGGCAGCCTGCTGGTGAAAACCGCCCTGCACGGGGGCGATCCGAACTGGGGGCGCATCATCTGCGCGGCGGGCTACAGCGGCGTGCCGGTGGACCCGGAAAAAATGGAGCTCTATTTCGGCAAATACCCCGCGTACAAAAACGGCCTCCCCGCAAAGACCTCCGAGGAGATTCTGGCCGCCGAAATGAAAAAGAAGAAGGTGCAGATGCGCCTGGTGCTCAACCGGGGCAGGGCCTCCACGTCTTACATCTTCTGCGATCTCAGCCGCGAGTATGTCACTATCAACGCGGATTACCGCACCTGATGGCGTACGATTTCGCCTCCACCGGCGCGCCGGACGGCAAGGAGAAGGTTTACTCCATCACCGAGTTGACGCGGCTCATCAAGGAGCTGCTCGAAGGCTCGTTCCCCTCCGTCTGGGTGGAGGGGGAGGTGAGCAAGGCGACGTACCACACCTCCGGCCACCTCTACCTCACGTTGAAGGAGGAGAAGGATGTGCTGGATGTGACGATGTGGCGCACGTCGCTTGCGCGCGTGCAGTTCCGTGTGGAGGCGGGGATGAAGGTCGTCTGCCGCGGGCGGATGAGCAACTACGGCCCCTACGGAAAATACAACATGGTCGCCGACCGGGTGGAACCGGCGGGGCTGGGCGCACTTCAGATAAAATTCGAGCAGCTTAAAAAAAAGCTGGCCGCCAAGGGGTACTTCGACGAGGGGCGCAAGCGGCCCCTGCCGCCGTATCCCAAAACCGTCGGCATCGTCACCTCGGCGGTCGGCGCGGCGTTCAAGGATGTCGCGCGCATCATCCGCCGCCGCAATCCCGGCGTGAAGATGATCCTCGCGCCCGTGCTGGTGGAGGGGGAACAGGCCAAGCACCAGGTGGCGCAGGCGATAGACGATTTCAATGCGTACCGCCACGTCGATCTGCTCATCGTCGGGCGCGGCGGCGGCAGCCCCGAAAGCCTCTGGACCTTCAACGAGGAGATCGTCGCCGACGCCATTTACCGCAGCCGGATACCGGTCATCAGCGCGGTGGGGCACGAGATCGATTTCACCATCGCCGATTTCGTGGCCGATCTGCGCGCCAGCACCCCCAGCGCCGCCGCCGAACTGGCGGTGCCGAACGCCGCCGACCTCCGCTATACGGTGGAGCAGCTCCAGCGGAAAATGTACGGCGACATGGTGGCGCTGCTGCGCGAACAGAAACGCCGGGTGGCCGATATCATCCGCCGCCCCGTCTTCACCGATCCGGCGCGCGCGTTCGAGCCGAACCGGCGGCGCGTGGACGAATGCCTGTTGCGGATCGCCAACGCGGCCAACCGGCGGCGGCTGGAAAAAGCCCAACGCCTTTCGGCGCTGATGAAGCATTTGCAACTTTTGCGCCCTTCCGAGCAGATCAGGCGCAAAATGGAGCATGTGGCGCATTTGCGGGAAAAGATGGAACGGACGGTTTTGACGCTGCTGGCGCACAAGAAGCAGATGCTCGCATCCGCCGGGGGCAAGCTCGACATGTTGTCGCCGATGAAAGTGCTCGACCGCGGCTACGCCATCGCCCGCCTGCCGGACGGCACGGTGATCAAGGACGCCGCGCTGGTCTCGCCCGGCGACCCGCTGGAAATCCTCCTGCACAAAGGCGCCATAAAAGCCACCGTGGAAAAAGCTGCAGTCTAGAAGCTCTATGCGTTTCCACGCGTCCCGCGCCCGCGCGAGTAGATGGTCTGCTGCACGGTCTTGCCCGCCTTGGTGGCGGTTTGCCAGCCTATCAGCCTGAATCCCGTTTTTTGCAGAACGCGTATGGATGCGTTGTTGAATTCATAAACATTGGCGATGACGCACGGAACATTGAACCGCGAAAAAATGTGATCGACCATCAGGCCCACCGCGGCGGTGGCGATCCCCTGTCCCCATACATCCTCCCCCAGCCAGTAGCCGATCTCCGCGCTGAACCCGCCCGGCATGATGCGGTAGCCGATCGCCCCAGCCGTTTCGCCGTTCACTTCTATGGCGAAGTGGGTGCGGGGGGTAGCGTTGATTGCCGCGGCAATCCATCTGGCGGCATGCTCTTCGGTGTAGGGATGCGGAAAATCATCCCGCAGCGTTTGCCACACGTTGCGGTTGCCGGCGTGGCGGACGAGTGCCGGCAGGTCATCCGGAACAAAATGCCGGATGCGGAATTTATCGTGCCGGAGTTCGGTCATATGCGCGTTCCCATTGTTAATCCGCCGCGGTGAAAGCGAACGTCCGCATGGATAGCGCGGCGTAGTGGAATCCCTCGAAAACCGTTTCCAGCCGGTCGCCATCCCGCGCGCAACCGAGCGTGAAGAACAGCGGCAAAAAATGTTCCGCTGTCGGATGCATCGCCGCCGCGTGCGGGGCCAGCGCCATATACTCAAACAGTTCCGCCGCGTCGCGGTCTTGCAGTTTCGCCGCCACCCACTCTTCAAACGCCGCCGCTTCCCTCGGCGCCGGGGCATGCTTCTTTTCCCATTCCAACAGCGATAGGTTGTGCGTCATCCCTCCACTGCCGATGGGCAGCACCCCCCGCGACCGCAGGGGGCGCAATGCCTCGCCCATTGTGAAAAGCATTTCAGGAGCGGACGGCCACGGAATGGAAACCTGCACCACGGGCACGTTTGCTTCGGGAAACATGATCGTCAGCGGCACCCACGCGCCGTGATCCAGCCCCCGTGCATGATTGAGCGCCACGGTTATATTTTTAGCCGCCAGCAGATCCGCCGCGGTCCGCGCCAGCGTCACACTGCCGGGGGCATGGTACTCCCTGCTGTACAACTCGTCCGGAAATCCGGAAAAATCGTGGATGGTGCCGCTGTTTCCCTCAATGGCGGTGACTTCCACCGCGCCGCTTGTAAGCCAATGGGCTGAGACAACGATGATAGCCGCCGGTGAAAGCTTTTTCGCGAAGGCGGCCAGCGATTCGTAATAAGAATCCCGGTCCAGCGCCGCCGCCGGCGAACCGTGCGAGACAAACAGCGCGGGTGCGGGTGCGGCAGCCCGGCCCGATCCCGGCTCAATGGCGTGGAAGTATTCCATTTACATATTTTGAGGGTTTTCGCCAAATCTGGCAACACAATCCGCCGCACTCAGGTACGCCAAAACGGACGGCACGGATAATGGCTGTACGGGCCGGTGGAACTATAATGCACGTATGGAGATATTCGACAGGATCGCGGAGCAATACGATGCATGGTATGGCACACCCCGCGGAGAGGCTGTTTATGCCGCTGAGCTTTCCGCGCTTCAGCGCGTGGGGGCGGGGGGCGGCGAATGGGCGGAGTTGGGGGTGGGCACTGGGCGCTTTGCCGCCGCCCTTGGCATCCGCATCGGCTTTGACACCGCGCCAAAAATGCTTGCCGCGGCGCGCGGCCGGAACGTGGCTGTCTGTGCCGCCGATGCCGCCGCATTGCCGGTGAAAGCCAGCGCGTTGGAAGGCTGTTTAATAATGATGACCCTCTGTTTCTTGGCCGATCCCTCCGCCGCATTGCGCGAAGCGGCGCGGGTACTCACGCCGGACGGTTCATTGGTGATCGGTTTTGTGCCGCGTGAGGGGGCATGGGGAACGTCGTATGCGCTGATGGCGGAAGAGGGGCATCCCGTCTATTCACGGGGGAGGTATTACACCGTGGCGGCGGTTCGGGAAATGGCGGAAGCGGCCGGTTTTGTTTTCGAGCGGGCCGCATCGGCCCTTTTTTTCGGCCCGGGGGAAGAGCCGCCCGGAACGGTGAAAGCCTTAGAGGGGCTTTCACCTTCGGCGGGATTTGCGGCGATGCGGTTTGCCAAGCGGCATTAAACCCGGAAATAGCCCCGCCGTTCTTTAACCAAGCCATCCCTGACCAGGGCCGCCAGCAATGCCGCCGTGCGTTTTTCATTCAGCGACGTTATTTGAGCCAACGCCGAAACGGTCATTCCCCTTTTTGACGCCACAAGGCGGTGCAGCAACGCGCCGCGCGCCTGCCGGGAGCTACCCTCGAATTTTGATTGCCGTACATGGTGCGCCGAGCGGCGCGCCGGATTGCCATGCAACCGTTTCAGCGCCGTGCCGTAATCCATCAATGCCGAATACCAGCGGCGCGGATTTTTTTTATCGAGCGTCCGTTCAACCAGCGGCAACAGTTCGGCATCCGTCACGTTTTTCCGGCCGGGAAAAAAATGATGGATGAAAACGGCGCGTATGTTGGTTTCAACGAAAACCGCCGGCCTGTTAAACCCGAACGCGGCGATGCTGGCGGCGGTCGCCTTGCCAATGCCGGGGAGGGCTAGAAGTTTTTCCGGATCGCCGGGCAATCTGCCCTTGTATTGGGCGGCCACCTGCCTGGCCGCCTCGTGCAAAAATCGGGCGCGGCGGTTATAGCCCAATCCCCGCCAGGCGGCCAGTACATCCTTAAGCCCGGCTTCAGCCAGCCGCTTCCAGTTGGGGAACCGCTTCATAAAACGGGGAAAGAATTCCGCCACGCGCGGCACCTGCGTCTGCTGCAACATGATCTCGGAAACGAAGGTGCGGTAGGGCGTGACTTTTTTGCGCCACGGCAGCGCGCGTCCTTCCTTTTCAAAATGGGCGTAGACGGCGCGCCGGAACGCGGCGGACGAAAAATTATCCATATTGGCATTTGTACCATATAAAAACGGCGCCGCGCTTTCCCCCCTGTTTATGAAAAACCGGATGGCGTATACTCGTCGGAGAGAAGGATTGTCCCGGGACGGCTGTTCTGTAAAGGAGGCGGCGCATGGCGGCGGAAATATTTCACGGCCTTTCAAAGCGGATGCTGGACGCGACCCTTGGGGCCTTGCGCGATGGCGAACTGATCATTTATCCCACTGACACCATCTACGGCATCGGTTGCGACATGCGCAATGGCAAAGCGCTGGACAAACTCAACCAGCTCAAGAAACGCCCCAGCAACAAGCCGTTCAGCTTCATCGTGAACGATATCGCCGATGCGGCCCACTTCGCCAAAATATCCAATGCCGCCCACCGGGTGATGCGCCGGGTGCTTCCGGGGCCGTACACCTTCGTGCTGCCGTCCAGCTCCGGCGTGCCGCGCAAGATGATGAGCACCGAGCACACCGTGGGCATCCGCATTCCGAACCACCAGATTCCGCTTGCGCTGGCGAAGGCATTCGGCGGGCCGATCATCACCACCTCGGTCAACCTTTCCAACGACCAGCCGATCAACGCCATCGGCGACCTTTCCCCCGCTTTTCTGGCGGCCGTCGCGGTGGTCATCGACGGCGGGCCGGTGGACAACGCCCCTTCCACCATCATCGATTTCACCAAGGACGATCCGGTCGTCCTCCGCAAGGGAAAGGGCTACGAGGAGCTGAGGCCCTACATCGATTTCGCCCACCTCGAAGAGTAGCGCCGCCGGAGGAGACATGAAACCAAACAGCAATGCGGTCCCGGCCGCCAGGCCCGAACCGGGTCCGCTATTCATCAAGCCGGATCACTGGCGCGGCGCCACCGTGCTGTTGGCCGAGGACGACGAAATCTGGCGCACGGTGGTGGCCACGATCCTCCGCAAAAACGGATTCAACGTGCTGGAGGCGGCGGATGGCGATGCGGCGCTGAAATTTTACCATGCGGCGGGAAACACCATCGATGTGGTGCTTGCCGACATTCTCATGCCGGGCGTCAACGGCGTTGAATTGGCCAAAATGAACTTTGAAAACCGCTTCCTCCCCTTTATCATTTGCTCTGCCGTGAATGATCCCTTCACGGCGCTGGATGCGCTGCACCACGGCGTGCAGGATTACCTGGTGAAGCCGGTGGAAGAACATCTTCTGATGAACGTGCTGGTCGGCGCGCTCGCCCGCCACCGCTTTTATCAGGAAACAAAGGAAAACCCCGCTTTTGAGGGGAACCTGGACCGGATTATCATCGAACCCCGGCTGGGCGAGATCACGCGCGCGCATTCGTGGCTGTTTCACAAGGTGGCGCCGTTGCATCTTTCAAACCGTGACAAGGCCTTCGTCTATGCGCTGTACGAATTCCTGATGAACGCCCACGAGCACGGCTGTCTCGGGCTGGGGGAACAGCGCAAGGCGGAATTGATCCGCTCCGACCGCTACGCCGAAGAGCTGATACAGCGCGAACAGGAGACGCATGGCGGCCGTATTGAGGTCTGCATCAGCCTTTTGCAGGACAAAGTGGCGGTTACCATCGAAGACGATGGGCGGGGTTTCGATTTTGAACACTATATGCACATCAGCAGAGATGAGCTGGTGGAGCGGCTTACGCGGCCCAGCGGCCGCGGCATAGCGATTGCCTCGCGCTATTTTGACTCGGTTTTCTACGGCAGCGGCGGCTCCCGCGTAACGCTGATAAAGCGCCTCGGCCCCCCGCACGTTCCGCCGCCAGCATAACCAGCAACTTCCCGGGGGCTGATGGTTTAGCGAAAAAAAAACCGTGGCTGGCCCCCCTCCCCAGGAAATAACCAGCCACGGTACGGAAAACGGCGAAAGCCTTACCAGCCCTCGCCGTCGGTGTACGCGGGATGAATGAGATCGCGGATTGAAATAACGCTGATGATCTTGCCGTTTTCGGTGACCGCAAGATGGCGCAGGCGGTGCTTGTCCATCATGTCGTTCGCTTCGGTGAGCGCCGCGTTGAGATCGATGGAAAACAGGGTGGTGGTCATGATCTCCTCCACCTTCGTTTTAGAGGGGTCTTTTCCGGCCGCCATGACTTTGCACACCAGATCGGTATCGGTGAGCATGCCGGCCACCTGTTCACCGCGCGCTATGAAAATGGAGGAATACCGGCGGTCGGCAAGGTATTTGGCCGCATCCAGGGAGGACGATCCCTCCGGAATGGTGTTCAGCTTTGGCGCCATGCGGTCTTTGACTTTCAGCATTTACTTCTTTCCCTTCCCCTCGGTTTTTAACGGCCCTACTGCTCCCGGCACCCGGGTTTCCGTCTTTTTGTATGTGGTGAAATCGATGGAATCGGTCGGGCAGACCTGGGCGCAGAAAGTACAGCGGATGCACAGATCGCGGTCGATCTCGATGCCGGTGATACCCTGCTCTTTAAGGCTGATATCCTCGTTAAAAAGGCGGTTGAATTCCAGCTCGGTCAATTCCGCCATGCCCAGGCATTTCTGCGGACAGACATCCACGCAGTTATTGCAGAGGATACAGGTATCGGAATTGTAGCGCCACGTGTGGCTGCACTGGAAGCAACGGGCCGCTTCAAGTATCGCCTCTTCCTTCGTGAAGGTACGTTCCACTTCTTCAAAGGTGTTGAGGCGCAGGTTCACGGGAATGTATTCGGCGTGGTGGCGGCTGATGTTGTCGTAGGAGGCCAATTTCACCGGCGTCTGATCCTCTTCGAGGTGGAGGTTTTCCGTCCGGCTGTATTCGCCGCTGACGCCGCGCAGGTAGGAATCGATGCTGATCGCCGCGCGGTGGCCGTCCGCCACGACATTGATCACGTCGCGGGTGCCGGTGATGTAATCGCCGGTGGCGAAGATGCCCGGCAGATTGGTCTCGAACTTCTGGTTCACGTCCAGCGATCCCCAGGTGGTGAGGCGCAAACCGGACTTTTGGGAGATGAACGACATGTCGGGCGATTGGGAAACGGCCGGCATGACGTAGTCGCACTCGAGGATAAACTCCGAGCCTTCCACCGGCACCGGCTTGCGGCGGCCGGAGGCGTCCGGTTCGCCCAGTTCCGATTTGATCAACTTGATGCCGCTGACGTTGACGCCGTCATTGGAGACGATCTCCACGGGGGCCTCGAGGTAGCGGAATTCGATCCCCTCATCCTCGGCCTCGGTGATCTCCTTTTCGTTAACCGGGATTTCCGCCCGTGTGCGGCGGTAGACGATATACACTTTTTTGGCGCCGAGGCGGATGCTGGAGCGGGAAACGTCCATCGCGGTGAAGCCGCCGCCAATGACGGCCACGGTCTTGCCGGCCATTGGCGGCAGGGATTTGCCCAAGTTCACCAGCTGCATGAAGGTACAGCCGTGATAGACCCCTTTCAGGTTTTCGCCCGGCACCTTCAGGTGCACGGCTTTGTGCGCCCCCGCGGCGATGAGGATCGCCTTGAATTCAGCCTGCATCTCGTGGAAGTGGATGTCGCGGCCCACCATCGTGTTGTACCGGATCTCCACGCCGAGCCGCTTGATATATTCCACCTCGAAATCGATCACCTCGCGCGGCAACCGGTAGGCCGGGATGCCGTAGCGCATCATGCCCCCCGGATGCGGGAACATTTCAAATACGGTGGGACGGTAGCCCAGCTTTGCCAGGTCGTGCGCGGTGGTAAGGCCGGCGGGGCCGGCGCCGATGATCGCAACCCGTTCCAGCGTATTGTAGCGCTGTTCCGGCAACTTAAACGTATTTTTGGAATAGTCGGTCGCGGACCGCTTAAGCGACATGATGGAAATCGACTGGTCTATCATGCGGCGGTTGCATCCCCGCTCGCACCAGTGCTGGCATACGCGGCCGCAGACGGCCGGGAAGGGGTTGGTTTCGCGTATCAGGCGGTGCGCCGCCTCAAAATTCCCTTCATGGATGTGTTTTATGTAGCCTTCAACGTCGGTGTGAACCGGGCAGTTGGTCTGGCACGGCACCCCTTGATAGGAGCGCTGGTCATACAGGAAATCGTATGCGCGCTTTGTCTCCGAAGCCATAATTCAACCTTTCATACATCTCGCCTGATTAGTCGTGCCTATTCCCATAGTACGGATAATCAGGCGTTTGGGCAACTTATTTCAGCGTCAGCAAGAAATCGGCAATCTGCTCCATCTGGCTTTCATCCAAATTAAACTTCACCCCAAGGCCGTGCTTGGCCATCTTCGACGGATTGTTCCAGAATTCCAGCATCTTTTCCTTGTCGTACCGGCCGCCAACCTTGGTGAGATCGGGCCCGATCTTGCCTCCCTTGCCTTCAATGGTATGGCAGAACCAGCACTTCGATTTGATGAAGAGCCGTTGGCCCACCGGCAGGGAGTTGAGATCGGGGAATTGCCGCTCGTAATCGTTTATGAATGAGGCGGTTTCTCCCCCCTTTTTCATATACAGTTGGCTGTTGTGGTAGAGGTACTTGGCCGGCAGCTTCGGTGTGCGGAAGCTGAAAACATAAACCGCGAGGGCGTGCGCCTGCTCATCGGTGAAGCCGAAGTTGGGCATAACGGTCTCTTCCAGCTTAAGCTCCGGATCGTTGGGCGTGATTTTCGCCGGATCCTTGAAGTGCTGGAACGTCCAGTTGTACTTGTTTTTTTCGCCCTCGACATATTTCATCACATGGGTGCCGTCGAATTCGTGGCCGATTTTCTCCCCAAATTCGGTCAGGTCCGGTCCCAGCACTTCGCCCACGCCGCGGATCGTGTGGCAGGAGGTGCATTTTACTCCCAGTTCGTTCACGCCATCGACGATGTCGCGTGAAGCGGTGATCATCTCGGCTCCTTTCAGGCGGTATCCGGGCCGGAACAGTTCTTCGTGGCATTGCGGGCAGGAGAGCTGCACCATGTTGTTCGGCCACATCGGGAAATCCCAAGCCACGATGTGGTGTGCGTGCGCTTCGGTTTTCTCGGTCGCGTGTCCCTGCCCTTGGTGGCAGATCGTGCAGCCAATCTTGTTAAAATCGTGTTCGCGGGCCGCCGCATGGTACCGGAACGGCTCCGGGGCGTCTTTGAAGGCGGGGTTGTCGTATCCCAGATGGCATGAGACGCACCGGTCGGTGATCCCCAATTCGTTGTTCCACACCTGGAGAATCTTAATGGGGGTGCGCTTGAGCGTTTGAACCGTTTCGGGGTTTTTTTCGAGTCCAACGGCCATTTCAATGTATTCGTGCTGGAAGTGGCGCCATTCCGCCGAGTA
The DNA here is from genome assembly GCA_023248535.1 of Nitrospinales bacterium. Taxonomy (GTDB): domain Bacteria; phylum Nitrospinota_A; class UBA7883; order JACRGQ01; family JACRGQ01; genus JACRGQ01. Next base: position 19,830 of record JAHFEJ010000028.1, on the reverse strand, counting down.
CTCCTTGGCGACGGTCAGCCCGAACAGGGCCAGCAACGAAGTGGCGAAGAGGGCGTATAGCATGTTCTGGTTCCGGGTCCACAGCACGATGAAACCGAGTACGTTTACAACGAGTATCGCTATGACAATCTTTTCAATCATGGTTGCCTACTTTATATTTTAAACCACGGGGTTTCGATGATGTACTTGATGTTGAAGCCGAGCCGCAAAATGATTTTTACCACCGTCGCCGTCATCATCAAAACGTGGCTTTGCACGACAAAGTACTTGATATAACCAAGCTCCTTTAAATACCGGTCCAGCCCCTGCACCACGTTTGATTTCGGGAAGAGCTTGGTCACCATAAAGGGCAGGATCATGCCGATGCTGAAGAAACCGATGAGCAGCGCCATGCCCGTGCCGGTGGAAAGCGAGGCAAGCTTGAGGCCTCCCTGTTTTAGCGGTATCCCTTCGCGGGTCCAGCTATGGCCGGTGAGATCGTAGTCGATGATCGGCCAGTAGATTTGCCAGCTCGGTCCGCGCAGCAGCTGGCCGACGAAAATAAGGGTGGCCCAGAACGCGATGCCGAAGGTAAAGTACGCCACGGCGAAGCGGCGTTGGCTCCAGCGGTAATGCCCCTGTTCGGTCGGGGTGATGTCGACGTACGGAATCAGTATGAGGCCGATCAGTATCTGGTTCGGCAACATCACGCCGGCGATCCACGGATCGAAATAGACCAGCAGTTCCTGCAGGCCGATAAAGTACCACGGCGCTTTCGCCGGGTTGGGGGTTTTGGCCCACTCCGCCATTTCTTCCAGGGGCGCGTACGCCAGAAAAGAAACGCCCCACAGCAGGATCGTTATGAACAGCATCATAAGGAAAATGACCCACACGAGGTTGGGCCACGACGGCACCCGGGGATACCCCGGCTTGTTCATGAGCATGTAGCCGGATTTGTCCGACCTGAATTCCTGTTCCATCATTGCCTCCCCCCGCTCACAAAGGACCCGAGAAACCGTCTTTGCGGATTCTCCAAAAGTGGAAGACCATCAGCAACGTCGCCACCAGCGGGATGCCGACGCAATGCCACACATACGCGCGCACCAGCGCGTTCGGCCCGATGCGCGTGCCGCCGATGATGGCGAACCGGATGTCATTGTCAACCTGCACGCCCAGCAATTCATGGAAAGGGCCTTCATATCCCACTAGCGGCGAGGCGGATGCCATGTTGGTTCCCACAGTCACGGCCCAGAACCCCAGCTGATCCCACGGCAACAGGTAGCCGGTGAACGAGAGGAGCAGGGTGAACAGCAGCAGAAGAACGCCCACCACCCAGTTGAGTTGCCGGGGGGCTTTGTAAGAGCCGGTGTAGAAAACGCGCATCATGTGCAGCATCACGGCCAACACCATGGCATGCGCCGCCCAGCGGTGCATATTACGCAATATGACCCCGAATGGCACCATGAAACGCAGGTCTTTCATGTCGTTGAAGGCGCGGTGCTCTTCCGGCACATAGTAGAACATCAGCAGGATGCCGGTGAGCGCGAGGAGCAGGAACAGGAAAAAGGTGATTCCCCCCATGCACCAGGAGTAGCGCAGCCGGAGGCCGTGTTCGCCAACCTTGGTGGGGAAAATATGCATGTAGAAGCTGGACCGCATGACGGCCATTTGCTTAAGCAGCGTGCTGGGGTAGCCGGTGCGGAAGATCGATTTGTATATCGGGTTGTCGGTTAAGAGGGCGGAAAGCAACTCGAACGTCTTTTGAGCCGGGGTTTTTTTCTGGTGGTGATGTTCTGACATGGTTGCCTGCCCTTATGCTTTCAACGGTAAAAAGTACGGTGGTTGGGTGATATATGCCTTTTCATCGTCGTGGAAATAGACATCGGCATATTTCTTAACCGCTTGCAGGTTGGCGCGGCGGATGCCGAGCAACCCGGTGGTAACGATCATCGAGCCGTCCGGCGCCAAAGAAATCTTAGGGCGGTAGAGCGGTTCGGGGGCCGGCCCGCCGATCGGCTCGCCTTCAACGTTAAAAATGGATCCATGGCAGGGGCACTTGAACAGCCCTTCGCTGGGGAACCAGTTTGGCGTGCAGCCAAGGTGGGTGCACACGCCGACGAGGCCGTAAATGCCTTTGTCGTTGCGGAGTATCCAGACGCGCTGGTTTTTTTTCCAGCGTTCGTCAACCACCACTTTTTCTTTGCCGCTGGGGGCTACATATTCTTCCGGCTTGCCGGCATTGAAGGTGGAACGGGGTTCATACAGAACGCCGGGGTAAAAGAATTTTGCGGCGGCGCCGCCAACTCCGCCAAAGAAGGCGAGCATGGATCCCCACCCGACCAAATTAAAAAATCGCCTGCGCGACAAATTCTCGTCAGCCATTTCCCTTCCTCCCAATGTTCCCTCTCCGTTTGGCTTTATGGCAAGTGCCGGTTTTTATATCATGGCGAAAGGGAAAATGTAAACAGTTTTTCAACAAAACGTTTAAGGGGTGTTTTCGCCAGAATTCAGGGGAAAATCTTCCCCGGATTCAGGATGTTGGCGGGATCGAACGCTTTTTTCAATCTTTTACTTATTTCCACGCAGGATTTTCCCAATTCTTTTTCGATGTACGGCATTTTCACCAATCCTACCCCATGCTCGCCCGAAAGCGTACCGTCCAGTTCCAGCGTTATCCGCAATACTTCATCCACCGTCTTCAGGGCCAAGTCATATTCTTTTTGGTTAGATGCGTCGGTCATCACGTTCACGTGGATGTTGCCATCGCCCGCGTGGCCGAAGTTGACGATCGGCAGCCCGGTCCGGCGGGAGAGTTCATCCAGCCGGTCCATCAGCTCGCCTATCCGGTTGCGCGGCACGGTAACGTCCTCGTTTATTTTGGTGGGGCGCAACCGGTTAAGCGATACGGATATGGAGCGCCGCACTTTCCAAAAGGATTGGGCCTCCGCGTTATCCCGCGCGACGGTAAACGAACGCGCGCCCAGCTTTTCGCAGACCGCCTTGATCGCTTCCATCTCCCGCATGGCGGGATCGAAATCCCCGTCCGTTTCCACCAGCAGCATCCCCCCGGCATCCACGGGAAGGCCCGCATGCAGGTATTCCTCCACACAGCGGATGGCGGTGCGGTCGATGTACTCCAGCGTGCGCGGCGCCAGCCGGGCGCGGAGTATCTCTGTCACGGCGTTCACCGCCGCGCGGCGGTCATCGAACACCGTCATGGCCGTCACAACCGCTTTGGGCAGAGGCGCCAGCTTCAGGCGTATCTTTGTGACGATGGCAAGCGTCCCCTCGCTGCCGACCAACAGCCGCGTGAGGTCGTATCCCACCGCCCCTTTGGCGCATTTAATGCCGGTCTCCACCACGCTGCCGTCCATGAATACCGCCGTGAGGCCCATCACATAATCGCGCGTAACGCCGTATTTCACCGCGGCTGGTCCTCCCGCGCCGGTCATCACGTTGCCGCCGATGGTGCTGCTCTTCAGGCTTGCCGGGTCGGGCGGGTAAAAGAGGCCGTGCTTGGCCAGCTCCCTTCCCAGCTCGGCGTTCACGATCCCCGGCTCCACCTCGGCGTACATCGCGTCAAGGTCGATCTTCAGGATGCGGTTCATCTTTACGAAGTTCATCACCACCCCGCCCTGGATGGGAACCGCCGCGCCGGTATAGCCGGTACCGGCCCCGCGCGGAGTGATGGGGATGCCGTGCCGGGCGCAGATGTTCACCGCCGCCACCACCTCCGCGGTGGAACGGGGGAAGAGGACGCAATCCGGCATCTGCTTTATCTTCGTGGCGTCAAATGAATAGAGGAGCAGCTCCTCCTGCTCCGTGGTCATGTCGCCGCAGGCCGCCCGCAACTCGTTAATGACGGATTGTTCCATTCTCAACTCGGACTTCTTGAAGTCACGATATGTGACTTCAAGTCTTGATCTTCTTTAGAAACGGGGATGGCCGGTAGTTTAATCATCTGGTCATCCCCATACAATAAATTCTACATCAATACGTTTTAAAAAAATTAAACGACCTTCTCCATCCACGCGAAGGCATCTTCGGCCTCGCCGTACTGGATGGCGGTGATGGCGTCGTAAAACCGTTGCGCCAGCGGCCCGATGTTGCCGCCGTTCACCGAAAGCGTTTCGCCGCGGTGGCGGATTTCCCCCACCGGCGAGATGACCGCGGCGGTGCCGCTACCGAACACCTCGCGCAGCGTTCCTTTTTCACCCGCATCGAAAAGTTCGTCGATGGCGATGCGCCGCTCCGCTATTTTGAGGCCCCACGCTTTCGCCAGGGCCAGCACGCTGTCGCGCGTGACGCCGGGAAGAATGGTTCCTTCCAGCGGAGGGGTTACCAGTTCGCCGCCGATAACGCAAAAAATGTTCATCGCCCCCGCCTCTTCCAGGTAGCGGTGTTCGGCGGCATCCAGCCAGATCACCTGCGCGAAACCCTCGTCGCGCGCCTCTTCGGCGGCCAGCAGCGATGCGGCGTAGTTGGCGGGGGTTTTCACATCCCCCAGCCCCCCTTTGGCGGCGCGGATGTAATCGGCGCTGGTGGTCAGCCGCACCGGCTTCACTCCCTCTTTGTAGTAATTTCCCACCGGCGAGGCGATCACCATGAAGGTGTATTCGCGCGAGGCGCGCACCCCCAAAAAGCTCTCCGAGGCAAACACAAAGGGGCGCAGATAAAGCGAGTGCCCCCGTTTTTGCGGCACCCAGCCTTCGTCTTCTCGCACCACCGAGGTAACCGCCCCGATAAACTGTTCCCGGCTCATGGAGGGAATGGCGAGGCGGCGGCAGGAGCGGGCAAACCGCTCGTAAAACTTTTCGGGGCGGAATAGCGCCACCGCGCCGCTTTGCTGCCGGAACGCCTTCAGTCCCTCGAACACGATCTGCCCGTAGTGCAGCGCGCTAATCGATGGGAGCATCGGCAGCGGGCCGAACGGCAGCAGCTTCGCCTCTCTCCAGCCGCCGTTGCGGAATTCCATCTGGAACATGTGATCGGAAAAAACTTCGCCAAACGCCGCGTTTTCAAGGTTTGCCTGCGCGCGGCGGCTGGCGGGGGACTTGGTCACCGTGATGTTCATCTTTCTCTCCGTTGCATAACAATCAGGGGAATATTCTACCGCAAAGCTGAGGGAAGGGAAAAAAGGGAGAAAGGCATGAACCGGGAAGGGATAAATGCTAGATTGACCGCATGGGAAAGAATGATAACGCAACACCGTTTAAGGCTGCGGACTACGACGCCAATGTTTTTAAGACCGTCCCTTTTTATGAGCAATTCTTTTCGGAAACCATATGCATGGTAAAAACGGTATGCCCTGAACCGGCTGTTTGGCTTGACACTGGTTGCGGCACCGGCGGCCTGATCCATCGCGCGCTACCGCATTTCCCACGTACCCGCTTCTACCTTACCGACCCGTCAGCGCAAATGCTGGAGCAGGCGCGGGAGAGATTCGCGGGAAGCGGGGATGCCATCAACATTCTGCCCCCCATGCCATCGCAGCGGCTGCATGGGGCTCACCTTCCGCCGCCGTCGGTGATAACGGCTATCCAGTGCCACCATTACCTTGACAATACGGAACGCAAAGAAGCGTCAGAAGCATGCTTTAGGATCCTGTCGGCTGGCGGACTCTATGTGACCTTCGAGAATTTCCGGCCCGCATCCGATGAAGGGGTAAAAGTGTCGCTTGGAATGTGGAAAGAGTTTCAGCTTTCCCAAGGGCGCGATAAACAGATTGTCGAACAACATGCCGGCCGGTTTGATAAGGAATATTTCCCCATCACGGTGGAAGAGCACTTGGGCCTTTTGCGCGAATGCGGTTACGCAATTGCGGAGTTGTTCTGGCTTTCGCGGATGCAGGCGGGATTTTACGCGGTAAAAAGCCGGTAGCCAGGCAAGTGGTTACAGCGTCTTCTTTATTTCCAGCGCGGAGCGGCGGTCGATGGGCAGGCCCCGCTTATCCAGTTTCTGCGCCAGTTCCTCGCGCGAGGCGGCCGAAAGGTTCTGGCCGAATTTTTCCTTTACCACCATCTCCTCGATCCGGATGCGGAACACGGCGGTTTTTTCCAGATGCCCGCTGTAGGCGGGGTCGCGCGGGTCTATCGGATCGTGCTTCCCCTCCGGCTGGTATTTTTTCATGATCATGGCAAGCGCCCCGGCCTTTTCTTTAACGTCCGCCACCACCTCGGCGATGCCGCGGATGTGCACCGATTTGAAAAGCTGCGTGGCGGGACATGCCAGGGTGGATGAAAACCAGTACGAGGGGATCATGGAGTAGGGGATGTCGGCCGAAAACGCCACCTTGGGGCCTTGTTTCAGGATGCCGTATTTTTCCCCGTCCGCCGCGCCGTGAAAGTAAATCCGCCCGTCGTGAAAAACGAAGTTCAGCGGCGCCACGCGGGGCCAGCCGTCATCCCGCACAAGGCCGAGGTGCCCCACATGCGCCTGCTCCAGGATGGTGATGGCTTCCAGCCGGTTGGTGACGAGGAGTTCGCTGCGTCTCATGCGGAATACTGTAAATCCTTTTATCGGCCGAGGCAATCCGCCTTCACATTCCTGAAGATGAATATAACCACCGAGACACAGAGGCGCAGAGTTAGTAATTTCCTGTAAGAACATCCCAGATTCTCCTCCGTGTCTCTGTGGTTTGTCCCCCTTTTGCCGGACGGCGCGGTTTACCCCTGGATAGGGCGCTACTTTTTTTCCCTCTTCGGCGTGGCGTGGATGGCGTCCCGCAGCAGTTTCAGGTGTTCGTCTTCTGGCGCAATCCGCTTGATGGCGTCCATGTTCGCCATCGCATCGTCCCGCCGCCCCTGCTTCGCCCACGCAAGGCCGGAGTTGCAGTACCACAAGGCGGCCGCGCTGTGGCTTTGCGCAACGCCGTCACCATGTTCATACATCCGGGCCAAAAAATGCTGCGCGTCCGGGTCGCCCGCATCGGCCGCCATCTGGAAATATTCCTTGGCCAGCGCCATCTCTTTCACGCCGGTTTCCCCGTTGTAGTAGATGTGGGCCAGCAGCGCCTGCGCCCTTACCTGTCCCTGCGCCGCCGCTTTTTTCAGCCACCCCGCCGCGCGGCGCGGGTCGCGCTCCACCCCTTCGCCGCGGTAATAGATCATCCCCATCGCGTACTGCGCCTCGGGGTGTCCCCCCGCCGCCGCTTTCAGGAACCATTCGATGGCCATCGGCAAATCCTGTTTCACCTCTTCGCCGCGGTAATAGAGATTGCCCAGCACCATCTGCGACTGGGTGTCGCCGCCATCGGCCCGCGTTTTCATCTCTTTAAGCGCTTCCCCTTTGATTATCCGAAGATGCTCTTCAAAGGAGAGGGGCTTTTTTTCCGGCGGGGTGCAGGCGGAAACCAGGGCGGCGCAAAGAAACAGCAGCGCGAAAATACCCCGCCGCCATACGGCTAATTCTTTTCCCACGCTTTCCATTCTATTAAAACCCGCGCTTTGACACCATCTTGCATTGTGGAAGTGGCAGCCACCCGCGATATGGTGATTCGGGCTAATAATGATTATCGGCGCTGTTACCCCGCCAGGCCCAGCATGGGGGCCAGCAGCATCAGCCCGCCCATGATCACGAAGAAGCCGATAATATCCAGCCAAAAGCCCGCCGTTATCATCGCCCGTATCGGCACCCGGCCGCTGCCGTAAACGATCGCGTTCGACGGGGTGCCGACCGGCAGTATGAACGCCATGCTGGCCCCCAGGCAGACGCCGATCACCGGCGGCGCGATCGGCACTCCGGCGGTGGCCGCGATGGAGATGAACAGCGGCGCCAGCATGTTGGCCGTGGCGGTGTTCGAGGTTACCTCGGTTATCATGATCGCCAGCGCGGTGGCCACCGCCGTGATGGCCCATAGCGACGACACGCCGGTGGCATCGATGACCATCTTTCCCATCACATCCGCCAGCTTGGTGCTGAACATCAGGCCGCCCAGCGACAGCCCCCCGCCGAACAGCAGGATGGTTCCCCAGTCGATCCGCTTCGCGTCATCCCAGCCGATGGTGAATTCGCGCCTCTCCCAGTCGACCGGCATGAGGAAAAGGAACATCACCGCGATGAGCGAGACCACCTCTTCGTGCAGGTGGGCCTCGAAAAAAACGTAGAGCCGGTTACCGGTTCCGGCGGTGGCGGCCACCACACCGGGAAAGAGCCAAAGCGCCACCGCCAGCAAAAACGCCAGCAGGGTGTTTTTCTGCCCGCGGGTCCAAGGGCCGAGTTCCTCTTTTTTCTCCGCCATGTATCGGGCAAGGCCCCCCATGCCGCCCGCCGGGGGGCGGTAGCGGAAGTACATGTAGAGGATCATGACGGCGGTCATCACCGCCATTATCGGTATCGCCAACTGCATCCAGACGAAAAACGGGATCTTTATCCCCGCCAGCCTATCCAGCATTCCGATGCCGATAAGGTTCGGCGGCGTGCCGATAGGAGTGCCGATGCCGCCGATCAGCGCGGCGTAGGCTATGGCGAGAAAGAGGCCGATGTTGAACCGGTTGCCCGCCCCCTTCGCCACGCCGCTCACGATGGCGGCGATGCCGGCGGTTATCGGAAAGATCATCGCGGTGGTCGCGCTGTCGCTTATCCACATGGAGATCGCGGTTGGGAGCAGCGCCACCGCCACGAACAGACGGAAGAAACTTTCACCCACCCATTTGCGCGAGAGCACCCAGACCGAGATGCGGTAATCCAGCCGGTGCGTCTTCATCGCTTCGGCCAGCATGAAGCTGCCGATAAAAAGAAAGATGATCGGGTGCGCGAACGGAGCGAAAACCGCTTTTGCGCTTTCGATGCCCAGCAGCACGCAGAGTACCGGCCCTAGCAACGCGGTGGCGGGTATCGGTATCGGCTCTCCCACCCAGTAGACCATCACCAGCCCCAGAACGGCGGCCAGCCGGTGCGCCTCAGGAGAAAGCTGCGGCAACGGCAGCAGAAGAATGACGGCGAGCAGCGCCGGGCCGGCGAAAAGCGACACGGTGCGCCGCATCCGGTCAAAGGCCTGTTCCCGCTCGCTGATCCCCTCCACCGGCGTGTCAGGATAATCCATGCGGTTATTCTACGGCAGCGGCTCCGTTATGCGAAGCGCCGGCCATACGGGATGCGTCTTTGGTTCCGATGACATCATGGTTGCCCACGCCAGTGCCAAGCGATACCCATGCCATATGAGTCTCTGCATGTTTAGCCGATTTTTTAACGTCGGCAAGGATGGCCCCAATATCCTCCATTGAATATATCCGCGCACCGATGGGAACATTCAGCACGGCGGCAGAAACGGTAAGCAAGGGGAATAATTTCAATTTCCCCTCCCTGTCCACGGATGTGATGCAACCTTTTTCCCGTTCATCCTGCGTGTAAAGCTCGGCGGCTTGCTCCGCGAATTGGGCGATAACGCCCTTGATCTTATCGAATGCATTGGCGAAACATTCCGCATCATCGCGGAAACCGGCAAAGAAATCGTCCCCGCCGATATGCCCCACAAAAACGCCCTCCGCCGCAAGCTCCCTGAGCAAATCCGCAAATAGCAATATGGCCTTATCGCCTTTCCTGAATCCATGCGTATCGTTAAACGGCTTGAAGTTGTTGAAATCGAAATATGAGATTATGTGGCTATAATCCGTTGATTTGATGGCCTTTGATAAATAGTCATGGATAATGTTGTTGCCTGGCAACTTTGACAAGGGATTCTGGTCACGGGCGGTCGATACATTTTTTTCGTAAAGCATGCGCAGAAGGGATTTTGCATACAGGAGACCGGCGTATTTTCCATTTTTTGTAATCAGCACCCCTTCGGCATCTTTGTTCATGGAAAACCCTTCAAGTATCTTTTCCACATTTGAGGTTATTTCGAAAACAGGGGAGCGGGTGACGAACTGTTTTATATCGACCCCTTTATGTTTCAGGAGGGAATGGCCGTATTGGGAATATACAAATTCCTTTATATCCCTCTCCAGTATGATCCCGGCAGGCTCGCCCGCTTCGTTGATCACCGGAATGAAATTCAGGTATTTATTTTCGCGGAAGGTATTGAAAATCGAATCCACGCTTGCCGCGCCAAGATCTGCGTTGGCTAACATGACCGGGCTGATATGGTTCATAAGGGATGTTATCAGCCTGCCGTCGGAACCATAGGTGCGTTTATCGCTTGTGTTGAGCCCTTCCACGCTTGGAGACCGCCGGTTCATTCCAGGCGCAATCCTGCCGGGTCTTTGGATAAGATATCCCTGTACCATATCGCACCCAAGCTCCTTGCAGAGGTAAAACTCCTCGCAGGTTTCCACCCCTTCGGCGATTATAAGCATTCCCAGCATATGCGCCTTACTGACCAAGCTGGAAAGAAATATCCTTTTCTTGATGTCATGATGTATCCCCGAGATAAAAAACCGGTCTACTTTTATATAGTGCGGCTCCGAATGGTAAAGAAGCCGGAGACCGGAAAAATTGGCCCCATAATCATCAAGGGCGATTCCAACTCCCCCATTCTTTATCTCATGAAACACGGTGGAGTCGAGTTCATGGCTAATCTCGAACCTTTCGGAAATTTCCACAACTATGCTGGATTTGGGTATTTGGCGATTTGTAAGCATTTCATCCATTGCCGACATAAAATATCTCGTTTGCGGCAGAATCCTGCTGTCGACATTCACGAACAGCTTCGCATATGAGAAACATCCGGATGAGACATACGCTTCCAGTTTTTTGTCCAGCAAAAGCAGGGTGACTTTCATTAACATGTCTTGGGCATGGGCGCTATCGAACACGGCATCAATGCTTTTAAACCCCGCCCGTTCATATCCCCTTAGCAGGGCTTCATAGCCGATATACGAGGAGGTCAGCGTGTTCGCTATCGGCTGGAAAACAAATTCGATGGCTTGAATTGCATTTTTCCATTCTTCCGCATCCATAACACGAACATTGGCATCGGCGGTTGTGAAACTCATCTTCAACATGCTCATGGTATCCTCCCATCCAATCTAAGCCACCCTAATCATTACAATCCGTGCCCATCATATAAAAGTGTGGTTAGGATATTGTTGCGTTGCGGCTACATTCATTGAGAAAAAAGGTTGGGGGTATTCCGGGTTCCTGTTTCGATTGCATTGCCATTATGGCAACGTCCTCACTTTCGTGGAATCTAAACACCTTGGTGAGGCCCAGCTCATGGAGCTTGTTCCTGATGCCCTCATCGCCGGGATGGATAAATACAATGGCGCCATTGCGCAACACGACGCGTTTATAAATGAGAACCAGAAAACCTATTACGGAGGAATCGACCTTGCTTACGCCTGAAAGGTCTATGATGACTTTCGAGCTTTCCAAATTATTAATCTCACGTTTGATCGTGTCGCCAATCTCGGAAAGTTCGCCGCCGGAAAGGCCGTCGAAAGAAAGGTTCCCTTTAAGGGCCAGAAAGGCGATGTTATCGGCTTTCCTTGTATTAAATTTTATCATTTTGGCAACCTCCTCAATCTCTCTTTTGCCCAGGGAATATCCCACAATAGCCGCCATAGCCCCCATGACTAAAGTGGTGAGCACTATGGACACCGCCGCAAAGACCCAAAACTCGATGCCCATACCGTTCCTCCTTGCCAAATTTCATATTGTCCAGGCCGCATCTCCGTTTTTTACGGTTCCAGCATACCGGGCGGGGATTAAGGCATTCTTACAGGCGGGTTATATTTCGTTTAAATCAAGCGGATATTCCAGGAAGGACGCCGCGCCTTGAAAAAGACGGAACTCTCCTTGAGCGCCCGCCTTTTTCAAGGACTTCCGGCAGGCTAAGAAATAAGGCGGGCGATTGAGCCCACCGCCTTATCGATCTTTTTCAGGTCGCTCCTGCGCCCTTTTGAGGGTTTAAGGGAAAGCCCGTGCAGTATCTCTTCCATCCGATCCAGGGTGGATTTGTCAATTGCCTTCGGCCCTCCCTTTTTCTTACCGGTGGAGGCGATGAAGTGTGAAATCTCCAGGATGTCGCGTTCGACATTGGCAATATAAGCCCTGCTTATCTCTTTCGTGACGGTTCTCAGGTGCGTCAGCGTATCCAATACCTCCTCTTCGCGTTTTTTCTTCGCGGCCTTCTTGACGGATGCGCTCTTGGCGGGCAGGCCTTGCGATTTGACGGGTACGGGAGTTTTATCCTTTACGCCGTCTTTTTTGTCCGGCCGGGCCGCCTGTTGTTCCGGTACGCTTGTTATCATATTTTCTCCTGATTTTGTGTAAGAACCATATGTTCCGGGTAAGCCCCATCGCCCGTTCCGCCGCCGCCAGCCAAAACGGTTTGCGGCGACAGTAACCCCTCTATCTTTGCCTGCAGTTCGTTCGCGATTGTTTTCACCAACCGGTTGCCGTTTATTATCTTGAACCCGTATATCGTATGCATCCAGCCGAACGTCCGTTGCACCTGGGTCTGGTAGTGGATGAAGGATTCGAACATGTCGCCTGACCGGCGGATATCCATCCCCGATTCCCAATAATCCAGCATGTGGTTCTTGCGCAGGTTCCGCTCCGCAAGCGTTTTGGGCGGCACCTGAATATAAAAAACGGCATCCGGCACCAGCGCTATGCCGTAAATATTCCTTATCCAATCCGGATCGGCGCCGCGGATTATATCCCGCGCCATCAAGGTATAAATGTACCGGTCGGCCAATACCACGAAACCGGCGCGCAGGCTGGGGATGATCTTGTTTTCAAGCTGGTCGGCGAAGTCGGTGGCGTAAAAGAGGCTCCGGGTTATCGGGCCCATGATATTCCCCTGCTTGGCCTTTTCCAGTTCTTCGCCCACGAGCATGGAGCGCTTAAGCCCGACTGTAACGCAGGCATGGCCTGTCCGTTCCAGCCAGTTCCTGAGTATCTCTATCTGCGTGGAGCGGCCCGAACCGTCCGCGCCTTCCAGCACTATCAGTTTCCCTTTCAACGCGGAGGGATCAACGCCCGGGAGTTGACAGCCGAAAAAATTCTTGACGTTTATCTGTGGTCTTTCCATCGGTACCTCGGAAGATCGATTCTTTGCTGGATAATGTTCCTTAGATTTTCCTGTTGCACGTTCGGCTGCTGGCTTCCATCCACCGCGGTGAAATTAAATTCATCCGCCATGCTCAGGTATTCGTCATAGACCCTTCCCTGGAACAGCCTGAAACTTTCGTAAGGGTCGGCCGAAAGTCCCATGTCCAAACCCGCTTCGTGGTATTTGAGTTGGGGTCTGCCGTCGAGTATCCGGTGGAACGCGGTTTCCAACGGAATCTTGAAAAAGAACGTTATGTCCGGCGGGCGCACGTATCCGTAAAGTTTGCGAAGCCATTCCCTGCTGCAACCCCGTACGGCATCGCGCGCGAACGCGGTATATACATAGCGGTCGGCCAGTACGATGAACCCGCCCTGCAACAAGGGCAAAATCTGCCGTTCGTATCGGTCGGCGAAATCGGTGCTGTGAATGAGCGAAAAGGTTGTCGGCGTCAACATCTTGCGTTTTTTCCCCTTCTTTGTCGCTTCCTTGACCAATGCCGACGAGTTCCACTCGGTAAAGGCCACCTTATACCCCTCAAGCTCCAGCCACCGTTTGATGAGATATATCTGGGTGGATTTCCCCGAACCGTCCAGTCCTTCGGCGGCTATCAGCTTGCCGGTTATTTCGCTGTTTGCCCGGTTCTTCTTTTCCATTATTTTTATTCCACGGCCACTTTCATGTTAAAAACTTCTTCAAACAGCCCGGCCTTTTTGGCCAGCTTCCATTTTTCCAGCTTGAGATCGCCTTTGCCTTTAAGCCGGATGGCGCAGCGGGACTTGCTTAATTCCAGATTAAAATGGGTTACCTGCGAATCATGTTCCATATCCATCGCGTCGGCGATTCTCAGGATGGCCGCCAGTTTCGAAGTCACGGCCCGGTCTTTCATCGGCAGCGCGGCATACCCCTCATGCCGCACGTTCGGGAAGGCCATCCGGTGATACCTGGCGATGTTCGCCACGACCGCCATCTGGGGCCTGCTTAACCCGATTATGGAGGTAGCCGAAAGCAGGTAATAGGTGTGTTTGTGGTGTTTGGAAACGTCGATGAATTGCCCGATATCGTGGAGGAGGGCGGCGGTTTCAAGGAGAAGGAGGGCGTCGCCATTCAGGCCGTGCAGTTCCTTTGTCGCTTCGAACAGTTTTACGCTGAATGCGGAAACGGTTACGGCGTGCTGTTCGTCGAAGGCGTATTTCCGGCCGAGCTGTTTTGCCCAGGCAAGCACCTGTCCCCGGTGGACGCTATCGTTCTTATCGCCATAGAGGCCATTCCGGATGTCCAGCAAGAGGCCGTCCTTCAAGCCGACGTGCGGAACGGTTATTTCAGAAGCGCCGGACTGTTTTACGATCCGTTGCAGGACTATTGCGGCGGGAACTATTACGTCCGCCCTGTCGGGACGAAGCCCCATGCGCCCCACCCGTTCCGAATAGGAAGAATCCCGAAGCTTTTTCACTATGGCGTTCAACTCGTCCACGCTTATAACGGAATTGGAATCTTTGGAAAGCAGTTCCCGGCGCAAGTCCCCCATACATTCGATGTTGCCGCCGGTTCCGACGCAAAGATCGATCTTCTTTTCGCCGATTTCTTTTTTAAGCTGTTTGCGGAGGGAGCGCGCATACTCGTGCACCAGTTGGTTGAAATCCCCCTCATCGTGGTTTTTCCCCCCCAGTTCGCACATAAGCCGCACCGTCCCTATCGCATAACTGACGGTCGAAAGTACCTGCCCATCGGCAGCCAGCGTAATTTCCACGCTTCCGCCCCCGATGTCGACAAGAAGGGACATTTTCTTTTTGGCCTGCAACTTGTCATGCACGGCAAGATGTATCAGCCGGGCTTCTTCTTCCGCGCCGATAATGATGATGTCCATCCCGAGTTCTTTACTGGCCCTGGCGACGAAGACATCCCGGTTTTTCGCCTCGCGCAACGCGCTGGTGGCCACGATTTTAGACCGCACCACTCCGTATTTTCCCATCATGTCCCTGAACCGTCCGAGCGTTTCGATACCGCGGTCAATGACCTGTTCCGAAAGCACACCCGCCGCACCGAACGCGTCCTGCCCCAAGCGGACGGGTTCGCGAAACCACTCGATCGCATCAAGGCGGTTGTCTTTATCGATGTTCCCGACGATCATGCGCATCCCGTTGGCGCCGATATCAACCGCAGCAATTGCAGGCATTTTAAAATGATCCTTATTTGGAAATCAGCGGGTATCCATTCAAACAACGGGTGTAGTGTAATCATGCAATGTTAAGGTGAGTTGACCAATTGGTTAAGGCTCTGTTAATCCCGCATGACAAATGACATATCCTCGCGCAACTTCCTGTGCAAATATATGCGCGGAACAACAACGCACCGGGATAACAACACATATGGAGGCCTTTACATGAAATTTTTTCCGATGCTTGCCGCCGCGCTGATCATTATGGGAACCACCGCTTTTGCCGCTGAACACAGCCACAGCCACGCCGCCAAACCGGCCGATCCGCACGCGCACTCGCATGAGGAAGCGGCAGCGGGGGAGAAGGGGCGCGAAGACCTGACCCTGATGCAGGTGATGCACGATCTGGCGTCGAACCTCAACCGCATCCAGTGGGGCATTATGACCAACAACCGCTACATGGTGGAGCAGGGGGCCGCCGGCATCTCGTCGCACCCGATGCCCAAAGGGGGACTGAAGCCCTACATTAAAAAGAACGCCGACATGATAAAAGACACCATCCCGGTTTTTGACGAGCAGGTTCACACAACCGCATCGGAGATGAAAGAAAAAGCCGCCATCGCCACGATGCTGGAACTGCAAAAGATGGCCAACACCATTGGCGAAGGATGCGTAAACTGCCACGATGTGTTCAGGAACCCCTAAGCGGCGGTTTATTTACCAGTCATCCCAATAGTAGATGCATTGGGAAGAAGAATAACCACAGAGACACACGAGGCACAGACGGGGAAAGGCATTGAATCCGATTCACATCCACCACTCCGTTCCAAGAAGGGGATGAAGGGGAAGTTTTTCTCTGTGCCTCTGCGTCTCCGTGGTTTGTTCCATCATGAGGATCAGGGATTAAACGGCGAGGATCGCGTTCTTCAGTTTTTCGCGCACTTCCGCCGCGTGCGGCTTGAGCGCATCGATGCCGATGGCCCCCATCGCCGCCAGCGGATCGATGGCCGAAACGTGAACCGCGCCGTCATCCCCTTCGTACACGATGACGTTGCACGGCATCATCAGGCCGATCTCGGTTTCGGTGGCGAGCGCTTTCTGGGCGAACTTCGGGTTGCACGCGCCGAGGATTTTGTAGCGTTTCATTTCCGCGCCGATCTTGTCTTTGAGCGTCCGCTGAACGTCGATCTCCGTGAGGATGCCGAATCCCTGTTCTTTCAGCGTTTCGCGTATCCGTTTTTCCGCCGCATCAAATCCTATGGTAAGGCCGCGCGACAGGCCGTAGCCGGTTTCCTTCATAATACCTCCTGTATTAATCGGTCGTATGCTGTTCATAGAGCCGTTTTCGGCGGTTTCGGTTCATTAATTATAGCCCGGTAAGCACGATAAATCCCCGGTTGGGGCACGAATGCGGTATAATGCTCGTTGAAGAAGAAACTGGGGGCGTACCGGTTTCGACGGGAATACGGCGATCGCACAGGGCATGCCGAGGGTTACGTCCTCGTAATAACGTTAAGCGATTACAATCGCCAATAATTTCGATTACGCTCTCGCGGCTTAATAACCCGTGAGCATCCGATGCGAAGCTCTCCGGAGGCGCCGCAAAGGATGTTATACAATTCCGGATGGTTTCTGCCAGGTCAACGGGGGCAGGGATGAGATGAACCCGCGACGCGGGGAACGTTGATGGCGGACGGCCGAGCCTGCCTTCGGGCGCGCCGTTTGCGACAATAAATCGAAGGCTACGCATGTAGTCCTGACGTTCAATGGTTTTCGGACAGGGGTTCAACTCCCCTCGCCTCCACCATGAATACAAAAACCCCCTTTTTCCCAAAGGGGGTTTTTGTATTCATGGTGGGTGATGAGAAGGGAGTTGAAGCACACCGCCGTGCCTGACCGGTGAGGGAGGGCAAGCGAGCGTGATGCGAGCTTAGGCGGTGCGCCGGGCCACTCACGCCCCGCCACGGATGGCGGGGCGTGAGCGGCCAACTCCCCAATACAATCCCTTTTTCCCAAAGGGGGTTTTTGTATTCATAGAGGGTGATGGGAAGGGAGTTGAAGCACACCGCCGTGCCCGGCCAATAACCCGGATTTGTGATAGCATTTCCACGTAAAGGAGCGGGAAAATGAAGAAAAGCTGCACTTGGCCGGGATTGGTATTGTTATTGGCGCTTTCGTTGGCCGCCTGCGCCGCGCAGGAAAAATCGGCCAAAGTGCAGGATGTGGAAAAAGGGGGAGCGGCTGATAAAGCTTCAAAGGGGGAGCGGTCAGCCCCAGCCCCTCAATCGCAGCCACGGGAAGCAGCGCCGCTTCAGGCAAGGGGAGTAGAGGCTGCTACGCGGTCGGCTCCAGCGGCGGAATCAACAGTGAGAATCGCCCCTTTGAAAAAAGGTGGGGATGAAAACAAGGATTTCGTCACCGTGCCGGTTTATTACGGCACCGACAGGAACCGCCTCGACCCAAAAGACCCCAACAAAGGGTATGGGCCCCAAAGGGGGGAAGGCCTTCAGACCGGCATCTGCGAGGTCAGCATTCCCAAGACCCATAAGGCCGGCGAGATGGAACTGCCCAAGTGGTACCGTCTGGAATTCAGCGCCGATCCGTCAAAACATATCGTCCTGCAGAACATCGCACCGTTTAATGACATCGGGCAGTTCGCCGAAAACCTGCGGGCGAGGCTGGCCAAATCGCCCAAGAGCGAGATCGTGGTTTTCGTCCACGGCTACATGAACACCTTCGATGATGCCGCGCTGCGCACCGCGCAGATCGCGTACGATCTCAAGTTCGAGGGGGCGGCGGCGTTCTTCAGCTGGCCCTCCGCCGGACAGGCGGCGGAGTACACGTTCGACGAAAACAATATGGAGTGGGCGATACCCCACCTGGAAGAGTATCTGAAGACGCTGGCGCAGAAAACCAAAGTGGAAAAGCTGCATGTGGTGGCCCACAGCATGGGAAACCGGCTCTTCTCCCGCGCGCTGCTGTCGTTGCGGCAAACCAACCCCAAGCTTAAGCTGAACGAGGTGATCTTGGCCGCGCCCGATATTGACGCTGGCATCTTCATGCGGGACATCGCGCCAAAAATAAGCCAGGCGGGGCATGTGACGGTCTACTTCTCGTCAAAGGACGCCGCGCTGGCGTTGTCCAACAAGGTTCACGGCAACTATCCGCGCGCGGGGCAGGGGACATCCCTCGAGCCGATGAGGGGGATCGACTTGGTGGATGCCGAGCGGGTCGATACCAGCCTTCTCGGACATTCGTATGTGGCCGACAACGCCTCCATCATCAGCGATATGTATCTGCTGTTGGTTAAAGGGGAAGGCTCGCCCGTGGGGCGTTGCCTGGGAAAGAACGCCGGAGGCTGGGCATGGCAGGTGCAGCCGGATAAGCAAAAGGAATGCGTGGGGGCGAAAATATCGGTTAAAAAGCCGTGAACGTTCCGCTTCAGAGCCGCTGAGCCTGATGCGAATGAGGCAAAATAAACTCCCCTCACATCCACCATTAAAGACAAATATGGGCGCTGGGTGGAATCGCTTGGTCTTTGGCGATCTTTGTTTAACTAATAATCCAGATTGGTGGTAAAATTCCTTATGTAAAAAAATAACAAATATGGATGGAGGAAGTATGAGCCTTGTATCTATTTTAAATCAAATAAAAAGTAATGAAATAGTCTTGCCTGCCACGCAACGTTCGTTCGTGTGGAAGGAGTTACAGATTCTAAAACTATTGGATTCAATTATGCGTGGGTACTCAATAGGAATCACGTTAATTTGGGAAACATATGAGAATATCCAATACCGAAAATTTCAAGCTGACTACAACGCCGACAATTTAAATGTTTTCCTAGATAACACTAAAAAAAATAAGCTTAAGTTGGTTCTTGATGGACAGCAGCGGCTCCAATCTCTTTATATCGCCCTATACGGAACGCTCGAAGGTAAAAATTTATATTTCAACATTTTAAGCGGTAAGGATAGCGATTCGGTATCAGAAACAAAATATTTATTCCATTTTGTCTCAAATGAAGAATCTGGAGAGTGGAATAATTACTGGACCACGCAAGCGATGCTCCAAAATGAAGATAGAGATAATGAGTATGAACCTGAGTTTTATGTAAAAGTGCAGGATATTTTCAAGTATGATCCTAATGATAAAAAGAAACTTGCCAGAGAAATCAGCAAAAAACTCACTCTTACTGACGAGGATTCGGATAGGCTTTCCATGAATCTCGAAAAGTTTGATGATGTTTTTTACAAACAGGAGAATATTTTAAGGGCATCGGTAATTGACGAAAATCTACCTTCAGACAATCCTGGCCGGAAAAGCGAAGCAGATATTTTAGAGATGTTTGTAAGAGTCAATACTGGGGGTACTAAGCTGGAGCGGTCTGATTTAATTTTTAGCATGTTAAAGCTCAACTGGAAAGAGTCCGCCAGTACATTCCCGAAATTTGTAAAAGAGATCAATTCAAAAAATGATTTTGAGTTAGATGAAGACTTTGTGATCCGTTGTTTGTTTGTTATTTCGAATCTCGGCTCAAAATTTAACGTAACTGCTCTAAAAAATAAATCTGACATTAATAAATGGATCATCTCCCAAGTGAGTGGGTAGAATCGTCATAATTCCTCCAGCATGCAGGTAAGGATTTTAAGGCGGAGGTACTCCTCATCCCGCAGGCCGTAAGCCCTGCGCTGGATGACTC
>JAHFEJ010000027.1 GCA_023248535.1 Nitrospinales bacterium | reverse complement strand
GGCCCGCCCAAAAAAGCGGGGGTGGCGGCCGATGGCAGCTTCACCAACGTGGCGCTCGGCTTCGCGAAGAAACATGGCCTCGGCCCCGATGCCCTGAAAACGGAATCCACCCCCAAAGGGGAATACCTCTACGTGGAAGTGCAAGAGGGGGGCCAAAACACCGCCGACCTCTTTACCTCTTTGCTGCCACAGGCGATCACCTCTCTTCCGTTCCCCAAGACGATGCGCTGGGGGAATGGCGAAACCCGCTTCGCCCGCCCGTTGCGCGGCATTGTCGCACTGCTTGGCGAACAGCGGCTATCGTTCAACATAGAGAATCTCCATTCCGGAAATACCACACTGGGGCATCGCTTTACCTCCGCCGGACCGGTGACGATCACCTCGGCCGCCGCTTACGAACAGATGCTGGAAAAAGCCGGCGTTCTCGCCGATCCCGATAAACGCCGCGCCTCGATTAAAAAACAGTTCGCCGAACTCGCCGCGCAGGGGCTGAACCCCATCCACCACGCCGAACTGATGGAGGAGGTCTGCTACCTCACCGAAAACCCGGTGGCCGTGGTCGGCTCTTTCAAGGAAAAATACCTTGAACTCCCGCGCGAGCTGCTCATAACCGTGATGATGCACCACCAGCGTTACTTCCCCGTGGAAGGCAAGGATGGCGCATTGACCAATAAATTCGTCGCTTTCAGCAACATCCGTTGCGCCGACATGGCCCCTGTAAGGGCCGGTTACGAACGGGTGCTGGAAGCCCGCCTGTCGGACGCCCGCTTCTTCTTCGATGAAGACCGCAAACACCCGATAACACACTTCAAGAAAAAACTCTCCGGCATCAACTATATGAAGGGCCTCGGCACGGTTGCCAACAAAGTCGACCGCATGGCGGTCATCGCCGCCGAAATCGCCAAAACCATCTGCCCGTCCGAGGTAACGCAGGTCATCGCCGCCGCCGAGCTATGCAAAGCCGATCTCGCCACGCAAGCGGTCTTTGAATTCCCCGAACTGCAAGGGATCATGGGACGGGAATACGCGAAGGCGGAAGGAATCACCGCAACCGTCGCACAGGCGATAGACCAGCATTACCGCCCCCGCTTTTCCGGGGATGATCTTCCCTCCACACCTGCCGCCTCATGCGTGGCGCTGGCCGACAAGATTGAAACGCTGGCCGGCTGCTTCGCGCTTGGCATGGTTCCTTCCGGCAGCGAAGACCCGTTTTCCCTGCGCCGCCACGCGCTGGGGATCATACGCATCCTTCTCGCGGGAACCAATATCGGGCTGAAACAGATCATAATCGCCGGCATCGGAGCGTTGCCGAACGGCCTCAAGGCCAATGCCGCCAAGGCAAAAGCGGATTTGACCGAATTTTTCGCCGGACGCATCAAAGGCGAATTTCAGCAACGCGACCTCACCTACGACGTTATAGATTCCGTGCTGGCGGCAGGCTTCGACGCGCTGCCCGATGCGCTTAAGCGCTGCGAGGCCTTGCAGGCGATGAAATCGGAACCGTACGCCGAGGCGCTTTCCACCACCTTCCGGCGCGCCGCCAACATCTCGAAAGACCACCTCGATGCCTCGGTGGACGAAGCGGCGCTGGCCGAACCGGTGGAACAGGCGTTGCTCGCCGCCCTGAAACAGTGCGCGGCGAAAGCGCTCCCCCTGAAAACGGCGAAAGATTACGCCGGAGTGCTGCGCGAGATCGCGGGCATACGCGGGGCGGTGGATGCGTTTTTCGACGGCGTGATGGTGAACGACAGCGATGAAATAAAAAAGCGCAACAGGCTGGGGCTTTTGCGCCAAGCGGCTAACCTGTTCGGTGATGTCGCGGACTTTTCAAAATTGGTTTTTAAAGAATAAATTTCTAAAGGGAGAGCGCCATGGTTACGGCAAAAAAATACGTTTATTTCTTTGGTCCCGGCAAAGCTGATGGAACCGCGAAAATGAAGAATCTTCTCGGTGGCAAGGGGGCGAACCTCGCCGAAATGTGCAACCTCGGCTGCCCCGTGCCGGCCGGTTTCACCATCACCACCGAGGCGTGCGTCTACTACTTCGAGAACGGCGAAAAATGGCCCAAAGGGCTGAAAGAGGAAGTGGCCAAACAGATGGCCCGCCTGGAAAAAATGATGGGCCGCCAGTTCGGCAACCCCGCCAATCCCCTGCTCTGCTCCGTCCGCTCCGGCGCGCGCGCCTCGATGCCCGGCATGATGGATACCGTACTCAACCTCGGCCTGAACGACCAAACGCTCCCCGCGCTCATCAAGATGACGGGCAACGCCCGCTTCGCGTACGACAGTTACCGCCGCTTCATCGCCATGTTCGGCGACGTGGTGCTGGGGGTGAAGAAAAGTATCTTTGACCACATTCTCGAACAGAAGAAGCATAAGAGCGGCGCGAAATTCGATGCCGACCTCACCGCCGAATCGCTGGCCGAAATCGTTGAAGAATTCAAGGAAGCGGTCAAACACAAAACCGGCAAGCCGTTCCCGCAAGACCCCCAGATTCAGCTCACCATGGCCATCAACGCCGTTTTCGGCAGCTGGAACAACCAACGTGCCAAGGACTACCGCAAACTTTACAACATCCCCGTCACCTGGGGCACCGCCGTTAACGTGCAGTCGATGGTCTTCGGCAACATGGGTAACGACAGCGGCACCGGCGTCGCCTTCACCCGCAACCCCAGCACCGGCGAACATCACTTCTACGGCGAATTTTTGGTGAACGCGCAAGGAGAAGACGTAGTGGCCGGTATCCGCACCCCCATGCATGTGGACGGCATGGCGAAGGTTTTTCCGGAAGCCGCCAAAGACCTTCTCAGGATCGCGGCAAAGCTGGAAAAACATTACCGCGATATGCTCGACCTCGAATTCACCATCCAGAACAAAAAGCTTTACATGCTCCAGGCCCGCGTGGGCAAGCGCACCGCCGCCTCCGCCGTGCGCATCGCCGTGGACATGGTGAAGGAAAAAATGATATCGAAAAAAGAAGCCGTCAAGCGGATCGAGCCATCGCAGCTCGACCAGTTGCTGCACCCGATGATCGACCCGAAAGCGAAACTGCAGGTGCTGGCGAAGGGGCTTCCCGCGTCCCCCGGCGCGGCGGTGGGCCAGGTGGTCTTCAGTTCCGGCGAGGCGCGCCTGTTGGCGGAGCAGGGGCGGCACCCGATTTTGGTGCGCTATGAAACGTCCCCCGAAGACCTCTCCGGCATGAGCGTGTCTCAAGGCATCCTCACCGTGCACGGCGGCATGACCTCCCACGCCGCGGTGGTGGCGCGCGGCATGGGCAAGTGCTGCATTTCCGGCGCGGGTGAAGTCAAGATAGATGAAGTGCACCGCGTTTTCCACGTGGGTAAAACGGTGGTAGCCGCGGGCGACTGGATAACCCTCGATGGAAGCACCGGCCAGGTCATTTTGGGAAAAACCCCGCTGGTATCCCCCACCCTCTCCGGTTATTTCGACACCCTTATGGGCTGGGCCGATGGCATGCGTAAGCTGGGCGTACGGGCCAACGCCGACACCCCGGAAGACGCGGCGATAGCCCGCGGTTTCGGCGCGGCCGGAATCGGCCTCTGCCGTACCGAGCATATGTTCTTCGCCAAAGACCGCATCCTCGCCGTGCGCGAGATGATAATCGCCAATAGCAAGGAAGCCCGCATGAAAGCCCTGCGCAAGCTGCTGCCGATGCAGCGGAGCGATTTCAAGGGCATCCTCAAGGCGATGGAAGGCTTCCCTGTCACCATCCGGCTTCTGGATCCGCCGCTCCACGAATTCCTGCCCAAGACGCATGAACAGATTGACAAGGTGGCGCATGAAATGGGCATTCCGGCGCGCGACGTGGAAAGCCGCGCCGAGCAGTTGCACGAAGCAAACCCGATGCTGGGGCACCGCGGCTGCCGCCTCGGCATCACCTACATGGAAATTTACGAAATGCAGGCCCGCGCCATCTTTGAGGCGACCGCCGACCTTCTGAAGAGAAAGGTAAAAGCGATGCCCGAAGTGATGATTCCGCTCGTCGGTACGCTGAAGGAGCTGGAACTGTGCAAAGAGATGGTTGTCCGCGTGAGCAAAGAGGTGCAGAAACAAAGGGGCATCAAGTTGCCGATCATTGTGGGCACCATGATAGAGCTTCCCCGCGCCGCGCTCTGCGCCGACGGCATCGCAAAGGAAGCCGCCTTCTTCAGCTTCGGCACGAACGACCTCACCCAAACAACCCTCGGTCTCAGCCGCGATGACGCCGGCACCTTCCTCCCCGCGTATGTCGAGAAAGGGATTTTCCCCGAGGATCCGTTCGTCAGCATAGACGAGGAGGGGGTGGGCCAACTGATGCGCATCGGCGTGGAAAAAGGACGCAGCGTGAACCCGAAACTGAAAGTCGGCATCTGCGGCGAGCATGGCGGCGATCCGAGATCGGTCGCGCTCTGCCACCGCCTGGGGCTGGATTATGTGAGCTGTTCGCCATACCGCATCCCGATCGCCCGGCTTGCCGCCGCGCACGCCGCCATCGGCGAGGCCAGCAGCGGCACCGCCTGACGCTTTACCCGATGAAACCGGAATTCATGCTCCGTGCGCTCGCGTTGGCCGAAAAGGCCCGCGGGCGCACGAGCCCCAACCCGCTTGTCGGCGCCGTACTCATTAAGAACGGCAAGATTGTCGCCGAAGGTTTCCACGAAAAAGCGGGCGGAGATCACGCCGAGATCGTTGCCATAAAAAAAGCCAAGGCCAACGCCAAAGGAGCCACGCTCTATGTCACCCTGGAGCCGTGCTCCCACCACGGCAAAACGCCCCCCTGCGCCGATGCCGTCATCGAAGCCGGGATTGTCAAGGTGGTTATCGCCACGCCCGATCCCAATCCGCTGGTGGCCGGCAAGGGAATCGCCCGCCTTAAAAAAGCGGGTCTCACCGTGATGGTTGGCTTGCATCAAAAAGAGGCCCAACAGCTTAACGAAGGGTGGAACAAATTCATCACCCAGAACATCCCCTTCGTCACGCTGAAAGCGGCATGCAGCCTCGATGGCAAAATCGCCGCCGAAGACGGCGCCAGCAAATGGATCAGCAACGAACTGTCACGCCTGAAGGTTCACGAAATGCGCGCCGCCAGCGATGCCGTCATGGTGGGGGTGAACACCCTGATCAAAGATGACCCGCGCCTGAACGTCCGCCTTAAAAAAAAGGATGGTGTCAGGCATCCCATGCGCGTGATTGTTGATACCGGACTGGATACCCCTCCGTCCGCCGCGGCGCTCCATTCCGTTGGTGGGAACGTTATCATCGCCACCGCAAGCGACAACAGCCGCCGCACGAAAGCGCTGGAGGAGGAAGGGGCTACCGTGCTCCGTCTGCCGGAGAAAAACCAGCGGGTGAACCTCAAGGAACTGATGGCGGAACTGGGCAAACGCGGCGTGGTGAACCTCTTGCTGGAAGGGGGCGCCGAACTCTACACCGCCGCCCTGAACGAAGGGATCGTCGACAAGCTCGCCCTCTTCTACGCCCCGGTACTGCTGGGCGGCAGCGGACGTTTTTCCATCTTTGGCGGCGCGGGGGTCAAGGGCATCGCCGGGGCGATTAAAATAGACAGCATGACCGTCACGCCGATAGGCGATGAGCGGCTATCGAAACACAAAACGAATTTCCTGATAGAGGGGTATATTAACCGCTGATGTTTACCGGCATTGTACAGGCCACCGGCCAGGTCGGCTCGCTCTCACTCGCGGGGAAAGCCGCGCGCCTGGTCATCGATGCCCCCGGATTCTGGGCCGATACGGCCATCGGCGATTCCATCGCCATCGACGGCGTCTGCCTTACCGCCAAGGAGTTTTCGGGCAACAGCGCCGTTTTCGACGTATCGAAGGAATCGCTCGACCGCACCGTCATCGGCGGCTATAAACCCAAAACGATGGTAAACTTGGAAAAGGCGCTCCGCCTCTCCGACCGCCTCGGCGGTCACATCATGCAGGGGCACGTCGATGGCTTGGGCAGCTACCTTGGCAAAAAGGTTATTGGCGATAACGTGGAGCTGGACTTCGAAATTCCTGAAGATATAGATAGGTATACCGTTGAAAAAGGCTCTATTGCGATAAATGGAATATCCCTGACGGTCGCCCGCATTTCAAACCGCCGCATTACCATCGCTGTTATTCCCCACACTCTTGAGGTCACCAATCTGCACACCCTCGCCCCCGGTTCGGCTGTGAACATGGAATGTGATATTATAGCTAAATATACGGAAAAACTGCTTTTATCGGGCCGGCCGCAAAGCCGGATCGACGAGAAGTACTTAAAAGAAAAAGGGTTCATCTGAGCCGTAGCACATCGAGGTTGTAAATGGCTTTTTGCAATGTGGAAGAGGCGGCCAAAGAACTTGCCGCCGGGCGGATGGTCATCCTGATGGATGACGAAGACCGCGAAAACGAAGGCGACCTCGTTTGCGCCGCCGAAAAAACCACCCCTGAGATAATCAACTTCATGGCGAAGTATGGCCGAGGGCTGATATGCCTCGCCATGACCCCCGAGAAGGTCGATTCGCTGGCCCTTCCCCTTATGACCAAAAAGAACCGCGCGCGCTTTTCCACGGCGTTTACCGTCTCCATAGAGGCGCGCCACGGCGTTTCCACCGGCATCTCCGCCGCCGACCGCGCCACCACCATCCTGGCGGCGATGAACCCGGACGCCAAACCGGAAGACCTGGTCCAGCCGGGCCATGTATTCCCGCTCCGCGCCCGCGAAGGCGGCGTGCTGGTGCGCGCCGGGCAGACCGAAGGCTCGGTCGACTTGGCCCGCATCGCGGGACTTTCCCCCGCCGGCGTCATCTGCGAGATCATGAATGACGACGGCACCATGGCCCGCCTCCCCGATCTGGAAAAATTCGCCGCCATTCACGGCATCAAGATGGTCACGGTGAAAGAGATCATCAACTACCGGCTGAAAGGCGAGTTGCTGGTGAAACAGATCGCCGAGGCGAACCTGCCGACCGAATACGGCACCTTCCGCATCGTCGGGTTTGAAAACGTCATCAACGGCGAAAACCATGTGGCGCTGGTGATGGGCGATATCTCCCGCGAAAACAGCACACTGGTGCGGATGCACAGCCAGTGCCTCACCGGCGACGTATTCCACAGCCACCGCTGCGATTGCGGCGAACAGCTCGACACCGCCCTGCGGATGATCGCCGCCGAAGGGAACGGCGTGCTGGTCTACCTCTTTCAGGAGGGGCGCGGCATCGGCCTGATGAGCAAGCTGATGGCCTATGCCCTGCAAGACAAAGGCCACGACACTGTGGAAGCCAACGAAAAGCTCGGCTTCCTGCCCGACCTGCGCGACTACGGCATCGGCGCGCAGATACTCAGAAGCCTGGGGCTGGGCCGTATCCGACTGCTCACCAACAATCCAAAGAAGATAGTCGGCCTGGAAGGTTACGGCCTGCACATCGAAGACCGGGTGCCTATCCAGATCGTCCCCAAAAGTGACAACCTGCGTTACCTCACCACCAAACAATCAAAACTCGGCCACATGCTGGAACTGAAAACCGAAGGAGAGAAAAAATGAACCTGATAGAAGGAAACATCAACGGCGCGGGGAAAAAAGTCGCCATCGTTGCCAGCCGTTTTAACGAATTCATCAACACAAAGCTGATAGATGGCGCACGGGACTGTTTGGTACGCCACGGCGCCTCAGATAACGACATCACCCTCATCCGCGTGCCGGGCGCGTTCGAGATCCCCTTCGCCGCCGCCAAAGCGGTCGACGCAAAGAAGTTCGATGCTGTGATCTGCATCGGCACCGTTATCCGCGGCGATACCAGCCACTACGAATTTCTCTCAGCCGAAGTGACCAAAGGGGTCGCGGCGCTGGCGATGCGGGCCACCATTCCGGTGGTCTATGGTCTGGTCACCACCGAAAATCTGGAACAGGCTATTGAACGGGCCGGCAGCAAAGCGGGCAACCGCGGGTGGGATGCCGCCATGACCGCGCTGGAAATGATGGATCTCAACAGCCGCAAAATCTGACGCGGCTGTTGGGAGGCTCAAACTGGAATAAACTACTTGCAGTCATTTTGGTTTTTCATCAACTGGACTTGATCTCAGGATGCGGTAGACCTTGCGAATGGCTTCAAGGAAGTCTGACTCATTGCCAACAAAGCCTTCCATGAATATATTTTCTGAATGTGATTCTATTGCATTGCCATCTCTATTGCAGCATTCGCTCTCCCACTCGCAACGATACTTCGTGGAATGGCAACCTGCCGTTGAACAAAAACAGTCTTCCCGTCCATCGGCAAGCTGGATTGTGTGGATTAATTCCTTGGTGTCAGTGAATTTTTCGGCGCTTAAAATACCAAGCGTCATCGCATATTCCTGTAATTCCTCTATCTTCATAGCAACTCCTCAAGTGCTGAATAAAGAGAAAACTACTACTCCTCAGCAAGCAGTTTACACTGTTTCTAAATTTACGCAATAACCCAAAAATTGGCAGCGCCATGAATATTCATGAATAATGGAATGCCGCACCGAAACGCAACCAGCTGAATAGTTTAAAGATGCCTCCAGCAGAGCAGAGGTCATAAATTACGAAATATTACAAAATATATTTTTTTCGCTTTAATTCGCCTGTTTCACCGTTTTCTGGCTCTATCTCAATTCAGTGAACCCATCTATCTCTCGAATATTTTCCGCAAGGAATCATTGACAACCTCTTCCGCGGGGAATGCCGAGGCTGCATCTGGACTCAGCAGCAGACGGAAAACTTCCCTGCCCCCCAGTGACAAAAAGAGGGAAGATATGGGATGATAAGCAGCAACATCGGCGCGGGCCGATGCGGTAACAATAGACGCGCCTTCAGAGATGACAGGGAAGGGGCGGCTCTTGAGAGCCGGCTTTTTATCGTGCTAAAAACCGGTTGAGCAAAATATCTTCCGGGTTGCGCCGTGAATCAAAAACGGCCAGAACGTAAACGGTGGTTCCTGATATTCTGTATAAAAGCCGCCACGGCGCAATGATCAGCTCACGGTAAAGGGTAATCCCCTGTTCCGTCAGATCGGGAACAACGCGCCCCCTATCCGGAAAACGGTTCAAGGCCTCCGCCTTTACCCGGATTATCTCCAACACCCTCAGCGCTTGCTCCACGCTGTCGTTGGCGATGTAACTGATGATCGATTCCAAATCCTTTTCGGCGGTATCCGCCCATTGGACGTCATATTTTCGCGTCATGCGGAACGGCGGATCACGATCCCAGTTTCTTTTTTATGCTGGCGAAGACCTCTTCCTGCCGGTTGGTGCGGCCCCGGCGGATGTCTTCTTCCCCCTGCATCAGCAATTTCATAAGGCCGATGGCGGATTTCATGCGCTCGTAGGATTCCGGGTCCTGTATTACCGCTCTTGGTTCCCCGTTTTGGGTGATGATGAGCGGCCGGTGAGTTTCATTGATTTGCGCCAGAACCTCGGCGGTTTTCGTCTTCAGGAATGTAACCGGCCGTATATCTTCGATAATTTTCATGCATACACCTCCTACCCGAATAACGTACCATAAATAGTCCTTAACGCCAACCGCCGATCCCGCCACCACCCCGGTGACAGAAAGCCCCAAGGTATGCAATGATGTAATCCGGCGTCGGCACGGGCCGGTGCGGGAAAAACAAACGGCTTATTAGGAGTCCATTACTTGAGCGAAAAACCTGAATTTTTATCGGAAAAGGCAGCCAAAGCCAAAAATGAAAAAGGGATATTCATTTTCCTTGCATTGGTTCCCCTTCCCTTGTTTCTTCTTTATCTTCTCATTCTTTTTCTTTCAAATTAACAGGTAACGAAGATGGCCACACAAAAAGAGATGCTCGACAAACTGCGGGCCAACTGCGCCCTCTTCCGCGAATTCAACGATCAGGACATGGTGAACCTCTTCAGGCTGGTCAAGCCACAGATATTTAAAAAAGGACAGGTAATCTTCCATAAAAACGATCCGGCGGACAGCCTTTACATTGTGATCTCCGGGGCTGTCGAGATTTTCATGCCCCGCGAACCGGACAAGGTGATAGTCAGGTTGGCCGACGGCCACATCTTTGGCGAGATGGGGATGCTCTACGGGCAAACCCGCAACGCATCCGTCCGCGCGGTGGATGATACCCAGGTTTTCAACATCTCGGAAAAGATATTCGACGGCAACATGAGCCTCGGGCTGCTGGCGAAAATATACAAAAACCTTGCCCGCATCGTCAGCCAGCGCGCCAACGATATCATACGCAGGGAGCGCGACCAGTTCTCCAGCATGTAATTCCCCTCCCCCGGACGCGCGAAAATCCGCCATTTTCCCGGCATTCCCTATTGGATAATAAAGAGGCATAATGGTACGGCATCATTTGCATTTAACATTTACGGGCAAGGAAATAACATGGGATCACGAAGGGCCGGGCGCGAAGCCGCAATGCGTATACTCTATTCGATGGAATTTTCGGCGCAATCCGCCGATCTGGCCGCGGCCGACTACTGGCTGGAGCACAAAGTATCGGATCAACTGAAAGACTTCACCATGACCATGGTCAACGGGGTGAATGACGCACGCGCCGAGCTGGACGCCATCATCTCCGCCGCCAGCGACAACTGGCCGGTGGCGCGTATGGCCGACATCGACAAGAACATCCTCCGCATCGCGACATGGGAGTTGAAAGAACATTCGGAAATCCCGACCGCCGTCGTTATCGACGAGGCAGTGGAGATGGCCAAGCAATATGCCGCCCCCGATTCTTCTTCCTTTATCAACGGCATTTTGGGTAGAATCCA
The DNA here is from genome assembly GCA_023248535.1 of Nitrospinales bacterium. Classification (GTDB taxonomy): domain Bacteria; phylum Nitrospinota_A; class UBA7883; order JACRGQ01; family JACRGQ01; genus JACRGQ01. The sequence goes on along the minus strand of JAHFEJ010000027.1, from coordinate 22,168 downwards.
GAAAGACGTACGAAACGGCCGAGAAGGGAATTGAATGAGAATCGCCATATACTCCGACATCCACGGCAACATGGAAGCCTTTGAAGCCGTGCTGAAGGACATCAAGCGTGAGAATGTCGACAAGAAGGTCTTTCTGGGTGACATCGTCGGCTACGGCCCGGAGCCGAACGAGTGCATTGAACTGGTCAAAAAAAATGCCGATCTCATTCTCGCTGGCAACCACGACTGGGCGGCCGTCGGCCTTACCGATCACTCGTACTTCAACCCCTATGCCAAAGAATCGCTCTTCTGGACCATCGACGCGCTCACCGAACCGAACAAGGAGTGGCTCAAATCGCTCCAGCCATCCACCCAGATGGACGGCCTGCTCTTCGCCCACGCCACCCCGCTGGAGCCGGAGGCGTGGCACTATGTCCTTACCATGCAGGATGCCATGGATAACTACCGCGCGCTGGCTTCCGACATCTGCTTTGTGGGGCACAGCCACCAGCCGATCATCATCGAGTATATCGACGAAGTGAACGTCATGCCGATACGCGACATCTACAAAACGCTGGACAAAAACCGCAAATATATCATCAACGTCGGCAGCGTGGGACAATCGCGCGATTCCAATCCCGAATCCTGCTATGTGGTGTACGATTCCAAAGAACGGAACATCGAATACCGCCGCGTGGAATACGATGTCGCCCGTGTACAGAAAAAAATGGAAAAAAACAATCTGCCCCGCTACCTTATCGACAGGCTGGCGCTTGGCCGCTAAGGAAACCCGCTCGCTCAAAGACCTTCAGCAATCGCTTGCCTCCGGCAAGACTGACCCCATCTATTTTTTCCACGGCGAGCAGGAAAGCGGCATTGCATCCGCCGTTCGCTCCATCCGCGATCATCTACTGAAAACTGGTGATCCCAGCACCGCGTGGCGCACATACGACCTTACGGAAAATCCGTTCGGCGATTTTATTTCTGACGTGCTCACCGTTTCGTTTTTTTCGGAAAAACGGGGGGTTCTGCTGCAGGGTCTTTTGAAAAAAGGACGTGGAGCGGATGACGAAGATGAAGCGGATGACGCAATAGGGGCCAAAAACGTCCGCTTGGAGGAAAAGGAGCTGCTGGCGTTTTTGAAATACTTGCATGAACCTTCTCCCGACGTGGTTTTGGTCATTGTACCCGGCAAAATCGATATGCGGCAGAAGCTCTGGAAGGAGATCGCGGCAGCCGCTTTTACCCTCTCTTTCAACCTCGCCGAGGGGGATCGCAAAGCCATCTTCGATGAGAAACTCAAATTAAGCGGCCTCACCTTCGCGCCCGATGCCCGCGCATGGATGGAAGAGCGCTTTGTGGGAAAAGATACCGGCAAAGAACGGGTAGTGGGAAACTTTCCCTTTTTCGACAGCGAAATGAACAAGCTGGCACTTTACATGGGCGAAAATACACGGGTGACGATGACGGATGTGGAAGAGTGCATGTCCGCTCCCAGCCAGGATAATATTTTCAAACTGACCGATGCGCTGGCCACCCGCAACATGGAAGGCGCACTCAACGCACTTTTATCGCTCAAAATGCAGGGGATACACTACCTGCCGGTCATGGGAATGCTCGCATCGCATTTCCGGAAACTATTGGTGGTTCGCAGTGGAAGGGATCAGCGCCTGCGTGACGATGAAATCATGGCGCGAGCCGGTGTCAAATCGCCGTGGCACCTTAACAAGCTCACGGATCAGGCCCGGAAGATGACCGCCGATCAGTTCAAGAAAATCATCTTCCGGCTCGCGCGCGCCGACCACTTAATGAAAAGCGCCAGCCTGAACGAATGGCATATTCTTGAACAGGAGTTGGTCGGCATCATAACGCCCCAGTCCAAAGCCTTGTCCCTCCGCTAAACACCAACTCCATTCAAACATGGAGATCAGCCGAGCCGCTTTTACCGCCCAAGAAGTTTCACAATAAACGAGAAAGCGGCTTCAAGATTTTCCTTTGCCCGCTCCGATAAGCGTTCATCGAACCCGTCAAACTCGTAACCACGGATGCCAAGCATATACCCCTTTGTTGTGGCGCCGAACATCGTCCTTGCAAAAAACATCCCCGCCTCCGGCGAAAGGCTATGGCTGTTGAAAGGCGGCTGATGATCCGGCACGGTGATTTCAGTGAACGAGAACGGGGCCTCACCTTTAATGGCCGCATCGGCAAAAACCACATGATCATGCTGGGCAATTTCGTGGGCGTGCTCCACTACCAGCTGGTAATCCGTTTCAACAGACACGCCTTTGAGGGCGCACGCTTCAAGCCGGGCAGACAAAGCCGGACCAAGGCCATCATCCATGCGGCCCGGATTGCCGTACCCGATCACGAGCACGGTCCCGGATCTCAGATCAAAGATATTGGCTGTTCCGGTCGATAAGATTGCCATCAGCGTCATACAGTTCGATTGCCAGCGGCATTTTCCCGATCGCATGCGTTGCGCACGAAAGGCAAGGATCATATGCCCGTACCGCGACTTCAACGTGGTTCAGCATTCCTTCCGTTATTTTTGGTTTTCCTGAAATGTGATCCTGAGCCACTTTTTTGACGGCGCGGTTCATTGCCTCATTATTGTGGGTGGTGGAAACTATCAGGTTGCAGAATGTCACCAAGTCGTTTTCATCAACTTTATAATGATGGAATAATGTCCCGCGTGGCGCTTCAATCACGCCTATCCCCTCCCCCGCGCGCTCCCCTTTGACCATCAGATCGGTTCCCTGAAGGTCGGGATCATTAAGTAATTCTTCGATTTTTTCCACACAGTGCAAGGTCTCTATCATCCGTGCCCAATGATAGGCCAGCGACATATGGTTTGGCATCCCACGGGTAAGGTTCTTGAATTCGGCCAACGCTTTGCCGGCCTCCGGGGTATCGATAAACCCGATGGTGTTCATGCGCGACAACGGCCCCACGCGGTACCATCCGTCAATGTGCCCGCGGGATTTAATAAACGGGAACTTCATGTACGACCAAGGCTTTACCTCTTCCATAAGGTAATCATTAAAACGGCGGTAATCGACCTGATCGAAAATAATGTTGCCCCCGGCATCCAAAGCCCGCAAGTTCCCATGATAAAGGTCCAAAGCGCCATCTTCGCGCACGAGTGAAAGGTGGCTGGAGTTGAATACCGCGAATGCCTGTACAGCCATGAGGTTATCGAGGGAATATTTCCGTGCGATGTCCAGTGCGCCATGCGCCCATTTTTTCATCTTTCCGATATCGCGTAAAAAACCGTCCCGTTCCGCGATGGAAAGGTTTTTGTTCACACCACCGGGCACCGCGCCGGTTCCATGTATCTTCTTTCCGGCGGTAGCCTTGATGATCTCCTGGCCGAATTTGCGCATCATAACGCCCTGAACGGCCAACTCAGGCATTTTGTCTATAACGCCGATGACATTGCGCGATTCAGGATCGGAATCAAAGCCGAACAACAGATCCGGCGAGGCCAGATGGAAAAAGTGCAACACGTGGCTTTGCATGATTTGGCCGTAATGCATCAACCGGCGCATCTTTTCAGCGGTTGGCGTTAGTTTTTTCGCCCCGACAATCATATCCATCGCTTTTGAGGCGGCCAGATGGTGGCTTACCGGGCATATGCCGCATAGCCGCTGGACGATTACCGGGACTTCCCAATACGGGCGGCCGCAAATAAATCGCTCGAACCCGCGGAATTCGACAACATGCAGCCGCGCTTCACGCACATTATTGTGGTCGTCAAGGTGGATGGTGACTTTCCCATGTCCCTCCACGCGCGTTATCGGCTCTATCTCGATGACCCTTGTCTTAGCCATTGTGCAATCCCCGATACATATATTTAATCAAACTTGATTACCTCGCTTGGCAAATCCGAAGGCCTTCCGTTCAAAAGAGCGACGATCGCCTGCCACAATATGTCGCCCGACGGCGGACATCCCGGAATCTGGTAATCCATTTTCACCACTTCGGCGCAGGTGTACACTTTGTCGAGGATCAACGGCAACGCGGGGTCATTGGGGATATCGTTTGTCGGATTATACACGTACGGACTGTTCAGGTAGGCGGTCTCCAGGCATTCCCGCAACGGATCATCAGAATGCATAATGGCGTTCCGCATCACCGGCAATCCGCCCATCACGGCGCATTGACCGACGGCGACCAGCACATCGCAATTCCTCCGGAATTTCCGCAACGTGTGCACGTTTTCCTCGTTGCAGCAACCACCCTCAATAAACCCGATATCGCACCGCGCCTTAAATCTCTTTAGGTCGTTAACAGGACTACGGTCGAACTCCACCAGCTTGACAAGTTCCAAAATCCTCTCGTCAATATCAAGTAACGACATGTGGCAGCCAAAACAGCCGGCAAGGGATATGGTGGATATCCTCTTTTTCTTCATTTTTTGCCTCCCGCATCTTTCAGGTGCTTTTCTATTTCCGTTCCGATGGGGTTCACATCGAACTTGCGCTGGCCGACCGGATCGTAAAACCCGCGCCGTTTCTGGATAATGCAGCCGACCGGGCAGATGCCCGGCGCCACGGCATGATCGTCAACATGAACATCGGTCTGGGCCAGATTTTTTCCGTTCACCCCGACCTGTTTGTATATACCCCGCCCGATATAGCCGAATACATTTTTGTGATCCAGATGCCGCGATGCCCTGATGCAGCGGCCACACCGGATGCACCGGTTGGTATCCAGCATAATGTCCGGGTGGGAAGCATCCACGGGCCGCACCGGCTGCAAATAGGGGTACTTGTCGGGCTGTAAAATCCCAAGCCGGTACCCCAAGGCTTGAAGCTCGCACCTTCCGCTTGCCTCGCAGCACGGGCAGAGGTGGTTCCCTTCATGAAACAGCATCCGGACAATATCCCGGCGGCAGTTCCGGATTTCCAGCGTGTCGTTTTCCACTACCATTCCGGGGGCCGCGGGTTGTGTGCACGCGGCCGCGGTTCTGCCGTTGACTTTCACCGTGCATACGCGGCAACTCCCCTGCGGTTCCAGCCCTTCAACATCGCACAGGCGGGGGATGTAAATGCCCGCCTCGTCGGCGGCGTTCATAATTGTCTGTCCGGGTTTGGCACTGACTTCAACGCCGTCTATTTTGAAGATAATGACATCACTCACAGCATTTTCTCCCGGTACTTGCTATTATTCACCTTCATTGCCGAACACCGGATCGTAAATCATCGACTTCCGTTTGGCGATCCTGCGGGATTCTTCAAGCGCTTTCTGAATATTGAATCCTGGTTGCAGGCCGTCGAGGCTTTCCTTCAAATGCGAGGAATACACGAGCGGAAACTGCGCAATTGAATGTAATACGCATTTCGGAGCCGAACTCCCCAATCCACACCGGCTGGTGATCATAATTGTCTTGCCAAGTTCTTGCAGATATTCCAGATCCGCTTTGTCCGCGAATCCATGCATCACTTTCTGGATTCTCTCCCGTAAAAACACGGTTCCCACCCTGCATGGCGTGCAATAACCGCAGCTCTCGTGGGCGAAGAATTCCAGATAATAATCAACGATGGCCAATACATTCCGGCTGGAGTTGAACAGTGTAATTGCCCCGCCCGTGGCTAAATCTGAAAAACATATTTTCCGGTTGAAACTCCTCCGGCCTATCATGTCACCGCTGGCGCCCCCCACCTGTACAATGGCTGTGTCTTCCGCCCCCGCCATCTCCAGCAACGCGGCGACTTCCACTCCATACGGCACCTCATACACGCCCGGCTTTGCGCAATCGCCGCTGACGCTCAGCAGTTTCGTCCCGTGGCTGGCCTTCGTGCCGATACCGGCAAACCACGAAGAACCGCGATCCATGATTCGGGCCGCGCAACAGAACGTTTCAACGTTATTGACCGCCGTCGGTTTGGAGAGATACCCTTTTTCGACCGGGAAGGGAGGACGGTTTTTCGGCTCGCCCCGCAACCCTTCGCAGGAACTAATGAGAGCGCTCTCCTCACCGCAAATATAAGCCCCTGCGCCCAGTTGTATCCTGATGTCGAAGCTAAAATCCTTCTTCCCGCAGATCGCGGATCCCAATAAACCGGATTTCCGCCTTTCCTCCAAAACAGCTTCAAGAAAAGGACGGAGATAGGCGTATTCCGCGCGTAAATATAAAATGCCGCTATCGCTTCCGATCGCGTAAGCGGCGATGGCCATTCCTTCGAATATAAGGTCTGCGCGTTCGGTCAGAAGTACGCGATCTTTGAAAGTTCCCGGCTCCCCCTCATCGGCATTGCATATGACGAACCGCTTGCTTGCCAGGGCCTTTTGGGCAAGCCGCCATTTTTCACCGGTGGAAAAACCGGCGCCACCCCGTCCCCGCAGGCCGGATTCAACGACTTCCTGAATGACTTCAAGCGGCGTTTTGGACAGGGCTTTCTTCAAACCGGCCTCGGCTTGAATCCCATCGGCCAGTATCACCTCGCCTTTTAACCGGATATTATTTTTGACCATGGTGTTTATGAGACGATGGCCGTTGTTACCGTCGCCTTTCGCCGCCACCAGCTTTGATGTATCTGGATTTGCCTTTAACCGCCGGGCGGTTTCCCTGGCGGAATCCGGCGTTAAGGAGGTTACTACAACATCGTTAACAAGCGCGGCGGGCGCCTGGTCGCTCATTCCAATACAAGGGGTGTACTCCAGCGAAAACTCCCGGTCAGGGGAGGTCTGGCCGATACCGATGCCCAATTCTTCCGAGAATACCACGGCGATCTGTTCAACCCCTGCATGGCGGTCGACTATATCGTCGCAAAGGCGGATAATGATTTTGCCTTTTGGCGTTTCAGAAAAAAATGAGTAGAAAGAGACGATCCCCTCGATTTGCACACGGCTGGTATTGATCGTAGCGGCGATTTTTTCCATCGCCTCGTAGCTTACGCATCCCAGAGATTTTTGGATTTCCCACAGAATATCGATAACCCGTCCAGGATCGTTTCCATACTTACTGCATGATCGGGTTATCAGCAAATCTTGATCTGATTTCATATGGCCACCTATCGGTTCACAAATCTGATCAATCTCAGACGCCAGCCGTATAGCAACCTGCCCCTACAGAAATATGATACGTTCCTTGACAAATTTAGTCAAATTAATAATCCAGCGGCTTGACGGGATTTCAATCAGAAATCCGCGGATTTCTTAATGCTGAATGGGCAAATTGAAGTTATACCTTGGAATTTTCCAAGGATTTGGGAGTCCGCTGACCAAACCCGCAGAAGAATATGCCGCCTACCGGCCTGACGCAGCTGGTGAACCGGTTGCCATCTGGTTACCGGCGTGATCCTTTTCGGTCAAATGCCTGAACGCCTCGATTTGCGCTGGCGTCAAGATCGATTCCACGCGGCTTTTGGTCTCTTCAAGGATTTCCTGTATTTCCGGGGAAAGGTCTTCCCGAACGGCGGCGACTTCTTCGTGCGACTGATTTAATATGTCCCGCAGCTTGTTCAACTGTTCGGCATCGAGGCTTAGATTCTTGTTCAGCCGCCTCACGATCACTTCATGAAACGCCTCCGGGTTTCCCCGCATCAGGCCTTCCAGCCGCTCTTTATACCAATGACGCGCGCCGATCCATCCGGCGGCGGCACCGACCAGAAAAATCACCAGAACTCCGGCAATCCCCTTCAGTTTTGAATTCACGTTCAGTCGCCCGTTATATAACGAACCATTTGAACCTCTTCGTGCCCGGCGCCGATTGCTGTGATGTGAGCGCCTCCCTGCGGACTGGCTACGGCATACACCCATCCCCCCACCGCCAGAAGCAAGGCAAGGAACATTGGCGCAAGCTTCCACGCCATGAAAAAAACCGCCGGCTCCTCGGCCCGCCGCTGGCGCAAAACCGCCATCATCCTCGCTTCAAAACCATACTCGATGCGCGCGGTATTCACCGGCCGTCCGCGCAACGCCTGTAACAGCCGATCCAACTTCGCGTCATCCATGATTCAGTTCCTTCTCCAGCAGTACTTTAAGGGCCTTGCGCGCGCGATGGGCGCGCACTTTTACATTCCCCTCGCTTATATCCATGATATAAGCCGTTTCCTTAACGCTTTTTTCTTCCAATTCCAAAAGGGTCAGAACCATGCGTTCATCGGGACGCAACCCCTCCAAGGCGCGGGCCAATGCCGCCAGTTCTTTCGGCTCGGTTCCCTGCGTTTCCGCTGGCGCCTCCAGCTTCCATTCATGCAAATCGACGGAGACTTCCACCCTCCGCTGTTTCCTCTTCCTCAAATAATCGTAACAGGTATTGGTGGCGATTCGCGCCAACCAGTGCCCAAACGGCGCATCGCCCCGATAGCTTGCCAGCTTCTCATAGGCCTTTACAAAGACCTCTTGAGCGATCTCTTCAAGCTCCAAAGAATCCCGCGCAATCCGTGCCGCCATGCAAAAAATCTTTTGTTTATGGCGTCGGATCAATTCTTCATACGCCGCGCCATTTCCCGCGCGAACCTGCTCTACAAGCCGTTCATCCGGGACGCCCGCCTCGGCGGAATCCATTTCCTAAATCCCCGCCATCCGCCGCACTACCGGGGTTGCCCGCTTTCTTTTTTATAGGCCGCCGAACGGCCTTTTTGAAATTTCGCCGCCTGCTCAGGTGTCAGCAAGCCCGACACTTCCTTTAATACCCTATTCCTTTCAATAGCAAGTTCCGCCTCAATCTGGCCGATCTCCTCCGCCAGTCCGCTGATGGCATCTTCGACAGCGCCGGGATCGTCAATCAGCATCCGTAACTGGCGGCGCTTTTCTATATACCGGGCGCTGGCGCCAGCCAATACGGCTTCGTGCGCAACAAAAATGGCCCGTATCTTCTCCTTTTGCTCCTTGCCCAGACCGACACGCGCCAAGCGGCCGCTAAAAAACAGAGTTGCCGTAGGCTCTTTTTGACGGCCTGCCGCCATTGACGGCTTCACCCTGCCGATTCCTTCTTGAGCCCATGCGCTACGCTGCCCCCAGCCACCCATTGCAGTCAAGGCCAGAACGGACATCAAAACAAAAACAATAAGCCGCATAATGCAATGTCCCTTTCAAACAAGACGTATTGCTGATATTAAAGGTTACGCTTGAAGAAATATCAAATAAGAAATTATTTGGAAAAAAAGAAAGCGGATACCTCCGCCGTACCCGTCAGGATACGTGAAAGGACATCCGCTTTTGATTACGAAATAAGCGGGTGCTTATTTGCCTTTGGCTGCCGGAGCTGCTGCCGGAGCTGCTGCCGGGGCTGCGGGCTTCGCTTCTTCAGCCTTTTTCTCTTCGGCTTTCTTTTCTTCAGCTTTGGCTTCGTGCTTTTTGTGTTTCTTTTCGCCGGCGAACGCGGAGCCGCTGGCAATAACCATCGAAACAACCATCAGGGCTACGAGAGACTTCGAGAAAGTGTTCATGTGCAATATCCTCCTAAATTGTTTACAGTTCAGACCGTTGACAACTAGACGAACGGATCATAAAAAGGTTACATCGGCAAGGTATCTTTGAATCCATGAACGCCCATCTAATTGTTTATACGCAACTTACTAATTCTAGCGGAGTTCCTGCAGGCGTTTGAGGGCTTGTTTTTTGGCTTCCAGAGTGTTTTTCAGCCTAAATTCGGAAAGGTTATTCTGGGCGGCGTTAAGCAAAATCCTGTCAAACGATCTTATGATGGCGCTTAACAACTCGGAAGACTTTATTTTACCTATCTTGTCAGAACCGGTAATCGGGTCATCAAGATCGATACCGGCCAACTCCTTCACCTTCCCTTTTTCATCATCATACGAAAAAGTGCCAGCATAATCGGGATGGATAATTACCACCCTTTGACCGGTATCGCGCAACAGTTTTTCCTGATTGGCGATTACCAGCGCGAGACTATCGATCACCTTGTCGGATTCGCTTTTTCCCGTTGGCTGCTGGGCCGGAGGTTGGTGAGCGGCCTGTAAACCTCCCATTTGCGCCATTAAAGCGGTGCGGGCCAACAGATATAATTCCGAACCGAGATTGAAGAAGAAGGGAAAGAGGAACATGGCCAACAACAATTTCCACATACGAATACCGTGGCAGGAAGCCGCCGCCACTGGCTTTGTTTTTTCCGGCAGCGCTGATTCTTGCGCGGCTCCATCCCGTTTCGGCTCTTCAGGAGTTTTGGAAGGAGCCGTTTCCTTTTTTGCGGTGGATTCGGTCAAGATGTCCATCCCTTTTTCCAATGGTATGGAAAATGGCGAATTGTCCCCGGCACCCCGCGAGACTTCCGGGGCCGGGCGACGCGGGGCTTCGTTCTTATCTGCCATCAGCCAAAACTCCCTCGAATGGATGCTCTTTCATGAACCGGGTATCTACCGCTATCAACCCCTGTCTTCCAACAATGCCCACCACCACTTGACTGTTAAATACAGCATCCGGGGCGATATCCAATTCAACGCTTTTATCGAGCCGCCTGCCTATGGCCGGTTGTCCCCGTCCCACAAGGCTGGGAACGGCTGAAACACACAGAATATGGCTTCCCGCGCTGATTACGTCATCATAATACACCCCATCGGCTCCACGCCGAAGCTGTTTGCCATCAAGAGCCATCTCAATGTTTCCCATGACTACCCGGCCACCCGAAACACCCCCGATGTGGCGGCGGTATTCCATGTCCACATACTCGTCCAAAGGCGCGAGAAAAAGATGATCTACCCTCCGACCCGAAAGCGTCATTCCCTCATCAACCGCTATTCTAAGATAGGCATGACGGGTGGGGCGGTATGCCGCCAACACCTCATCCGGAGCACCGTTAACAGAATGGAATTCAGCCCCGGAAACCGGGTAGGTGGAAGTGAGAACTACTCTGGCGTTGTTCAAATCATACGCCGTAACCGTCAAAAGAAAGGGAAACGCCCCGTCATGCGAAGTGTTGCTCAAGGCATCCGCTGGAACAAGCCGCCCGGTGACGAACCAATCCGCCCCGAACCGCGAGGCCGCCTTGCCGCGCACCAACACCCCGGCGGAGATACCGGTGGCGACATCATATTCACCAAGCAAGGCGCGCAACGCGCCCCGCTCTACGCAATGGAATTGCGGTCTTCCACAGAGTGCGTGACGCAACAGAAAATAGGCCTCTTCCGAAAGGCGCGTTACGTTTCCCGCGCCGTCGGTAACATCGGGCAGGGCCACGGTTATTAAACCGTGTGTGGGATCAGCCATCGAAGCGGTCATCATCCGCATGAGTCCAAAATATCGTCCCTGCCGCGTTGCGTCCTCCGCCGTGGAAGCCAAATGGCTTCCGGCGGTAACCTCCCGCTTAGCCGCCTCCAACGAACCAAAAATCATTTCACCATCAACACTGATGATGACCAAACGTCCGATCCAGCCAAGCAATTCATCACCACGGCCATCCACCATGCCGGTATTGACCGGCTCGTAAATATCCATCCGGTCCCCCAGCATCACCGCTTCGGGGTTTTTCAACTTCAGCTTCACCCGGTCACCCGGGGAGAAAAGGACAATATTTTTTTCCCCCGCTTCTATGACGCCCTGCATTTGACCCAGGCTTTTCATCCCCCCCGGCTCGGCGGCGTTTGCCCCCCAGGTAAATAGTAACAATATCCCCGTAGCGAGGATCAAACGGATCATTATGGGGTTAAGAGTGTCCTGTTTCATCGTTGGGATATATTTGCGGCGGTTCTGTGAAACGGCCGCACAGAATTATTTTTTGGTTCTTTTGAAGCGGCGGTATCCGTGCCGCTTCCCCACAGGATCAATACCAATAATGCCGCCCCCAGAACCAAACGCACCATCAGTTTAACGTTGCTTTGCCCGATCATGTGAAATTTCCCCTTACAATACGCGGCGTGATGAATATCAGCAGTTCCTTCTCGTTATCCACATCCTCGCTTCCCTTGAAAAGCCAGCCAATAATGGGTATTTTTGAAAGATATGGCACTCCACGGTCGGTGCCCGTCTGAAGGTTCTCGAATACGCCCCCCAGAACGGCAGTCCCCCCATCGGTGACCACTACACTGGTCTCAACCGACCGGGTAAGAATCGAAGGAACGCTTTGAACAGGGTTGGTAAAATCAGCGTCATCCTTATGGGCAAGTATTTTTAGGGAAATCCTGTTGTCCGGCGTGACGAAGGGGGTTACCTCAAGCGAGATAACCGCGTTCCTAAACGCCACGGTGGTCGCTCCCGATGCGCCGCCGGCCGATTGCTGATACGGGATTTCGCGGCCACTGGCGATTTTTGCCTTCACGCCGTTGATGGTTATTATTTTCGGGTTGCTCAGGATTTTCCCCTTACCATCGCGCTCCAACGCGCTGAAGCGTAGATTGAGCGCCGATGTGCCCGCCGAATCGCTCAACGCAATGCTTACAGCGGCGGGCAGCGCTCCGGCATTCGAGGGATCCACCGCCGGCAGATCCACTACGCCGTTCGCAGTGCCCATGGCATATCCGTTTGATAACGTTCCGCCGCCTGTGTTGCCTGTAAGCCCGGTCGGCACCAACGCCGCGCTTCCCACCTGAGCGCTTCCGGCAACACCGATAGTGGCAGGAAATGGAGAACCCGATGAGCGCGCCCCAATGCCGCCCCATTGAACGCCCAGCGAACGGCTATGGTTGCGGCTGACTTCCACAATACGGGATTCAATAAATATCTGCTGCTGGGGCACGTCGATTTCATCAATGCGGCGCGCCACGTCATTTATATCGGCCGGCGTTCCATAAGCAGTTAAAATCGACGCCTTGCTGAACGTGCTGAATATTATCCGGGCGCCCTCTTGCTCCCTCGCCGCAGCCGGAGCGCCGCTGATGGGGGGGAGGTCGCCGGGAGGCGCTTCACCGGAACCGCTAAAAATCCGTTCCAGATAAGCTCTCGCCTCATTCGGTTCGGCATATTTCAGCTTAAAAGAGCGGAACGTGCGCTGTTCATCGGCCTGCATCTGCTTTGATTTGAACGATGCCGTCAGCATGGAACGTTCGGCCTCGGCCCGTTCCCGCGACAGCCGGACACGCTTGGCATCCTGCTCCTGAGCGGCCATATAGTTTTCGGCGGTATTAATCACCACCAGATTGTGTTCCTCGGTAATAATCAGATTGTGCAAACGGGCGATGGTATCAAGCGCTTCGCGCCATGTGATGTCCTCAAGATAAAGCCCCAGCACTTTGCGTGAGCCAACATCGGGATGTATGACATAGCGAAAATTGCGCCCCCGGTCGCTCAACATCTTAACCACCGCATCAAGGCTGATTTCCTTGAAATGGAACGAAAAAAGGTTTTCACGCCGCTGGCGGTTCTCCGCAGACCGGCTCTCCCCGTCACTCATTTTTAGCAGATATGGTTTGGCCGATTCATCTTTGGCGGAAGTCGGGGCTGCCGAAGCTACAAGTGGCGGCAGATTTTCCGTTTGCGATTGTATCTGGGGAGGATTGGCGTCACTTTTTGCGGGATTAGCTACAATATTTTTGGCTGGGGAGGTGGCACAGGATGAAACGGACAGGAGCAATATCAATAGTAGCGCACCGTGCGCCGGGCTACTCTTCCTCCTTGTTCGGTTCAACATATATTCTCCATGTCTTTTTCGGGGAAACCAGCACTACGTACTTCAGCGTAATATCTGTAACCCGTGCACCATCAATAACATCCCCCACCCGGTGAGGGACAGAATCTATGTAGGCAACTAGATTGCCGCCCATATTCACAACCATGCCTAAACGTGAGGCCGATTTGCGCTTAACAGTTCCTTGATCAACGCTTCCCCCTCCAAAATCAAAGGGGTTGCGAAACTTGGACATTTCAAGTTCCGTACCAAAACCCGCTCCCGACAGGAGTGAAAGTAATAAAAGTCCTAAGATCGTCTTTTTCATACCCTACCTGTAAAAAATCTCCAGCCCCAGCCTGGTATTCAGCGGCCTCTCCCCATTGGGAATGCCGCCTTCGTCATTTTTCTTTTTCGAGCCATCTATTGCACTTACCCCCTTATTGTTCCGCGTCATTTCCACGGTTTTTACAGAAATGCCATACGGCAAATCCATCACCTTCAGTAAGTAGTTAACGGAATCGCGGTAGCCGGATCGATAGGTAAGGGCAATTTTACTTACCGTGAAGCTTACCCTTTCAGGCACAGCCGCACCGGTGGGGAACCCACCGGTTCCGGAAACCACACCGGTTGTTATGTCCATATCCGCCAGTTGTAGGGACATGGTACCGGCCGTTTGACGCAATTCATGCAGAAGCGTCTCGACGGGAAGCCGCGATTGAGAGCCCTCAAATAGTTCATGCTTTTCATTCTTTTTCCTCAAAAGCTCCAGCCTGAGCATCGCCAGCTTTTTCTTCAACTCATCCTGGCGCCGGTTGCCAGCCTGTAGGTCGTTATATTCGGTATTGAGATGCGCAAGACGTGCCTTTTTATCCAGAATATCCTGGATCAGGCCTTCCAACCCGAACGCATAAGCCGCATACAACATAAAGACACATCCCGCAGCCACACAAAAATACTTTTCACGCCTCGAAAACCGATTCCACTTATCAAGAAGGGCATCTCTCATTTCGCCCCTCCCCTGATGTCCGCTCCCAGCGTGAATTTTAAATATGAATTGCCTCCATCCTCCACCCTGCGGGTGCTGATAAGTGTGGCGTGGGTGAAAAATGTGGATTCACGGATCATTGCCAGGAACCGTTCCAGTGTTTTCACCTGCTCGTCCGGCCCGCCGCGGATGCGCCCTTCAAACAGGGCCTGCCTGCCGTACATCGCACCATCGGCCGCATACTCTTTTTGGTCGCCGAAGTGGAAGACAAGACGGTCAAGCGCCATATCATCCGGTATCAGCTTCCCAACTTCCCCATACAGCCCCTGCCATTCTATACCGCGCCCTTTCAACTCCGGGTATGCCGCCTTGCGGGCATCAATCCTTCCGATCTCTTCGCGAATATCGTTCATGCTTGACTCGATAACGAAATTGGCTTCATGCGCCTGTTTGAAACCGGCGATCTTTTTCTCGACAGCGGCAATTTGCATATTCAAGTCTTTGCGGTATGCGGCTCCCGCCAGACCGAGCGCCGCCACCAGCATGATGTACAGGGCCGCCGCCGCGGACGGCAGCCGTGCCCGCAGCCAATTCCCCGGCGACCAACGCAACTTTTCCGGCAGGAGGTTGATCCGCCTCCCCTGATCCAGCGCCACTCCCACCGCCACGGCATACGCCGCGCCGCTCTCCTTCGCCGCGTCATGCAACGAGCCATCCACCGCGATGAAGTCGTCAAACGGGTTGTATACCGTCAACCGGCAGCCGAGCGCATCGGCAAGGTATGCGACAAGATTCTTTATCCGGGCGGCAGAACCAACAAGATAAACCGATGTCGCGGAATCGCGTTGGAACTCATTGCGATAATAGTCAAGGGAACGGCCCAACTCTGTCACCAGCCTGTCCAACGCCGGTTGCATGCGCGCCAGCGCCATTTCCCCATTAATCCCGAGTGGTCCGGGTATGCCGTGATTTTCGCCGCGCCCCATTCCAAAAAAGGCGGCAAGGGCTTGCGCTTCCCCGCGCGAAACGGTTATCTTGACCCCCGCCACATCGTACTCGCCCATCAAGGCGTCTATGAAGCTGTCGCCGCCAAAACCTATGTCACGGGTAAACCTGATGCCGCCCCCCTCGAAAATATAAATGCCGGTGCTCGAATTCGAAATGTTGACAAAAGTTACCGGGATACTGGCATCAATAACGCGGGAATGCGCCAGCAGGGCATCAAGCGCCGCGGGAACCACCGTGAGAGCTATTGGGCGGAACGGCGAAAGCGAAATCGACTGATAGTAACGGGCCGCCTCGCCACGCTCCAGCGCCGCCATCAACACCGGCATCCGGCCATCGGCTCCGCCCGGCAGGATAAAACCATCCAGCCCCGCGTCATCCATGGAATACGGCGATGCCTCGGCCTCGGTGAACCTGAGCGATGCCACCAGTTCATCGCGCTCCATACGGGGCATTTCAAGAATTTTGACCCGCAGGCCCCGGCCGGTTGCCAAAATGGCGGCAGTGCGCCCCCGTAAATTATTTTCGCGGGCAAGCCGTGTCAGCATCGGCACCACGTCGGGGGAAAACGGATTTTGCCCTTCAAGCGGCAAATCGGCGGCATAGTTGAGGCGGAATCCGCCGTCGCCGTCACGTTTCAAATCGGCCAGACAGAGGCTTCCCCCACCGACGGCGATGCCGGTAAATGAATTAACCAGCGGGAAATTAAACCGGGCCGCAATCTCCTGAATGCCATTCATGCTGTTATAACTTTTACCACATTCCAGGGGTGAAAGGGCATACCCGGCACGCCGCGACTTTCTTCAGTCGTGCCCCCAAAAGGCCGCATGCCAAGGGCGGTTGATTAAAAACCCACCTCCCCTTGAAAAGGGGAGGACGCGAAAAACGCTTAGCGCTTCTTTTTCAAATGGCGGTCGATTGCGCGCATGATGGCGGGGAGTTTAGGCTCGGTCTCCACCGGCATGTTGGGGTTGTCGCTCTTGAACGGCAGTTTGTTGAGATGGTATTTATATTTGAAATCGGAGAATTTGAGGCCATGGGCGGTGGAAATAACCACCACGCGGTCTGCTTTCTTTATCACGCCCCGTTTCGCCAGCTTGAACATGGCGGCTAAAGCCACCCCGGTATGCGGGCAGGTGTACATGCCGGTTCGGTCAGCCGCCACGGCCGCTTCCACCAGTTCTTTCTCGCTCGCCTCTTCCACAATGCCGTTGAACTGTTCCAGCGTTTTTACCGCCTTTTGCACGCTCACCGGATCGCCTATCTGTATGGCGGAAGCAAGAGTGGTCTTTGCCTTCACGGGGCGGTAGTTCTTCCACCCTTTCCTGTAAGCAAGGTAAAGCGGGTTGGCATTCCGCGCCTGGGCAACCACCAGCATGGGCCGCTTCTTGATGAGGCCAAGCTCTTCCATCATCAAGAAGCCTTTGCCCAAAGCCGAAACGTTTCCCAAATTGCCGCCCGGAATGACCACCACATCCGGTGGGATCCAATCAAACTGCTGAACGATCTCGATGCCGACCGTTTTCTGCCCTTCTATGCGGAGCGAGTTCATCGAGTTGGCGAGGTATATCTCCTCGTTTTTGGTTATTTCGCGCACCAGTTTCATGCAGCCGTCGAAATCCGTTTTGAGGGATATCACCAGCGCGCCATTGGCGATGGGCTGGATGAGCTGCTCCACCGAAACCTTATTCTTGGGAAGGAACACGACAGGGGTGATCCCGGCGGCGGCGCAATAGGCGGCCAGCGCGGCGGAGGTATCGCCGGTGCTGGCGCAGGCGACGGCCCGTATGTTTTTTCCTTCGGCGATCATCTGCTTCACGGCGGAAACCAGCACGGTCATTCCCAAATCCTTGAACGAACCGGTGTGGCTGTTGCCGCAGAGTTTTATCCAGAGATCGGAAATGCCGAGTTCGCGCCCCAGGCGGTCGGCCCAGAAAAGGTTGCTCTCCCCTTCATACATGGATACGATGTTGTCATTCTCCACCGTGGGGAGCACCCACTCCTTTTTGCTCCAAACGCCGCCGCCGTAAGGCCACTGGTTGCCGTGCTTGCGCTTGTGGAAAAGATCGATCCACTGCCGCGCCGTTTTCTTTTTGAGCTGCTCCATATCATGTTCCACCTGAAGCAGCGAACCGCATTTGCGGCAGTTGTAGACCACCTCGTTCAGCGGATAGCGCTCACCGCATCCAGCGAAACATTCAAACCACGCGTGATACTTTCCCTCAGCCATGACCGGTTATTCCCCCACGTTTTCCGTTATCGGCCATTTTCGGCCATCTGCTTCTTGTGCCATTCCACATAAAGCTTATCAAAATACTTCTCATCCTCAAGCATATTCCGCTCGATGGTGAATTCCCCGCTTTCGTGCATATAATTAAGCGCCGCGGCCGAAGCCAGAAGCTTTTTCAGCACGTCAGCCACCTGCATGCCGCGCTCTTTGGCATAATCCTCCACATATTTTATGGCGGCGTCGGCAAAACGGAGCATGATGCCGTAATCACTCTTGAAACGCTGGGCGAAATCGGCGAACGGCGACCGCTGCATCAGTTGCAGCAGGGCATCCTGCGGCGCGCGGCAGATTTCGCCGGTCACGGTGAACTGCGTGAAATTCGTTCCCGGCAGCTCAAACTGAAAATCGGTGAGTACATTCTCCCACTCCCCCACCAGTGCGCGCGCGCCGGTCTTTTTCTTTTCGGCGCGATGGGCGATCTCCTCAACCGCATCATCGGTGAAATCGAGATCGACCCCGAACAGCTTGAACTCGAGCTTGTACTGGTTCAGGATGCTGTCCTCGGTCTTCGTCATGATCCGGATGAGGTCGTTCTTGGAAAGCTGGTTCACATACGCGCGGATCGGAGCGCGCCCCACAAGTTCCGGGATGATGCCAAAGCGTATGTAGTCCTCTTCCGAAGCGTCCTTATAATAATTGCGGTATTTATCCTTCTTGGTATCCGCCTCTTCCATGCCAAAACCGGCAATGGTGAGGGAACCGTCTTCCTTCAGGCGGCCGGACTTGCTGTCGAGCCGTTTTTTCACGATCTGCTCCATGCCTTCGTTCACCCGCTGGAACGAGCCGCCGAGGATGAAAAGTATGTTCTCGGTATTGATCATCGTTTTTTTACCGCTGGACGCGCCGCCCCGCTGCTGATTTACGAGTTCCTGTATCTGCTGGGCCGGGCTGTTGGGGTCTTCGATGGAGACCAGCTTGCGTTCCACCAGCTTCAGCACAGCCCGCTGAAACCCCTCGCGGGAGACATCGATGCCGATGCCATGCCCTTCCTTCGCTTTCTTGTCTATTTCATCGATGAAGATAAGGCCGCCATAGCGGTTGATGAACTCCGCCTTTTCCTGCTTGTTCTCGCCGGGAGCCATGGCGATGAGTTCCCGCACCATATCTTCGGCATCCTTGCCCACGTACCCCGCTTCGGTATAATCCGTGGCGTCGACGATATGCACTGGCACGTTCAGCAGATCGCCCAGCACTTCGGCGCAGTATGTCTTGCCGCTGCCGCTGGGACCGGCGATAAGGGTGTTCTTCTTGCGGAAACGCTTTACGTCGAACTTGCCCAGCACCCCTTCATTACTGAAGCGGGCTTTCACGATGGCGAAATGATAGGCGGCGGCGATGGCCAGCCGTTTTTTATAATCGTCCTGGCCGATGACGTACTTGTCGAGGTGTTCCTTAATCTGGCGGGGAATGTAAACCACGCCGAGCTTTTGCTTATCCTGCTCCGCGCCGCGAACACCCAGCAAGTCCTTGATGGCGCCGTTAAAGGCGTTGTCAGCCTTTAGCCACGCGTTAAGCGCCGTCTCATAGCTGCAGCCGTATTCCTGGGCGATTTTTTCAACCGCCTCGCGCGGGACGGCTTTTTGAACCATGCGTCACTGTTCCCCTGTTGTTCATCGCGGCCGCCCGCCGGACGGCCGCAAAGACGCGCGTCAGTTTATTTCCGCCACCGGGGATTCCAATCCCCCCACCGGCGGCCGTTTCCCGGCACCGCGGGCGCGGATTTTTTTCGCTCCCTTGAACACGGGAGCCGACATCACCGCTTTGAGCACGTCATCCATCGTTTCCACCGGGATGAATTTGAGTTCCTTGCGCAGCAACTTGGGTATCTCTTCAAGGTCTTTCACGTTTTCTTTCGGGATCACCACATTGCGGATGCCGGCGCGGCGCGCGGCCAGCGCCTTTTCCTTGAGGCCGCCGATGGGGAGCACTTTGCCGCGCAGGGTGATCTCGCCGGTCATGGCGGTATCGTGCCGCACGGGAATCAACGTAAACGCGCTCACCATCGCACTGGCCATGGTAATACCCGCGGAGGGGCCGTCTTTCGGTATGGCCCCTTCGGGCGCGTGGATATGAATATCGTAATGGGAATAAAAATCAGCGGGTAAACCAAGCGCTTCCGCGCGTGAACGGATATACGTCACCGCCGCCTGGCCCGATTCCTTCATTACCTCGCCCAACTTGCCGGTGAGGGCCAGTTTCCCTTTGCCGGGGACGACGGTCACTTCGATATGCATCAACTCGCCTCCCACCTCGGTCCAGGCAAGGCCGTTGGCGAAGCCGGGATCGGCATGGGCCGCCGCCTCTTCATTCCTGAACTTGGGAACACCCAGCATCTTTTCAAGCTCGGCGGATTTGAGGCGCACGGCCTGCTTTTTGTGCTCCACAACATTGCGGGCCACCTTGCGGCACACCTTGGCGATGGTCCTCTCCAGATTACGCACACCCGCTTCACGCGTATACCCGCGGATAATCTTCGTCAACGCCTCATCCGGCAGTTCCAGCGAATCCGCGGTGATGCCGTTTTCCTTCATCTGTTTCGGCACCAGATAGCCGGAAGCGATCTTCACTTTCTCCTCTTCCATGTAGCCTGAGAGGCGGATCACCTCCATCCGGTCCAGCAAGGGGGCGGGGATGGAATGCATCACATTCCCGGTGGCGATAAACATCACCTGCGAGAGGTCGTAATCCAGTTCGATGTAATGATCGCTGAAATGTTTGTTCTGTTCGGGATCCAAAACCTCCAGCAGCGCGCTTGAAGGATCGCCGCGGAAATCGGCGGTCATCTTGTCGATCTCGTCCAGCATCATCACAGGGTTGGCGGTTCCCGCCTTTTTCATCGACTGGATGATGCGCCCCGGCAAAGCCCCGATATAGGTGCGGCGGTGGCCGCGGATCTCGGCCTCATCGCGCACGCCGCCGAGGGAAACGCGGACGAACTTCCGCCCCATGGCGCGGGCGATTGATTTTCCCAGCGACGTTTTCCCAACGCCGGGCGGGCCCACCAAACAGAGGATGCTCCCCCGGGGACTTTGAGACAATTGCTTCACCGCGAGAAAGTCGAGAATGCGTTCCTTTACCTCTTCGAGGCCGTGGTGATCTTCATCCAGTATTTTTTTAGCGTTGCGCGTATTGAGATCGTCTTCCGTCCGCGCGCTCCAGGGAATGTCGACAAGCCACTCGATGTAATTGCGCACGACGGTGCTCTCGGCGCTCATCGGAGCCATCTGCTCGAGCTTATTGATTTCCTTGTGGGCCTTCGCCTCGGCGTCGGCGGGCATGCCGGCTTTTTTTACCTTTTCGCGCAGCTCATCAAGCTCCGACCGCACGTCGCCGCGGCCCAGTTCCTTCTGGATCGCCTTCATCTGCTCGTTGAGGTAGTATTCGCGCTGGCTCTGATCCATCTGCTTCTTCACGCGCCCTTCCAGGCGCTTTTCTATCTGAATGATCTCGATCTCCCGCTCAAGGAGCGCCATCATCGCTTCCATGCGGGTCTTAACGTCCGTCTCGGCCAGAATCTGTTGCCGCTCATCCGTTTTGAGCGCGAAATGCCCCATGATCATGTCGGTCAGTTCTTCCGCATTGCCGGTTTCGGTGATGCGTGTCATCGCCTGCGATGGCAGGCGGTTGCTGATCTTCACATAGCGGTCAAACAGCTGGTTCAGGCCGCGCATCATGGCTTCCGTCCGCGCATCGCGCTCCGGCGCGCGCACGGCTATTCCCCGCGCGGCGACGCGGAAGAACAATTCCCGCTCTAAAAACGTATCAATAGCGGCACGGCGGATGCCTTCCACCATTATTTTTACGGTGCCGTCGGGAAGCCGCAGCACCTGCATGATCTCGCTCACGCAACCGATGGAGTAGATGTCCTCCGGGGCAGGCTCCTCGTTATTGGCCTTTTTCTGCGCGCAGAGCATGAGCAGGTTTCCCTTCGCAACGGCCTCGTCGACCGCGCGGATGGATTTCTCGCGCCCCACGAACAACGGCACGAGCATTCCGGGAAAAACCACGATGTCGCGCAACGGGATGAGGGGAAATTCCCCCGGCAGAATTACTTTGGCGCGGGTGTTATCCATGGTGCTCCTTAGGCCTTAACCGGCCTTTTTCTTCAGGGTGATGATAGGTTGCGCCGAGTGGCGGATCGCCTCTTCGTTGACCACCACTTCCTCGATTTCCGGATTGCCCGGCACCTCGTACATGATATTCAGCATTGCCCGTTCCAGGATGGAACGCAGCCCGCGCGCGCCAAGCTTTCGGGTGATCGCTTCCAGTGCGATGGCCTTGATCGCGCCATCGGTAAACTTCAGATTGACGTTGTCCAAACCGAAAAGCTTCTTGTACTGTTTGATAATGGCGTTCTTCGGCACCAGCAGGATGTCGGTCAGCGATTTTTCGTCCAGAT
>JAHFEJ010000110.1 GCA_023248535.1 Nitrospinales bacterium | reverse complement strand
CCCTGATGGCGGCCAACGGCGAAGCGGACAAAGCGGGGAGCAGCGGGCACATCGGCGCCCAGCTCAATATCCGCCCGAAACTAAACGGTCAGCCGGGTAATTACCGTTTGTACACAATGCAGGATGATCGGAACCACGCGGACATCACAACCGGCGAGATGAAAGCTGCTCTTGCTTATGGCATCAGTTTTGACCAATACCTATCGGACGAGATCGGGTTATTCCTCCGCTACTCCAAGCAGGATAGCAAGCTCCAGATTGTTGATAACACCGGCATCGCTCTCGGCAACGACCCGTTGGAGACGATGATGTCCGGCGGTTTCCAGTTCTCCGGCGCGCTTTGGGACCGCGAGGCGGATGCGGTGGGAATCGGCTACGTCGTTGGCAAGATGAAGCCGGATGTAAAGAAGGCCCATGAAACCTTGCTTGGCGGTTCGCTATCCGGCGACCAAACAATGATTGAAGCGTACTACCGCTGGCAGGCCACCCCAAAAATGGGGCTTTCGGCGGATATACAGTCCCACAGCAATTTGCCGCGGCTCAAGAGCCGGGAATTTACCGCCTTTGCGTTGCGGATGCAGCTCGACTTCTGAATTTACTCAAAGAAAAAACGGCGGCGGTTGTTTAGCCTGCCGCCATTTTTATTTTCCGGGGAAGATGGACTATGTTGTGCCGGTTAATTAGCTGGCAAAGCAACGCTGCACCGGCATTCCTGCGCGCTATCAACGATGCTGGCGTTGCGGGTGAGAGTGAACTTCGGGTTAATGGCCTGGGCGCAACCCAGCACCCATTGATCCAGCAGGCGGCACATAACATGCGCCGGGGCGCCCGCCGCCTCCCATTTGGGGCCGTGCAGGCATTCGGAATGGGTAACTTCCAGCATTTCCGGGTTGGTGCGGCGGTAGCTGCTCACCGAATCGCACGGCATTCCTTCCAGATAATTTTTGCCGATTATGTTTTGGAACAGCGCCAATTCCTGGCCGCCGGCGGCGGGACTGTTCGCCAGTTCCTGTTTCCCCACATGGAACCCGTGATTGTAAAACGCTTTGGCCAGCAACGCTTCCGCGTCGTCCGGGAACCGGTAGAGCAGCGCCGTCACCAGTGCCGCTTCATTTACCTCGATCCGGTCGATCAAGCCTTGCAGGAATTGGTGGATGGGATTGTCGCCGATCAGTTGATCCAACGTTACCCCTTCAAGGGTGATGAAGCCCTCCGGCAAGGCGGCTTTCACGGTCTCGGCGGTCTCGGCGGGATGTTTTGCGCTGAACGTATCGATAATCATCCGGCTCCGGTCCGCCGCTATTTTAATTTTGCCGAACATCATGTAGTGAATCGGCCCTAAGAACAGGCTCATAGTGGATCTCCTTGTTGTTATTTCGCCGCTTCAATGGCGAGGTTGATTTCGTCCAATATTTTTTCCACCTTCATGCCATGCATGTCGGCGGTCTGGGCGAGGGTTTCAAACGCCTGTCCCGCGCACGAGAAACAGCCTTCGCCATAGTTCTTTTCAAAGACCGGTTTTGCCTCGGGGTAGGCTTCCAGCAGCGAACCGATCAGTGTGGCGGCGGTGGGGCGGTCTCCCCGCTTGATCTTTTCCCCCTTGGATGCGGGTTCTGCGGCTTTCCGCGCGGGCGCCTGGGGGACGGCGGCAGTTGGGCCACCCGCCAGCGCCGTGCTCAGTTTCGCCGCTATATCGCCGGCGTCCAGCCGGTGGATGCGGCAAGCCTGCTCGATAGTGGTGGTTTTGGCGAACGAGGCGCGCGCGGCCGGGATGGCGAGCGTCTTGAATCCGTAACTGACGAGCGGACCTTCCAGTTGGGGGAACTTTTCCAAAATTTCAACTACGCGCATGTCAGGCGTAATGACCGGGGCCGCGGCAACCGGGGACTTCGGCGGCGCGGCGGGGGCCGCCACCGGAACCGGCGCGGCATGGGCGGCGGCGGGCAGTAATACCGGGATCAAGTTGAACGCGAAAAGGAAAATGCCGAACGCTTCAAGAATACTCCCGGCAAGAAAGAGGGCATGTGACATCCCCGTGCCGTACATCCCCCCCGCGATGGCGCCAAGGGACATCCCGATAAGGCCCGTATTGACGAACCAGAAATGCATCCCGATCAGCCCCGGATGCTTTACCGGCGCGGCGTTGAAGCGCGGCAGGATGTGGTAACCCACACCATAAATGAACATTGCCATGAACCCGAGCAGGTTAAGGTGGATGTGGACGAACCGAAGTGTGGCGGGATCCAGTTCTCCCGCGGTAAAACCGACTCCCAGCACAACGCCGGTCAGCAGGTAGCCAATGGCGGCAAGTATGAAAAGGCGGGGATATCTATCCATAATTATCTGCAACTCCTAATTGTTCAACATGCTTTGTATTTTTGAATCGTTAAGGTTAATATATCTGATGTCGTAAGCCAATGATATTTGTCAATCCGGCGAATGCGCATATCTTTAAAGGAGATATATGGATCTATCCAAGATGGCTCTTTTTCAGGAGCTTGGCCCCGCCGACCTGAAGCCGTTGACGGCAATCGCGCATGAGCGTCATTTTGTCAAAGGAGATATTCTTTTCAGTGAAGGGGAGTCTCCC
The DNA here is from genome assembly GCA_023248535.1 of Nitrospinales bacterium. Lineage (GTDB taxonomy): Bacteria > Nitrospinota_A > UBA7883 > JACRGQ01 > JACRGQ01 > JACRGQ01. The sequence continues at coordinate 4,544 of JAHFEJ010000110.1, read as the reverse complement.
GAGAATCTTTGGTTTATCCAGGATGGGGAAGTGAAGGTGTACAAAGAGTACTCTTCCGGCAAATCGGCGATTCTGGGGCTCTACTCGGCGGGGGACTCGGTGGCGCTCGTAGCGGTGATCGACGGCAAGCCGTATCCAGCGAGTTGTCAGGCGATGAGCGTCGGCACGGCTGTGGTGATGCGGCGGCAGGACGCCTTAAGAATCGTTACCGGCAACCCCACGATCGCGCTGGAAGTGATGATGGATCTCTGTGGACGGCTGCGGCAGCTCACCGCCAGTCTCGGCAGCATGTCGGTGCAGTCGGTTATCCGGCGCCTGTCGCGTTTCCTGTTGTTGATGGCCGACCAGATGGGAACAAAAAAGGGGAACGTTATACATGTTGATCTTTTCCTTACCCGCAAGGAATTGGCGGAATCGATCGGCACTTCTTTCGAGGTGGCGGTTCGGGCCATCGGGAAGTTGAAGGAAGAGGAAATACTCGATATCAAAGGAAGAAAGTTGGAGATTTATGATCGCGCGAAGCTGGAGAAAATGGCCGATAGCGATTAACCCGCCCTGTTGAACTTGTCTTTTTCCCAAGTCGGCCATACACTGAAATCAAGCGGTCATCTTCACGATGCCGCGGAACTGAAAAAGAACTTAAACCATATTTTGGGTAAGGAGTAACGTATGGCTGTATTGACAGGACGAAAAGCCCCCGACTTTAAGGCATCCGCCGTCATAAATGGCAAGTTCGACGATAGCTTCACCCTCTCGCAGTTCAAGGGAAAGTATGTTGTGCTTTTCTTCTACCCCCTTGATTTCACCTTCGTCTGCCCCACGGAGCTTCACGCGTTCCAGGCGAAACTTGATGAGTTCAAGAAGCGCAACTGCGAAGTGGTCGGCGTGTCGGTCGATTCGAAATTCTCGCACCTTGCCTGGTTGAATACGCCGGTGAAGGAGGGGGGCATCAAAGGGGTGACCTATCCGGTGGTGGCGGATATTAACAAGACGATCTCCGCTGATTATGACGTTCTGGTGGAAGGGGCGGGCATTGCATACCGCGGCCTGTTTCTTATCGACAAGGATGGCGTGGTGCAACACCAGGTGGTGAACGCGCTCGGCCTTGGCCGGAACATCGACGAAGCGTTGCGCATGTTGGAAGCGCTCCAGCACCTCGAAAAAAACGGCGAAGTTTGCCCCGCCAACTGGCACGAAGGGCAGAAAGGGATGAAGCCGGATCAGGGCGGCTTGAAGGATTGGTTCAAGGATAAGTAACGCCCTGTTGTTGTCCATCAAAGCCCCCGCTGAAATTTGGCGGGGGCTTTTTTATGCCGAAGCGGAGCGGACGGCGCCTGTTCCCACGCCGCCGTTGACATGCTATATTCGGTATCCCTGATGCGCCCGTAGCTCAGCCGGATAGAGCACCGGATTTCTAATCCGTAGGTCGTGGGTTCGAGTCCCGCCGGGCGCACCAAAAGATACCCGGTTCATTTTTGAACCGGGTATCTTTTGGGCCGTATGCGGGACTCGAAGGTGAACGCGCGGCCCGACCGGTAAGGGAGGGCAATTTTACATGGATGTAAAATTAGCGTGTGAATCGCGCCTGATGGAGCGCCAACGTGATGTTGGCGCGAGAGGAGGCGAGTCCCGCCGGGCGCACCAATTAACATGTTGTATTTACGCTGACAGCAACCTTTTTCGGCAAAGAAGGGAAAGCTTTGATTTAAAATCATATAACGCATATATGACGGCGAAAGTTGAGTTGGGGATAAAATGTATGGCGGCAATTAATATTCCAAATGAACTTGTGAAAACCCGGGAAGCTGCGTTGTTGGCAATTCAGCCGATTCGCCCAGTTGATGAAAATACACAGGGTCCAAAGCAATTCCTCTTAACAGCGCAAGAAACAAAGGCTAGCGAAAATCTTCCCCCATACTATTTGATTTATTTTTTGCTTGTTGATCTTTTAGGGTTTCGCGATATTGGGAAATCCGAAAAAATCGCATGGTCAGTTCCTATTGACTTTAATGGGCAAGCTTTTCTTGTTGAGTATCGGAAGTTTGGGATTGGCGTTTTTGCACATGATGTCAAAGATAATGAAGCCCAAGCTCAACAGATAGTTCGCTTGATAACAAAAGGCGTCAATGAAGCCAAACCTTTTTTCGATTGGCTTGCGGAACAAGCTGTCCGTAATTCCGAGTTGAATGTTCCCAATAAAAGCTATTCGTTATTCAGCCGCTTTAATTACTTTTTAGGCTTGTATCGAAAAATGGCTGATGAAACCAACGAATGCGCGAAGGCGAAAGATCAAGCATTTGAGGCCGTTATAAACGTTCATAATCACTCTAGCGAATTGAAAAGGAATTCAAGATGGCTTGCTTTATCCACGATAGATGCCTTTTATAGTTGGACTGAGCACATTTTTATTCACCTTGCCATCCTTTTGGGAAAGGCCACTTCTGGAGAGGATGTTGCGACTTTAACAGAGGCGGATTGGCCTGATAAATTCAAGAAGGTGCTGGATTTAAATGAACCCGAAATCAAACCTTTATATGACGAGCTTATTCTTATTCGGCGCCAACTAAGAAACTATGTTGCGCATGGCGCGTTTGGGAAGAGGGGCGAATCATTCAGCTTTCACTCGGGAACTGGTGCTGTCCCCATCCTTTTTTCCCATCAAATTAACAGGCCCAGATTTGTCTTATCTGATACCTTAGCTTTTGAAGAGGCCGAAGCCATGAAAATCGTTGAAGAATTTATTCAAAATCTATGGTCAGGTGATCGAAAACCGGCCCAACTGTATATTGAGAGCGGTCTCCCTTCAATACTTACGATGGCGAAAGATGGTACCTATATGGATGCTATGTGCTCGGTTAGTAAAATGGAAAATTTGATAAACCATTTATCCTACATGTCCGATCAAGCCAGTAATATGGATTGGTAACCCAGCTAGGCTCTGGACTGCGCCCCTGAGAGTGGAGCGTTTTCCGGCCTAAATTAGGGTACCTGTCCGATAATGGGGGAAAACCCCCGTAGAGGAGTCGGACAGATGAAGAAATATCGGCATTTTGACGAAGAATTTAAACGAGATCTCGTTGCCCGGATAGATAGCGGCACGCTGACGGCGTCGCAGGCCTGCCGGGAGCATACCCTTTCCCCATCCCTTGTAGACCGTTGGAAACGGCAAATCCACGATGGAACCTTGCGTTCCAAGCCATCTGCGCGGGAGAAGCAGTTGGAGCGGGAACTGGAGCACTACAAGAAGAAGGTCGGGGAGTTGAGCATGCAGGTGGACCTTTTAAAAAAAATCAAAGAATTCTCAGCGTCCATGAGAAAGTCGAATGGGTACGTCGTCACTGGCAAGCCCACGGTTCCGTCAAGAAAGGGTGCGAAGTGATGGGGCTGAGCACATCGACATATTACAACCGGCCCAAGGTGTCGCGCGCCGCGCGTGATAAGCGGGACGCCGACCTGCGTGACAAAATCGAGTTTGTGCAAGCCGAGTACTCCGCCTACGGCTACCGGACGGTGCGGATTCAGTTGTTGCGGGAATACGCGCTGGTGGTGAACGAGAAGCGGATACGGCGGATCATGCGCAAGTACAGCCTGTTTCAGGAGGTCAACCGGCGGTTCATTTCAACCACGGACTCCAACCATAAGCATCCCGTCTATCCGAGCCTGCTCAAGGGACTGGAAGTTACCGGCATCAACCAGGTCTGGGTGGCGGACATCACCTACATCCGCATCATGACCGGATTCGTCTATCTGGCGGTGATTTTGGACATCTTTTCGCGGCGTGTGGTGGGATGGGCATTATCCAAGCGGATTGACCATGAACTGACGGTTGCGGCGCTGAAGATGGGAATTTCGGCTCGTAATCCGGCCCCTGGCATCATCCATCACTCCGGCCGGGGGGTACAGTACGCCTGCGGGGACTATGTAAAAGTCCTCGGTGACCACCGGTTCAAGGTCAGCATGTCGAGGCCGGGAAACCCCTATGACAACGCTTTTGCCGAATCGTTTATGAAAACCCTGAAGAAGGAGGAGGTGTACCTATGGGAGTATGAGAGCTTCACGGACGTTGTTGAACGCATCCCGCTGTTCATCGAGACCGTCTACAACCGGAAGCGGGTTCACTCCGGCATCCACTATTTGCCGCCGGTGGAGTTTGAAGCTATATTGCAGGACAAAGGGAGAAAACAGGAACTCGGACAGGTTACCCTAAAACTGGTGGATTAATCCTCCAGTCAAAGGGGCGCAGTCCACTCATCCCAAATCAGAATTTGGAATAGTCACCGTAATTCGCCTATAATGCATTGCAAATGCATAATGGACGATGTTGATGTATACGCCAAGAACAATTGAGGGGTTCTTTAAGAAGGCTGCGAACCAGTTCCCGGTGATGCTGGTGACGGGGGCGCGCCAGGTGGGGAAAACCACGTTCCTTCGGCATATCAGCCAGGAAAAACGGGCCTACGTTACCTTGGATGATCCGCTTCTTTTGCGTTTGGCGAAAGAAGACCCGGCCCTTTTCATGCAACGCTTTCCGGCTCCTGTGTTGA
>JAHFEJ010000109.1 GCA_023248535.1 Nitrospinales bacterium | reverse complement strand
CGGCGGCGACAATGGCGGCAAGCGGCGCCGTCACCGACACAACCACGCTTACCATGCCCAGCGTGGGGTGCACTTCCTGGTTGACGATACCGCCCAGCGGAACGCCGATATGCCACGCCGCCAGCACCACCGCCGCGCCAATCCCCAGACCGGCCAGTGTGCCAAGCGCGCCGATGACCGCCGACTCCGTGTAAAGCAACTGGTAAATTTCCACCTTCCGCATGCCGATAGCGCGCATCGAGCCGATCTCCCGAATGCGCTCGAAAAACGCCATCATGAGGGCGTTGCTGGTTACCACTCCCACCATCAACGTCAGGACGATCATGATCACCCGCGCGATACCGTTGAACATCCCCACCATCTGGCTGTACACCTTGCTCTCGTACCAAGGCTCCACCCGCCACGGCAGGCCGGCTTTCTCGAACTGCCGGTTGAGATCGCGCTCAACGGCGGGGACGTTTTTTATATCGTCTATCCGCACCACCAGTTGCGTGGCGCCGTTGCCCACATCGAGCAGGTTCTCCTTAAGGGCTTTGCTCATGGCGGCCACAATCAGGCTTTGCTCCACGATGGGATCCTGCGGAAAAGTCACAAGGCCCCTTACATGCACCAGCGCATTGCTCTGCTCGCCATGCACCGTTTTGGATAACAGCACTACCTCGTCCCCCACCGCCACGTTCAGGCTTTTGGCCAGCGCCTTTCCCAACAGCACGCCGTCCGGGTCGTCCGCCGACAACACTTTTCCCGTAACAAGGTTTTTTCCGTAGTCGGGAAGCACGGTGTTCAGGGTGGCGAAATCGGACACTGTCCCGAAGAAAGTGGTGCTCCTGTCATCCTTGCCCATAAGCCCGCCCGTCACCACCCGCGGCATAACGGCCCGCACATGGGGGTTTTTCATCAGTTCGGCGGTCAGGGGGCGGACGTCTTTTATCAAAATCCTTTCCTGGTCGGAGATGGAATATTTCTTGTAATCGCGGTGCTGGATGCGCATGTGGCCGTCGATCTGGTTGATGAGCGAATCGGACATGCTGGCGGATATGCCGTCCGTGAAGCCGTTGGTGACGACGATCATGCTCACGCCGATGCCGATGGCGGCTATCGTCGACAACGTCCGCCGGCGGTTGCGCAGCAGATTACCCCAGGCAATATTTAAGAACATCATGGTTCACCTCTTCATATAAATGGGTTGTGGAAGTCATTGCCTGCCATACAGCTTCCTTCATACATTTGTGTGTTATTGCACTTTTGTTCTGATTTAAATATAATGTGCCTGAAGGTTGAATGGAAGAACAGGAGCCGCCGGTTTGTTCAAAACAGGAATAAAACGGCGTTTTGTCCGGAACGGGATAATCGAGGCGTTTTGTGCATTAAGGAAGAGAGATGGTGTTATGAAAAATAAAGTTGAAGACCGCCGTATCCGAAAAACGAGGAAACTGCTGCATGATGCGCTGGTATCGCTGATCCTTGAGAAAGATTACGATTCGATAATCGTGCAGGAGATCATCGACCGGGCAAATGTGGGGCGCTCGACGTTCTATCAACACTTCGAGGACAAAGACGGCCTCTTGGCCAGCGGCATCGCGGAATTGGGTGAGAACCTGCAGAAGGTTCTCGCCGCCAAGCCGGTAACAGGGCAGAAACCGGCCGAACGGCTCCTTGGATTCAGCCTGTTCATGTTTGAACATGCCCGGGATCACCGGTCAATATATCTGGCGCTGGGAGTTAGAAAGAGGGCGTTCATCCGCCAAGCCTTACAGGACATCCTGGAACAGGTGATCAAGGTTCATGCGAAACCGGTCTTGGGGAAGGCCGAAAAACTTGCCGTCCCCTTCGACCTGTTTGTCTATTTTCTGGCGTCGTCGTTTCTTTCGGTGATGCTGTGGTGGGTGGAACAAAAGAATCCCCTTCAGCCCAAAGAGATAGACAAAATGTTCCGGGCGATGGTGATGCCAAGCGTAGTCGCCAACCTGAAATAGCGATCCCCCAAGGATCAAGCTCCCCGTGCGGGATCAAAAAAGCGTGGTTTTGCCGCCTGCATGTATAATATCCCTTGCCTGGGTGGCGCGGACACTCTTGTCCGCGTTGTGCCCGCAAGGGCGCAAGCGTTTTATGGCCGCGTGTGTATTGCGCGTCCTACCGGACGCGCCACGGGCAGGAGTGCCCGTGCCACCAAAGCATGGGACATTACTTATGCTGGCATAAACAAATCCGCAAATCGTGAGAGAGTTGAAAACTCTTTCCGAGGATGACTTCAAAGGGAGCTTGATCATACTGGAACCCGGAAAGCTCAGGATCAGAAGGCCGCCTCACAGCGCATAAGCCCCCCGCCTTTCACGATAAGGCAAGACGTTATTCCTGCCCCCCTTTGTTGCGAAATCAAACATTCAGTGTTTGAACTCTGACAATCTCCCCTTTTTCAGGAGCACCGTTCAGCGCAGCCTCCCACAAACTGCCGTTCCACCGCTCATAACGGCGGAACACAAAGGGGAGCACCTTTGCCTGCAACAAATCATTTACCTGATCAAAAACATTTATATGAAGGTGGGGCGCGGTGGTATTACCAGAATTACCGACTTCGCCTATTATTTGTCCGGCAACCACCCGCTGACCGGCCGCAACCTTTACCGAACCAGAGCGCATATGCGCCATGAAAGCGACGATACCCGGCCCGGATTTTATCATTACGTAATTACCGGCATTGGGGCGAATATCAATATTGGAACCATCGGCTTTAGGACGGAACAGAAATGTCGCCTTAAACCAAATAGCAATTGTGTTGATAATATCTACTTTCCCATTGTCTGCCCAACCATCACTTGCCTGAACCACTGTGCCATCAAGAGGCGCATAAATAGGCTTGGCCCAACCATAGAAATCAGTGACCGGGATCGAACTGAAGATAAACCGTAAATAAGTTCCCGAAAACCATTTCCTTCGGTTCTTGCCTAGTCCAACAAAATCGATAGCGTGCGGGTGATGCCCCGGTGGTCTAAGGGAAATCCATTCTCCCTGAAGAGGAAAGCCTATTACGATGTTCTTTTGCATTTCCAAAAATCCGAACTCATTCGGGAACTCTACCACAGAGCTTAGCAAAGGCCCTTAGGAACTTGTCCTTAAGTTATAAAAATGCCCTGAAGAGCAAGCCGGAAAAACGGGTTACGCCTAGAAAAGGCCGGGGAGGGAGAGGCCGGCGGCATCCATCGCTTTGGAGAGTTCGGCTTTCAGGACGGCTTCGGCTTTTTTGAGGGCGGCGTTGGACGCCTCGGTTATCAGCTCTTCAACCGGGCGGCCGGCCGCCGCCACGCGGGCGTGGTCTACGTTGATGGAGATGATCTGCTTGTCGCAACTGACGGTGACGCGCACCGCGCCGCCAGCCGCTTCGGCTTCCACCGTTTGAACTTTCACCCGCGCGCGGGCTTCATCCACGCCGGATTTCAGCTTTTGGGCCTTCAACAGCATATCCGCCAGCTGCCGCATCAGCGCTCTTCCTCAAAGCCGGGGGTGCCGTCGAACAGGTCGACCGCTTTTTGGATGATCGGCTCGTTGAGCATCTGCCGCCGCATGGCGGTATCCATCGCCGGTTTTTTAACCTGCGTTTCCTTCAACATCGCCTTCGGCGCCGCGTTGAACACAACAGCAAGCCGCCGCCCGGTCGCCGCCTGAAGCGCTTCCTCTATCAGCGCGCGGTTCTGCTCGCACTGGTCGCGGATGAACGATTGATCCTCGGGATAGCCGAGCACCGCCCTCCCCGCCTCCATGCTGAAGACCATCTTGTCGAGCGATGCGGCCAGCAGTGGCTTCTTCTCTTTAATGACAGCGCGGACGGCCTCCCACGGATCGCCCGCGGCGGGCGCGGCGGGCGCGGCGGCGGGAGGCGGCGCATCATAATTTTGTGATGGCGCGGGCTGGCGCGCTCCGCTGGTTGCCGGACGCGGCGGCGCGGATGGCGGTACGAAGCGTGGCGCGGCGGCGGACGCCTGCGGTTGCGGCGCGGCGGCGGGCATCCCCTTCAGCCGCTCGACCAATTCCGCCACCGGGATCACATCATCGAGCCGCACCATTTTTATCAACGCCATCTCCAGCACCGACAGCGGATTGCCCGCGGTGGCAGCCTGTGATTTGGCGCGCAAGAGAATATCGTAGTACTGCTGCAACCGGCCCGGCGTGACCCCTTCCACCAGCTGCTTCATGGCGGCCAGAGCGTCGCCGGTTTCCTTCAATATCTTTTCGGGGGCGTTGCTCACCTTCACGATGGTGAGCGCCCGCACCGCCTCGAACAGCTCGCGCAGGATCACCCCCACCTCGAAACCGGCGTAGTAAAGATCGTGCAGTTGATGCAACGTGCCATCCACCTCTTTGCGCGTGACTGCGCCGAGCACGGCCCATATCTTCTCGCGCGAGACCAGCCCCAGCACCATGCCGAGCAGTTCTTCGTCGATACTCTCGGCGGCGTACGAAGCGGCCTGATCGAGCAGCGACTGCGCGTCGCGCATCGAGCCTTCGGCGCGGCGGGCGATCATCATCACCGCGCCGGGGGTTATCCGAATGCCGTCGCTATCGATGATCTTTTGCAGGCGGCCCGCGATCTCCTGATCGGAGAGCGCGCGGAACTCGAACACCTGGCAGCGCGAGAGCACCGTATCGGGCAGCTTGCTCTGCTCGGTGGTGGCCATGATGAAGACGGTGTGCGGCGGCGGCTCTTCCAGCGTTTTGAGGAACGCGTTGAACGCCGCCGGGGAGAGCATGTGCACTTCGTCGATGATGTATATCTTCATCCGGCATTTCACCGGGGCGTACTGCAGGTGATCGCGTATCTCGCGGATGTTGTCCACGCCGTTGTTGCTGGCGCCGTCTATCTCCACCACGTCCATCGAGTTGCCATCGGCTATCTCGGCGCAGTTGCGGCACTTGCCGCAGGGGGTGGTGGTGGGGCCGGACTCGCAGTTGATGCTGCGGCTGAAGATGCGGGCCATCGAGGTTTTGCCCACGCCGCGCGTGCCGCAGAAGAGGTAGGCCCCGGCGATGCGGTTGAGTTTGATCGCGTTGGAAAGGGAGCGGACGATGTGCTGCTGCCCGACGACCTCGGCGAACGTGGACGGACGCCATTTGAGGGCCATCACCTGATAGCCGCCCTTTTTCTTGTCCGCGTCTTCCATCATTCGGCCCCCCGGGAGCGAACCCTAAAAAAAAAGCCGGGCACCCTTACAGCGCCCCCGACACTCCGCGTACCGTTGCTTCCTTCCGGACCTGGCGGGGTTAGCAGGATCGGGTCGCGTAAGACCCGGCAAACTCTTTTTTCCCTAAACAGAGAATAGAGGATAGCACAAAAGGGGAAGTATGGGAGAAAAAATACTTGGCGCTCAGTTCTTGCTTTGAAAATATGCCTGGATTCCCGTTTACACGGGAATGACAGATGGGGGCGGGATCAGGCGAGGAGGTAATCGAGGGGATCGATCTTGAAACTTTTTTCCCAGCCGGTTGCGACGATCTTTCCGTCAGGCCGGTCATCGGGAATTTCAGACAAATCCATTCTGTGCCGGCGCACAAAGCGGTCTTTAACGCCGTCATAGATGATGTTCACCACCGGCTTCAGCAGACTTTGGGCATTCTGCCGTATCACGATGCCTATCTTGCCGGTTGAAAGGCGCACGATGGCGCCGACGGGGTATATCCCGATGCACCGGATGAACCACTCGACGAGGGAACCGTCGAGTTGCCCCATCCCGGCCAATTCCACGAGCTTCCGGTTTCCGGCCGAAAGGTTCATCGCGCCGTTGTAAGCCTTGGTTGATGTCATGGCATCGAACACATCGGCAATCGAAAGCATCCGCACCGACTTGGGAATCACCTCCCCTTTCAACCCGTGCGAATAGCCGGCGCCATCGAACCGCTCGTGGTGAAGCAGCGCCATTTGCAACGCCGGCTGCATCTCGCCCGCCGACACGGAAATGATCTCATACGAGTAGAGGACGTGCATCTTCACATCTTCATATTCCTGGGGGGTTAATTTTTCGGGCTTTTTCAGGAGGTTCTGATCGAGCTTCAGCATCCCCACGTCGTGCAATAACGCGCCAATGGCGATATTGACGATTTCAGCCGGCTGCATGCCGATAAATTTGGCAAAAGCGATCATCAACGTGCTCACGTTGAGGGCGCGGGAAATCAGGTACTTTTCGGTTTGGCGGGTTTTGGCTACGCACGGGAGCGCCGATTCGTTGCGGAACACCGACTCGACCATCTTTTCCGAAACCTCGCGCGTCGCCGATATATCGATATTCTTTCCGCTGGAGACGCTTTGGAAAACGTCTTCCAAGACCGTTTCCATCTCCTCCCTCAGCTTCAACGCGCCGGGAAGTTCGTCGCGCAAATCCCTGCGGGGGGTGCCGGAAAGCCTCTCATCAAAGGCCGCCATCGTAACGATGGCGGCGCCGGGAGTGCCAATCTCATCGGGCAGTTCTTCAACCACCGGTTCAAGGGGTAAAACGGCCGTGACGGCATCAAGCCCCTTTTCGGTATCAATGAACAATTCCTGAATGCCGTTAGCGATGATCTTTTCGATCATCTCCCCATCTGTGATGAGCAGGCTGTTCCGAAAGAAAGGATTTTCGAGCCAGCCGCAGGCAAAATCGTGGACAAACATGCCGGGTATCAATTGGGCGGCTTTTATCTTTTTTATCATCGCTTACCCCCGCTTATCCCAAAAAAGACGTTCATCCGCATGAACGGCGGCTGGCATGGTTTGCCGTCACCCTACAGGTTATGGATATGTTATGCGATAAAGTAAAACCTGTCAATTTCATCCGCTTTTTTAGCATTGCACCACCACTCTTAATGCCGTGGCGGTTATTCCGGTTGCGCGCATTTTAACATCGGTTCAACGCAATGTGAATTAAAAGCATGTTTCCCCTTTGTGCTAAAATCGCGGGAACAAGGAGAGATGTTGCCTATGGCGAAATTCGATTACGATCTGCTGGTGCTGGGCGGCGGCGCGGCGGGGCTGGTTTCATCCAAAGTGGCGCGCGGCTTCGGCAAAAGCGCCGCCGTCATTGAAAAGGGGAAGCTGGGCGGGGAATGCACCAACTTCGGCTGCGTGCCGAGCAAGGCCCTCATCAGAACCGCCAAAGCGGCGCACGAGCTGAAACACCTGGGCGCGCTGGGCCTTTCCACCGAAGCCCCCATCGCCATCAAGACCGGCGGCGTAATGCGGCA
>JAHFEJ010000108.1 GCA_023248535.1 Nitrospinales bacterium | reverse complement strand
TTTTCTTTAAGGTCGGGCCTTTTGCCTTCACTAACAGTCCCGACAATGTTATCTATGTTTTTACGGACATTTTGAAGAATTTTAGCTTCTTTATTTCGGCTGTCTGAAATTGTTTTTTTAATCGCTTCCGCATCGGCGCTACAAGGGTCAGCATTGTAAAACATGACTTTTGCCTTTAGAATCTGGTCTAAATTTTGTGTGCTTTCAAAAGCTTTTTGCAAGAGTACATCTTGTGCCGCCAATTCGCCCTTGATTATTTCTTGAATATTCCCTATTAGACCTACCTTAACACCAGAATATTTAATGAAATCCTCTGAAATAAGGTTGACCTTCCTGCCATTTGGACATGGCACGGGTGGTGGGACTATGGCAGGGTGGGGTTTTCTCATATCAGCAACCATATAGGTAATGACAATTGCCGTAATTGATATAATCAGCAATTGCAAAGTTTTTTGATCCATAGCTCTCCCCTCCTGCTTGGAATTCTAGCATAAGAATAAATTTCTATAGACTCGCAAATGGTAGTAAAGTTTAAAATGAAAATCAACGATATTGTTTTCTCAATCTGCTTTTTTTATAGCTTTGATGAAGGGCAGTATTGTCCGGATGGGTCTTTAATTGTGCGATACCTTGGGATGGTGTTATTCCATATGGTTTAGGAGTTTCCCAAGGATCCGCTAATATTCCGCATATCCTTCGTGCCACGGGGGCCGCTTTGCGCTACAATAAAAAGATATGCAAAATGACCACATAAAGCTCATCCTCGCGCCGATGGCGGGGTTCAGCGATCAGCCGTTCCGCCGCGTGGCGCGCCTCTTCGGAGCCGACGAGGTGGTGACCGAGCTTATCAGCGCCAACGCCCTGGTGCGCGAAAACCAACGAACCCACGACATGGCCGCCATACACGAAGGGGAGCGCCCCGCCTCTATCCAGATTTTCGGCTCGGACCCGGCGGTGATGGCCGAGGCGGCCCGCCGCGTGGAGTACCTCCAGCCGCTCTTCATCGACATCAACATGGGCTGCCCCGCGAAGAAAGTAACCAGGAACGGCGCGGGATCGGCGCTGCTGAACGATCCGCGCCACGCCGCATCCATCGTGAAAGCGGTGGTGGATGCGGTGAAAACCCCCGTGAGCATCAAGATACGCACCGGCAAAAACCACCAGAGCAAGACCGGCCTTGACGTTGCCCGCTTTGCCGCCGACGCCGGCGCGAAGCGGATCACCGTTCACGCCCGCACGGTGGCGGATGCCTTCAGCGGCCCCATCGATTACGACGCGGTGGCGCGACTGCGCGCCGATCTGCCGCACATCGAACTCATCGGCAACGGCGATATCCACTCCACCGACGACGCGCGCCGGTGGCTGGAGCGGACCGGCGTCGACGGCCTGATGATCGGGCGCGGCGCAATCGGGCATCCCTCGGTGTTCGCCGCCATCAAGCGCGGCGAACCGTCGCCATCCGTGGAAAGCACCGCCACTATCCTTCAGCACATCGAATGGATGGAGGAATTTTTCGGCGCGCGCCGTTGCATTGGCCCGTTGCGTGGTCACATGATGTACTATTCAAAGGGATTGCCAGAAGCCAAGCGCTTCCGCCAGGAAGTGACGGACTTGGAGGATTTGCACGAAATGAAGGAACTTATTTCGCAGTATTTTGACCAAAAAAAAGCGGCACAATGCGCGGCATGAAAAAAAGGGAGGACGCATGAATCTGGAAATCTTCCGTGAGTACGATATCCGTGGCGTGGTGGAACGTGACCTCACCCCTGATGTAGTTGAAAAGCTGGGTCGTGCGTTCGGTACGCGGGTGATTGCCGCCAAGGGAAAAACCGTTGTTGTGGGGCGCGATGTGCGTCTATCGGGCGATTCGTTATTCGCCGCCCTTTCAAAGGGAATCACCGCCGCTGGCTGCGATGTGGTTGATATTGGCCGTGTTCCAACGCCAGTTCTCTACTTTGCAGAGTACCATTTGAAAACCGACGGTGCGGTGATGATCACCGGCAGCCACAATCCGCCCGAGTTCAACGGCTTCAAACTTATCATTAACACCGAAGGTTTTTGGGGCAAGCAGATACAGGAGCTTGCCCGCGAGATGCAGGCCGGCAAGTTTTCCACAGGCCAAGGCACTGTAACTAAAGCTGATGTAATCAATCCCTACATCTCGATGGTGAAGGGGAAAGTAAAGCTCTCGCGCAAGATAAAGGTGGTGATCGATAGCGGCAACGGCTGCGGTGGATTGCTGGCCCCCCGTCTTTTCAAAGAGATGGGATGCGAAGTGGTGGAACTCTACAGCGAGCCGGATGGCCGCTTCCCGAATCACCACCCCGACCCGACCGTGCTGAAGAACACCCTAAAACTCCGCGAAACTGTTGTAAAACAAGGCGCTGATCTGGGTATCGGGTATGATGGCGATGCCGACCGCATTGGCGTTGTCGATGAAAAGGGGAACCTCCTCTACGGCGACCAGGTGCTGATGATCTTTGCCCGCGACCTTCTTTCGCGCCGCAAGGGGGCAAAGGTGATATTCGATGTGAAGTGCAGCCGCAACCTTCCGCAGTGGGTTGAAAAGCATGGTGGTGTGCCGATCATGAGCGCCACCGGGCACAGCATTATCAAGCAGCGGATGCTTGACGAGGGGGCGCCGCTGGCTGGTGAGATGAGCGCACACATCTTTTTCGGCGAGGACTACTACGGCTATGACGATGCCATCTTTGCCACTGCCAAGATGCTGAAAATCATTGATACCGCTGGAGAACCGGTCAGCGCATTCCTGAAAGACGTTCCGCATATGGAGAGTACTCCCGAAATCCGCGTGGAATGCCCGGACAAAGAAAAATTCGCCATCGTGAAAGAACTGGTGGAATACTACCGAAGCAAGTATAAAGTAATTGATATTGATGGCGTTAGGATTGATTTTGCCCGTGGGTGGGGGCTTATCCGCGCATCCAACACCCAGCCGGTGCTGGTGATGCGTTTTGAGGCGGAAACAAAGGATGAACTCGAACGCTACAAGCGTGAGGTTTACCAAAAACTTGTTACATTCGGGCCACTGAAAAACACTGAACCCTTTTGATAACAGCAGTATAGGGATAACCGCGCCGACATGATGGATTTCGCTTACGGGTCGGATGAAAAATATTTCCGGATGGTGAGGTCACGCCTTTTTGTTTTCACTGGTGTGGTTCTTACCATTTTCTTGGTTCTGCTGATTCGTCTATGGTATCTACAGGTTATTCAAGGAGATAGCCTGAATGAATTGGCCGAGAACAATCGGTTACGCCAAATTCCGCTGCCGGATTACCGGGGGACGATCTATGACCGGTCCGGTGTGGAGCTGGTAAGCAGCCGCGCATCGTTTAATGTAGTGGTCATTCGTGAAGACATGCCTGATTATGCTGCTGTTATGGAAAAGCTTGCTTCCATTATTGATTTCGATAAAGACGAAACCATGCGGAAAATCAAAGCCCAGCAGCCCTTTCAGCCCTATGTCGTGGCGCACGACATAGGCCGTGACGATGCCGCCCGGCTGGAAGAGCACCGCTACGAATTACCAGGCGTGTCGCTTGATGTGAGACCCGTCAGAAGCTACAAGTATGAGCGGTTAAGCTCGCATCTGCTTGGTTATTTGGGGGAAATCTCGAAAGATCAGATTGGACAGGGTTTCTATAAAGATTACCGTAAAGGCGACTTCATCGGTAAATACGGTATAGAGAGAAGTTTTGAATCCCTTTTGCGTGGTCAAAAGGGGGTTAACATTATCGAAGTGGATGCCACAGGCCGGGAACTCAAAATGATCAAACAGATACGCCCCGGCGTCGGTACGGATCTCTATCTTTCCATCGACTATAAAACGCAACTCGCCGCCGAGCAGGCGATGAACGGAAAAAATGGCGCCGCAGTGGCAATCAATCCAAAAACCGGCGAGATACTCACCATGGTAAGCCACCCCGATTTTAATCCCAACGAGTTTGCCAGCGGCGTGGAAACCGAGTATTGGCGTAGCCTATTGAATGATCAGTACTTTCCGCTGAATAACCGCGCCATACAGGGGGTATATCCTCCCGGGTCTACCTTCAAATTTGTAATGGCTGCGGCGGGTTTGAAAGAAGGGGTGATCGATGAAAATACGCAGTTCCATTGCAACGGTTCATTCCGGTTGGGGCGGCGAGTGTACCACTGCTGGAAAAAAGGGGGACACGGCACCATGACCCTGACACACGCCCTTGAACAAAGCTGTGACGTGTACTTTTATAACGTCGGGATGCGGCTGGGCGTGGACAAAATTTACGATATGGCCTTGAAATTTGGTTTGAGCCAGCGCACCGGGCTTGGCCTTGACCATGAAAAGACAGGACTTATCCCCAGCACGGCATGGAAAGAAAAATACAGGAAAGAGCAGTGGATCGCGGGGGAAACGCTTTCAGTGGCGATTGGGCAGGGGTACGACCAGGTGACGCCAATACAGATGGCGCGTGCCGTTTCGGCCGTAGCCAACGGCGGTTGGATGCCGAACCTGCGTCTGACCCGCGTTGGGGAACATGAGGCGGCCACGCCCGAAGCGCTTGGCGGGCAACAAGTGGGACTCTCCGCAAAAAATACGGGTCTCATCAAAGAAGGACTTGATATGGTGGTCAATTCCGAACGGGGGACCGCTTTCTGGAGTTGCCGCGTCCCGCATATCCGCGTGGCGGGAAAAACCGGCACCGCGCAAGTAATGAAGATGAAAGAAGGGGAACAAAACGTAGATCAAAGCAAGCTTCCGGAAAAATACCGCGACCATGCCTGGTTTGTGGCGTTCGCGCCGGTGGAGGATCCCCAGATAGCAATTGCGGTAATCGTGGAGCACGGCGGACACGGCGGCACGGCGGCCGCCCCGGTAGCCCGCGCCATGATTGCCGCGTATCTTGACACGGCGATAAAGGCCGCGGAGGCCCAGAAGGCCGAGGCCCCGAAAACCGCTGTGCCCAGGAAGCCGGTATCATAAAATATGAACGATAATTCCACACTTGGCAACAAGTGGTTCGGCCTGTTCGACTGGTCGCTGTTTCTGCTTGCGCTGACGATTTCGCTGCTGGGCGTGTTCGTGATCTACAGCGCGAATTTTGCCAGCGATTCCCCGTCTTTCCGCGGCTTGTACCTCAAACAGCTTGAATGGAATATCTACGGCATCATTGTGATGTCCGGCATGGCGATGATGGACTACCGCATTTGGGAACGTCCCGCCTATCTTTTATACATCATCGCCATCGGTCTGCTGGTGGCGGTTTTGGCGGGGGGCCGGATAATCGCCGGCTCGCAACGGTGGTTGGGTATTGGCAGCCTTAACGTGCAGCCTTCCGAAATGATGAAGCTGGTGCTCATCATGACCTTGACCAAATATTTCAATTATGCGCGCGAGCTTTCCGAAGAGCTGGGATTTAAGCAGCTCATCGTGCCGGCCATTCTCACGCTCATCCCCGCGCTTCTCATAGCCAAGCAGCCCGATCTGGGGACGGCTGGCGTACTATTCGTCATTTTCATGGTCATGGCATTCATCAATGGCATCAGGAAAAACACGCTGATCGCCATCATCATTGGCATGATGGTTCTTATGCCGGTCGGCTGGTTCAACCTGAAGGAGTACCAGAAGAATCGCGTATTGGCGATGATCGACCCCTCCACCGATCCGCTTGGCATCGGCTATCACACCATCCAGTCCAAGATCGCCATCGGCAGCGGCGGTTTTTTGGGCAAAGGATTTTTCGCCGGCACACAGAGCAAGCTGAATTTCCTGCCTGAAAAACACACCGATTTCATCTTTGCCGTGTACGCTGAAGAGGTCGGCTTTTTGGGGGTATTTCTTTTGCTTATCCTGTTCGTCTCACTTGTGCTGCGGATGATGGATCTCATCATCAATTCGAAAGACCGCATCGGCAGCCTGATGGCGGCCGGCATCACCGGCATGATCGGCTTTCACTTTCTTTACAATGTCAGCATGACCATCGGGATCACCCCGATCGTCGGCATACCTTTGCCGTTGTTCAGTTACGGGGGTTCGGCCCTGCTCACCAACTACGCGGCGCTCGGCATCATGATAAGCATACGAATGAGGAGATTCCGCCATGACTAACCACCCCTACGAACCGTTTTTGGATGAAGCGCGCAATCCGTCACAGTATGTGGGGAACGAGGTGCGCGCGGTGGTGAAGGAGAGGGGAAGCGTCCGCTGCCGCGTGGCGCTCTGTTTTCCGGAGTTGTACAGCATCGGTATGTCGCACCTGGGCCTCAAGATACTTTATTCCGTGGTTAACAACAGTGAAGGGCTTTGGGCCGAGCGCTTTTTCGCGCCCGAACCGGATATGGAGGCGATACTCCGCCGTGAGGGGCAGCCGCTGCGGAGCCTTGAATCGCATGATCCGCTCAGCGCGTTCGATATCGTGGGTTTCAGTATTTCCACCGAGCTTTGTTTTACCGGGATACTGACAATGCTGGATCTCGGCAACGTTCCGCTGGCAGCGGCGGAACGATCCGAAGCCGACCCGCTGGTTATCGGCGGGGGCGCATCGGTTTTCAATCCCGAACCGGTGGCGGATTTTTTCGACCTTTTTGTGATGGGGGACGCCGAAGAGGTGTTGCCGCTGCTGGCGAACCGGTATGCCGAACTGAAAGCCCAAAAAACGGAACGGAAAAAAATACTGCGCGCGCTGGCCGATATCGAGGGGGTCTACGTCCCCTCATTTTTCAACGTGACATACGACGGCCCGCGCGTGGCCGCAATCACCCCCGTTGCCGAAGGGCTGCCGAAGCCGCGCCGCGCGATTCTTAAAGACCTTTCGCAAAGCCCGTTCCCCATGGATATGGTTATCCCCTACGGCCAGCCGGTCTTCGACCGTTTGACGGTGGAGATCGATCGCGGCTGCACCGGTGGCTGCCGCTATTGCCAGGCCGGGATGACCTACCGCCCGGTGCGTGAGCGCCGCCCGGACGAAGTGTTGGCGATCATCGACACGGCCCTTAAACGGACGGGCTACGACGATGTGTCGCTTGCTTCGCTTTCAAGCGGCGATAACGGCAATATCGAGCATCTAGTGACGATGCTGATGGATAAGACCGCGAAAGAGAATATCTCCGTGTCGCTGCCGTCGCTCCGCTCCGGTACGCTCACCGCGCCGCTCATCCGCCAGATCGCGCGGGTGCGGAAGACCGGCTTTACCATCACCGCCGAGGCGGGGAGCGAACGTCTGCGCCGCGTAATTAACAAGAAGATCACCAACGAAGAGATTGTTGAAACGGCCCGGAAAGTGCTGGCCGGCGGCTGGCGGCAACTGAAACTCT
>JAHFEJ010000026.1 GCA_023248535.1 Nitrospinales bacterium | reverse complement strand
TGGTGTGTGTTGACCGGCGAGTGGGAAGGGTTGGCTGAGCATGGTTGATCATGCTTATGGGAGTGGTGGCCGCTTGGTATTGGTATAGGCGGTTTTATAGAAAAGGGTTGTGACGGTTTTTGTGAGGGGTGTTTGTGAGGGAAGTGGTTATGGAAGCGGTAGTGTGGGTTGGTGGCGGATTGTTGGTAGCTATCATATTCGTACAGTTTGTATATGAGAGGATTGACGGAAAGGAAAACCTGCCGAAGAAGGATTTGTTCTATATTCGCGGGATTGTGCGTAAGAGGTTCAATTATGCAGTCAACGAGCTTTTGGCTCTTGACTTGCTTGAGAAGGCGCATGCCAAAGGGGTAAGTGTTGAGGTGTTGAACCGTGAGGCAAGGGTTTCCCCCAATTGGGACAAGTGGGTTATGAATATGATGAAGCTTGGGGCGTAAAAGCGGCATCTGCTGTTGACAATTTCGGCATAGCATGGTATCATTCTTATAACTTAGGAATGCAAGGAGGAATCAATGGTAGTTATTATTATGGTGCTGGCGGCGGTCTTGGTTGTTGCCGTTGTTGTGCAGTTTGTCCACGAAAGGATAGTTGGTGCGCCTGTCGGTGGCGTGCTTGAGAAGCGGGGGGATTCTGCTATGGCGGCTGGTGGTCTTGTAATGTCTGACGGCGGGTTGAGTGGATTATCAAAAGGCCTTTTCTCCGACGACGACGATTAAGGGGATGCGTTAAGCATTCCCCTTCTTTTCTCTTCTTCTCTTCCCTCCTCTTGTGATAATCCAGTTCCCTCTTAACTCCCTTTAATGGCTTAAAGAGCCGGGGGATGAACCCCCTCTCGACCCCCTGTATTTTGTGTTATTGGCGCGGATGCCGAATGGGGTGTATAAATATTAATGGTGCTGGGGGGGATGATGCTGGTGTTGAGGGCTTAGGTTTCTTATTCACGGCCAGCCTTGAATTGTTTTTGGCTTTGTCTATATTTCTTCCATCTGGCTGTTACAGCTTTTCTGGCATTTTCCGATCTTTGCTTAGCAGTTAATTTTCTTGCTGTGGCTTTTCCTCCTTTTGCCCCCCCCAATTTGCCTAGAGCAACTGCATGGGGGTTCTTGGGCTTTTCAACAGGCACAACTTCCCCCTCAGTTGCGGCCTTTACCACCGACGCCGCTAATTGGTTGAAATCACGCGGCCTTTTAGGTCTTAAATTCGCCATAGAGATGTCACCACTTTCATTTTGTAACGTACCACAATATAGGCGTATTGTCATTCGCTAAGGCCGGGGATTTTCTGATAAATTCAAACTGATACACTACCCGATGACGCTTTTTTCAACAACATAATTTTCACTCATTGGACATTCTTTGACAACTCCACCTTCACACAAAAAGCGGTTTTTAGCGATACCGCCTTCATGCAAATGGTGTATTTTACCCGCACCACGTTCAAACAAGAGGCTATGTTTGGCAACACCATCTTCAAGCAATGGACCAACTTCCGCTATACCACTTTCACTCAGTGGGCAGAATTTAGCAATGCCACTTTTGCGGAACACGCGATCTTTAGCCAAGCCAAATTCGAGGACTTCGCGGACTTTTCCGCAAATACCGCCATCGGCAATAAGAGGGATGATATAAATACCTCTCGGGAATTTGAGGGGGAGGTTTACTTCGATGGCACGTCTTTCGTTGGCCTAACAACTTTCGAGGGCCGAGAGTTCAAAGCGTCAACCAGCTTTACCAATGCAATTTTCAAGCAAGCGCCAAACATGCACGGCACGAAGCTATATTCAAATACCGACTTCACAGGAATTGAATGCGGCACGGCAGAGCCTAACGTAAGCCACGGCTATTACCGACTGCTAAAGGAAATGATGGAAGAAACTGGGGGCCGGCGTACTGCCTCCATCTTTTATGCGGCGGAGCAGCATTGCCTGCTAAATACCCGTGACTTGGGAGAGGTAGAAATTGTGATCTCTTGGTTCTACAAGTCGGTTTCTGAATACGGCAGCAATATCTACCGTCCCGTTGGTTTGCTTTTTATATTCCAAGCGGTATTGTTTCCGCCTCTTTTTTTCAACCATACATTCCCTTATTTATCAGACGCACCATTTTCTGCCGTTTCCCTCTTTTTCACTTATCTGGCACTGATCGGCTTTATGATCCTTGGAATAATAGCAATTCTGGCAATCCGCCGATCCAGAACAAAAAGCGGCGCAATCTTAGATATATTAGAGACCGTAATGATTCCTTTTATGTTTGCAGTGGCGACCATCTCCCTTTCTACCGCTGAAAGCCTCAACTGGAACGACTATTGGGCAAACTCAATCATGCTCTTTACTAACCTCTTCCGCCCGTTTTATGAATGGAATAAACCAACAACGCCTGGAATCCACTTCCTCATCGGGCTGTTGCATCTCACGTTGATGTACAGCGCGTTCGCGCTTCTCCTGTTCGCCATCCGCCGCCGCTTCAAAATGGAATAACCGGGAATTTCGCAACGGGGTCTTTCCTGTTTCGCCACGGGATGATGATATAATTGCTGGCAGGAATAAATATGATCAGCTCAGTGGAAAACAAAATAGGGGCGATAAAAAGCCTATGCGCGAAATACCGCATAAACCGGCTGGAGGTCTTCGGCTCGGCCTCCGACGGAACCTTTCGGCCCGGTGAATCCGACATTGATTTCCTCGTGGAATTTCAGTCCGGCGCCGACTTGGGGCCGTGGATGTCGCATTATTTCGACTTTCGTGACGAACTGGAAAAAACGCTGGGCGCTAAAGTGGATTTGGTTATGGTTACCGCGCTGAAAAACCCTTATTTCATCAACGAAGTAAACCGGACGCGAAGCCTCCTTTATGCAGCGTAAATCGCCCAAATGGATCGAAGACATTCGTGCAAGCGCCTCCTTATCATTGCAACCACCGCCAAAATGGAACAGGCCGATTATCGCGCAAACCAACTGGTAAAATCCGCAGTGGAGCGGAATTTCGAGATCATCGGCGAAGCCATCAACCGCCTTGCGCACCATGACGCGGAAACGGCGGCACGGCTAGGCGATTATCCCCGCATTATCGCCTTTCGGAACATCCTCATTCATGGGTATGACTTGGTTGATGACAGTCAGGTTTGGAAGGTAATCAAAGAAAACCTTCCTCCCCTTAAAGACGGAGCTGAAGCCCTTTTACGGGAAACTCCGCGTAGCTGAGCCAGGGCTATTCCGCCGCTTCTTCGCAGCGGGCTTTCAAGGCGCGGTGCATGTGGCCGAACATCTCCTCCGTTTTCGCCATCATCTCTTTATCGGCGAATGCCCCGGCAAAAAGGCCGAACTCCACCCGTTGCGTGAAACGGGCCATGTTCTCCCCCAAGGGTTCCAGCGTAAAGATGTGTTCCCCCTTCAAAAAATCCTTCCACTTCAAGCGGAGTTCCTTTTCGGCATCCAGTTTGAGTACCGTAGCGCGGTACGCCGCCGGTTTTGCGCCGGGGAGCTGAACGCGGATTTCCAGTTCCTCCCCCTGCTTCGCCTCCCCTGTCACACGCACCAAAAATACATTCCAAATGGGGTACACGGCGAAATCGGAAAAAACCTGCCACACCCGCCGCGGCGGCGACTCGATAACAACCTCGGCGCGAATTTCTTTCACGGCTCCTTCCCTTCCTTCTTCTTTATTCCTTTCAAGCGTTCCTCAAAAACCGCCTCGCGCCCGTGCGGCGACGGCGAGTAAAAGCGGACATCCTCCATCCCTTCCGGCAGGTAGCTTTGCGGCACCCAGTGATTCGGAAATCCGTGCGGATACTGATAGCCTTTGCCGTAGCCCCACTTCTTCGCATCGCTGTAATGCGTATCACGCAGGTGCTGCGGCACCTGCGGCGCGGTGCCGTGCGCGGCCAGATGTGCCGACGCGGCGTCGATGGCGGTGACGGCGCTGTTCGATTTCGGCGCGCAGGCCACATACAGAACCGCCTGCGCCAGCGGGATGCGCCCTTCGGGCAGGCCGATCTTTTCCACCGCTTCCGCCGCCGCCACCGCCAATATCAGCGCGGTCGGGTCGGCGTTCCCCACATCCTCGGCGGCGGTGACGATAAGCCGCCGCGCGATGAAGCGGGGGTCTTCCCCCGCGTCTATCATCCGGGCCATCCAGTAAATGGCGGCGTCCGGGTCCGATCCGCGCAGCGATTTTTGGAACGCGCTGGCGTGATCGAAGTGCGCGTCCCCCATCTTGTCGTACCGCAACAACGCACGCTGGCTCACCTCCGCCACCAGTCCGGCGGTGATGACGCTCCCCTCGGCGGCCTTGGCGCACGCCTCCAGGATGTTCAACGCCTGCCGCGCGTCGCCGCCCCCCAATTGCGCTATCTGAACAACCACTTCGTCCGCCACGCTGAACCCCCGCACCGTCTCTTCGGCAGTCAGCGCCCGTTTGACTATTTCGGCCACGTCGCCGGGCGTCAGCGGCCTCAACTCCACAATGGTGCAGCGCGACCGCAACGCCGGTATCACCCCAAATGCGGGATTCTCGGTCGTCGCTCCAATGAGCGTAATAAGCCCGCTCTCCACATGCGGCAACAGCTGATCCTGCTGTGTTTTGTTGTAGCGGTGAATCTCGTCTATAAAAAGCACGGTCTTTTTACCGTTGGCGGCGTGATAGCGGGCGGCGGCCACCGCTTCCTTGAGTTCCTTCACGCCGCTCTCCACCGCGCTGAGCGAAAGGAAGTGCCTGCCGCTCACATTGCTGGCGATGCGCGCGAGCGTGGTTTTGCCGGTGCCGGGGGGGCCCCAGAGGAGCAGCGGGCCGAAGCGGTCTTCCTCGATGAGCCGCCGCAACGGTTTGCCGTTCCCCACCACATGCGCCTGGCCGATAAATCCTTCAAAACCGGCGGGGCGCATCCGCTCCGCCAGCGGCACGGCGCCAGGAACGGCTACTGGAGAAGGGGGTTGGGACTCTTCCCCCGCATCGCCGAAAAGATTCTGATTTTTTCCCATCTGATTCCCATTGAAAACAAAAACCCGCGCCGTTTTGAAAATTATACCAGCAAACGCGGCGCTGCCGCCGGGGGAAGGCAACTCTTGCGCATTCAAGCCGTTCGCCGCCGGCCAAAAAAGTTCCCCCACGCGGAACGCCGTAAAAAAGGGTAGAATGACGGGATGTTTACCGCTTATAAAAAGCTGCAATCCGATCCCTCAGTCTTGGAGTACCTGAACGCGGTTTCTAAAATGCTAGAGGTATTTGTGGAGATCGAAAGCGACACGGAAGGGCATATTTTCTCCAACCTCACTGGAGAAGAAGAGCACAATTATTCACTCCTCACTTCCTCTATCGGCCAACGGGCCGAAGGTGGCATCCGGCTTAACATTTACCACAAAGATGGCGACCAAAAGGCGATGGCGGAAGCCGAGCAGCTCATCCAAGCGAAGCTGAACGACTTCACCGAGGTGATGAACCTGACCCATGAGCTGTTGGCGAATTACGACAAGCTCAACGTCTACCGCAACCTCGCCGAACAGGTGCTGCAGACGGGTGACCGGAAAGAATCCTACCGGCTGCTGCTCTCGGCTCTGGAATCGTTGACCAAAACGGAACGGTGCGGCCTGTTGGCGGTAACGGAAAAGAATGACGTCGTACGGCTGGTTGCATTGCGCGAGCAGGGCAAAGATATGCCGGCTATGGATCGCGCCTACGCCATGCGCGGCACCCTTTTCGAGAGGGTGGCGCGCACGCAGCGGAGTTCCTCGATGTTCCAGACGGTTGCGGAAACCATCACCGCTTTGGACAATGGAGCCGATCTCGTAATCAAAGGGGCGTTCATGGTGGTGCCGCTGCTCTTCCGCAAGCAGGATGAGGAGCCGAAGCTCGTCGGCTTTATCTTCGCCACCGACCCCCTGAAAGGTTCATTCACGTCAATCGACCAGCACTCAATCGCCACCATATCATCGCTGGCCTCCATCGCCATGAAACACTTCGACCAGATGGAGACCACCTTCCGCGCCACGCGCGAAATGGACACCATGTTGAGCGAGTTGATGGCGACGTTTACCGACCTGCAGCGGCAGTCGGCCCTGATCGAACAGGTTAACCGCATCAGTGTGCGCATCAACAGCACGCTTGACATGCAATTGATATTCAACTCCATCGCCGATTACAGCCGCAGCCTGCTCGAAGCGGGTCAATCAGTCGTGGCGGTGATGGGGGGAACAAAGCGGGTATCATTCGCCGGGATGGCCGGGTTCGCCCGCGTTGAGATGCCGGGCGCCACCATCATAAAACCGCAAAGCATTCTGGCCAGGACCTTCGATAACGCCAAGCCGGTCATCGAAAACAGCTTTGCCACCGCCGCGGCGGAATTGGGCTTTACCCCCCCCTTTGCGGTGCGGAACCTCATTACCCACCCCATCGAAAGCAAAAGAGGCATCGTGGCGGTCATCGCGGTCTTTAACAAAACGGACGGCCAGCCATTCACCGAGCAGGATGTCGAGCTTCTGAAATCGCTGGCATATCAGGCAACCACCGCGATCGAAAACGCGCGGCTGCTGAACGACCTCAAGCAAACACAGCTGACCATGATGGTGAAACTCTCGGAACTGGCGGAAAAGCGCGATCCGGAAACGGGCGAACACCTGCTGCGGATGCAGAAATACTGCCGCATCGTCGCGCAGGAACTTGCCAAAACCGGAACGTACGCGGCCATCATCGACGAGCGGTTCATCAACGAGCTTTACGCCGCCGCGCCGTTACATGACATCGGCAAGGTGGCGATTGCCGACAGCGTCCTCCTCAAGCCGGGCAAGCTGACCAATGAAGAGTTCGATGTCATGAAAACACATTCCTCGGTGGGGGAAATGATCCTGAAGGGGCCGGATTACCTGGAGATGGCCTCCGAGATCGCCGGGTATCATCACGAAAAATGGGACGGCAGCGGGTATCCCCACCGCGTGGCTGGTGAACGCATACCGTTGCCGGCCCGCATCGTGGCGGTGGCGGACGTCTACGATGCGCTGACCTCCCGCCGCGTGTACAAGGAAGACATGTCCCACGACTACGCGATGGAGATCATCGATCAGGGATCGGGAAAGCACTTCGCGCCCGATTGCGTCCAGGCGCTCAAAGCCGGCATCAACGAAATCATCGCCATCAAGAATCTGATCCGCTGACGGATCGGCGCATTTACCGTTTATGTGCCGTACTTTCGCCGCGGACTACTTATCCGGCTGGCGGGAGATGCGGGCGCCGGTTTTTTTCAGCTTCTCTTCTATCCGCTCGTACCCCCGGTCGAGGTGATAGACGCGCCGGACGGAGGTTTTCCCTTTCGCGGCGAGGCCGGCGACAATGAGCGAGGCGCTGGCGCGCAGGTCGGTCGCCATCACCGTGGCGCCGGAAAGCCCCGGCACGCCGTGCACGAAGGCGTTCGCCCCTTTCATCCGGATGTCCGCCCCCAAACGGCGGAGTTCGGCCACGTGCATGTAACGGTTCTCAAAAACCGATTCGTGTATCACGCTGGTGCCATCGGCAACGGCAAGCACCGCCATCGCCTGCGCTTGCATATCGGTCGGAAAGCTGGGATGCGGCGCGGTCTCGATATCCACCGCGGCGGGACGCTTCGGGCCGGATACTTCTATCCAGCCGTTCCCCTCGGTGATTGTGCACCCCATTTCAATGAACTTGATCGTTACCGCTTCAAAATCCGCCGGGTTGCACCGGTTGATGCGGAGCGACCCGCCGGTGATGGCGGCCGCCGCGATGAATGTGCCGGTTTCTATCCGGTCCGGAATAATGGCGGTCTCCACCGCCTTGAGCGGACGCCCGCCGGTGATGACAATCCGGTCGGTGCCCGCCCCTTTGATGTCGGCCCCCATGCGGACAAGCATGTCGGCCAGAAAAACCACTTCCGGTTCCCGGGCGCAGTTTTCCAGGGTGGTGGCGCCTTCCGCGGCCAACGCCGCCATCATCACGTTGGCGGTGCCGGTGACGGTGACGATATCGAAGTAGATTTTCGCGCCATGCAGGCCGTCATTGGCGGTAATGTTGACATACCCTTCGTCCAGCGCGGTATGCGCCCCCATCGCCCCGAAACCCTTGAGGTGGAGGTTGATCGGGCGTTCGCCGATGGCGCAGCCGCCCGGATGGCTCACGCGCGCTTTGCCCATCCGCGCCAGCAACGGCCCCATCACGAGACACGAAGCGCGCATGGTGCGCACCAGGTCGTACGATGCTTCGTAGCTTTTTAGCCCGGCGGTGTCGACAACGACCACCCCTTTTTCGGGACGGGTGATGGCCGCCCCCAAATCCTTGAGCAGCGCGATGATGGTATCGATATCCTTGAGATCGGGCACGTTGGTGAACGTAAACGGGCCGGGGCAGAGCAGCGTGGCGGCAAAGGCCGGCAGCGAGGCGTTCTTCGCGCCGGCGATGGTTACCTCCCCTTCAAGGCGGCGGCCCCCTTCGATAACTATCTTGTCCATTCTTCCCCCATTGACGCGGTTACGGGCGGCGCGCCGCCCGGACGATGCGGTCGTGCCCCGATATATCCTTCAGGAAGGTTACATCGTTCCACGCGCCTCCATCAAAGAATTTTTCCACCGCCCCCTTCTGGTCATAACCGATTTCACAGAACAAGGAACCGCCCGGCTTAAGATGTCCGGCGCTCTGGGCGACCAGTTCGCGGATGACCGCAAGCCCCCGCTCGGCGGCGAAGAGGGCCAGCGGCGGTTCGAACTTGCGCACTTCCACCTGCAATGTCTCCTTTACGCCAAAATCGATATACGGCGGGTTGGATACGATCATGTCGAACGGGCCGGGAACGGCCGCAAAAAGGTCCGATTGCGCAAACGATATGTTGGCCGCTCCCAGCCGCGCGGCGTTGCGCCGCGCGATGTCCAGCGCGGCGGGCGAAAGGTCTATCGCCGTCACGCGCCATTCGGGGCGTTCCAGTCCCAGCGAAATTGCGATGCAGCCGCTGCCGGTGCCGACATCCGCCACGGAAAGCGCCGCGCCGGGAGGTACCTGCTTCAATACCGCTTCGACCAGCTCTTCCGTTTCAGGGCGGGGGATCAGAACGGCTGGCCCGACCTCGAACGTGTGGTTGTAAAATTCCTTTTTGCCGGTGATGTACTGCACCGGTTCGCCCGCGACGCGCCGGGCGATGCGGCGGCGGTAGGCATCCGCGGCGCCCGCGGGGAGCGCGGCGGGGGGATCAAGCAGCATTGCGGCGCGCTCAACTCCCAACAGATCGGCCAATAAAAATCCGGCGTCCAGGCCGGGGGTGGGGCAACGGGTGGCGGTGAGAGCTTTCGTTCCTTCCGCCAACAGGACGGTAAATTCGTTAATGAGCTGGATCATCGGCGGATCCCGGCGCGGCGTTGGAAAGCAACGCGGCGTGGAAGGCCTTGCGGCAGGTATCGGCCATATCGTCCATATCCCCCATCATGATCCCCTGTATGTTGAAAAAGTTCTCGTTGATGCGGTGATCGGTGACGCGCCCCTGCGGAAAATTGTAGGTGCGTATTTTTTCGCTGCGGTCGCCGCTGCCGATCTGGGAACGGCGCTGGGCGCTTTGCTTTTGCCGATCCTGCTCCTGGTAAAAATCCTGCAGGCGGGAAAGCAGCACGCGCATGGCCTTCTGGCGGTTCTTGATCTGTGATTTTTCATCCTGCATCGAAACCACCATGCCGGTGGGAAGATGGGTGATGCGCACCGCGCTGTCGGTGGTATTCACGCTCTGGCCGCCGGGGCCGCCGCTGCGGAACACGTCGATCCGGAGTTCGGCGGGATTTATCTGCACTTCTTTTTCCTCGGCCTCGGGCAACACCGCCACGGTGACGGTGGAGGTGTGGATGCGCCCCTGCGTCTCGGTTTTCGGCACCCGCTGCACGCGGTGCACCCCCGATTCGTAGCGGAACAGGCCATAGGCCCCCTTCCCCTCGATGGTGGCGATAACCTCTTTCACGCCGCCCGCGTCGTTGGCGCTCACGCTCATGGTCTCCACCTTCAGCCCTCGCTTCTGGGCGAACCGGCTGTACATGTTGAACAGTTCCGCGGCAAAAAGGCCCGCTTCGTCGCCGCCGGTGCCGGCGCGTATTTCCATGATGAGGTTTTTCTGGTCGGCCGGGTCTTTGGGGACGATAAGCTCCTTGAGGCGTATTTCCAGCGCCGCCATCGTTTCCTTCAGCTTGCAGTTCTCGTCGCGGGCCATTGCCGCCAATTCGGCGTCCCCCGAAGCGGCCAGTTCCTCGTTTTCCTTGAACGACGTTTCAGCTTTCACGTATTCGCGGTAAGCGGCGACAAGGTCAACCAGGTCGGCCTGCTCCTTGCCGAGCTTCCGGTATAACTCCTGATTGGTGATAGTGGCGGGAAGGCAGAGAAGCTCGCTTAACTGCTCGAAACGTTTTTCGACTTCCTTGAGTTTTTCAAACATGGCGGGGGGGCGCTAACGGGATGAAAAAACGGGCGTGGCGTACCCCGTCCCGCCTGCCGTAAAGCAAACGGGACGGATAATGCCGATCACCGTTATTTCGGTTCCGCTTTTGCGACGCGGCGGCGGAACTTTTCCACGCGCCCGGCGGTGTCCACCAGCTTCTGCGTGCCGGTGTAAAACGGGTGGCAGACTGAACAGATGTCCAGGCTGATCGTCTTTACCGTGGCGTTGATTTCCAAAACGCTGCCACAGCCGCAGACGATCTTGGCCGGACCATATTCCGGGTGAATTCCCTGTTTCATGTATTTCTCCTCACTAAAGCGCGTGATTATACTATTATGCGTTCATTGCGGCAAGGAACTTCGTGTTCGTCTTGGTTTGCCGCATTCTATCCAACAAAAGCTCCATCGCCTCCACCGAATCCATCGGTTGAAGAACCTTGCGCAACAGCCAAACCCGCCCCAGCTCTTCCGGCGACAGCAGCAGCTCTTCTTTACGGGTGCCGGAGGGGTTGATGTCGATGGCCGGAAAGACACGGCGGTCGGCCAGTTTCCGGTCCAGGTGTATTTCCATATTGCCGGTTCCCTTGAATTCCTCGAAGATCACGTCATCCATCCGGCTGCCGGTTTCGATGAGGGCCGTGGCGATAATGGTGAGGCTGCCCCCTTCTTCTATATTGCGCGCCGCGCCGAAAAAGCGCTTGGGGCGCTGGAGCGCGTGGCTGTCCACGCCGCCGGAAAGAACCTTGCCGGAGGGGGGCACTACGGTGTTGTAGGCGCGGGCCAAGCGGGTGATCGAGTCGAGCAGGATTACCACGTCACGTTTGTGCTCGACCAGCCGTTTTGCCTTTTCGATGACCATCTCGGCCACCTGCACGTGGCGCTGGGCCGGTTCGTCGAAGGTGGAGGCGATAACCTCCCCTTTTACCGAGCGCTCCATGTCGGTGACTTCTTCGGGCCGTTCGTCGATGAGAAGAACGATCAAGGTAACGTCGGGGTGGTTCTTGGCTATCGAGTTGGCCATCGCCTGCATCAGCATGGTTTTGCCGGTGCGGGGCGGGGCGACGATAATGGAACGCTGCCCCATGCCGACGGGGGTTAACAGATCCATCACGCGCATCGAAAGGTTGCCATCGTCCGATTCCAGCTTCAGCCGCCGCTCCGGATAGAGCGGGGTGAGGTTGTCGAACAGCGGGCGTATTTTTTCCAGATTCGGCGGCTCGCCGTTGATGCTTTCAACCTTCAGCAGGGCGAAGTAGCGCTCCCCTTCCTTCGGCGGGCGGATTTCGCCGGTAACGGTATCGCCGGTGCGCAAGTCGAACTTGCGGATCTGCGAGGGGGAAACATACATGTCGTCCGGCCCCGGGAGATAGTTGCTGGTGGGCGCGCGCAGGAAACCAAAGCCGTCCGGCAGGATTTCCAGCACCCCTTCCCCCATAATTATCCCCTCTTTGCCCTCGGCCACCTGGGTCTTGGTCTGCCCCTCGAGTATCTTGAAAATAAGCTCCTGCTTGCGCAGGCCGCCGGTTCCTTCAATATTCAGCTCTTTGACGAGGGCGTTCAGCTCCAGCACGGTTTTTTTCTTGAGGTCGGCGACATTCATTTCCATAGGTTTTTCCAATGCGGATATAGATCACTTAAAAAGGGGTTGTGGGGTGAACGTGGGGGATACTAACGGTTTCTCCAACAAATTAATGGCAGTTCTTAATTGAGGGATTGTGCCATTTCTCCCTAATATTGTCAAACCTTTTTCCCAATCGGGTACATGCTCTCAGCATGTACCCATCGAAATTTCCGGGTAGGGTCGTCACTCTTGTCGACCATTGGCGCAACGCGCCGAGAGAAAGTCGGCCCGATGGGCCGATGACGGACAGGAGTGTCCGTCCCACCAAGACCAAGAGCGGAACTTTTCCTGGGTGGTGCGGACACTCTTGTCCGCATTGCCGCGTCAGCGGCAACTCTCTCGGCCCGCCGGGCCGATGTACCATGCACAAGAGGGGGCGGCATTGACGCAAAGGCGCTTTTGCCGTACCATTCCATTTTTAATTGACCGGATAAACAATCGGCTTACTGGGAGACCGTATGGGCGAACCGTATATACAGCAGCTATTTGCCGAGCGCATCGGCGGCAAAAACTTCGGCAAAGAAGACAAAATCTACAAATTCGAGAAGATCAAGCGGGCCAAGCGTGCGGCCCTTGCTGCCAATCCCGGCGCCGAGATGATCGACATGGGCGTCGGCGAACCTGACTGGATGGCCGACCCGCTGGTTGTCAACGAACTGATAGCCCAGGCTCAAAAACGCGAAAACCGAGGCTACACCGACAACGGCATACAGCAGTTCAAGGACGCCGCCTGCGCCTATATGGATTCCGTCTATGGCGTGAAAGGGCTGGACCCGCAAAAGCACGTCAACCACGCCATCGGCAGCAAGCCGGCGCTGGCCATGATGCCCGCCTGCTTCATCAACCCCGGAGACGTTACCTTTATGACCGTGCCGGGCTACCCGGTGATGGGGACGCACACCGCCTATTACGGCGGCGAGGTGGTGAACCTGCCGCTCAAGCGCGAGAACGGCTTTTTGCCCGACCTCGACGCCATCCCCGCCGACAAGCTGGCGAAGGCGAAGATGCTCTACATCAATTATCCTAACAACCCGACCGGCGCGATGGCCGACGCGAAGTTTTTTGAAAAGGCCGTGGCCTTCGCCCATAAACACAAGCTGGTGGTGGTGCAGGATGCCGCCTACGGGGCTTTGGTGTATGGCCGCAAGCCGCTTTCCTTCTTAAGCATCGACGGCGCGATGGATGTCGGCGTGGAGATACACTCCCTCTCCAAGGCGTTCAACATGACCGGCTGGCGCATGGCGTTTGTGGTGGGCAACCCGCTGGTGGTCAACGCCTTCGCCACGGTTAAGGACAACTGCGACAGCGGCCAGTTCGCCGCCATCCAGCACGCGGGGGTCAAGGCGCTGCAAAACCCCGCCATCACCGCCAAAACGGTTGCAAAGTACGAACGCAAACTCAAGTTGATGGTGGATGCCCTGCGGGAAGCCGGCTTCGACGCCAAGCTCCCCGGCGGCACTTTTTATCTGTACGTCCCGGCCCCCAAGGGGACGAAGGGGGGCGTGAAATTCGCCACCGCCGAAGACGCCAGCCAGTTCCTTATCAAGGAAAAACTGATCTCCACCGTGCCGGAAGACACCGTGGGGAGCTTCCTCCGCTTCGGTTGCACCTTCGAGGCGAAGGACGAAGCGGACGAAAAGCGGGTCGTCGCCCTGATGAAACAACGGATGCTGGAAACCGGCCTCGTATTCTGAGACGTTGATACGATGGAAAACATGGAAACGGTCTATCTTTCCCTTGGCTCCAACGAGGGGGACCGCCACGCCAACATAGCGGCCGCCGTGGACGGGTTGCGCAAGATCGAGGGGGTGGAAGTCACATCCATCTCCAGCATGTACCGCACCGCACCCGTTGGCATGAAGGTGGATGCCGCACCGTTTCTCAATTGCGTTGCGGCGCTGCGCACCGCGTTGGATCCTCTGGAACTGCTGGACCGTCTGGAGGAGATCGAGCTTTCACTTGGCCGCCACAGCAAAGAGCTGTACGCCGACCGCCCCATTGATATCGACATTCTATTGTACGGCGGCCACATCGTGGCGTTGCCGCGCCTTTCGGTGCCCCACCCGCAGATGGCCCAGCGCCGCTTTGTACTGGAGCCGTTGGCGGAGATCGCCCCCCATGTCCTTCATCCGGTGTTGAAGCGGACCAGCTCGGCGCTAAACGCGTTAACCGCGGATCAACAGGTAACCCGTGAAGGATTGGCGCACGCCTAACTACATCGCCATCGAGGGACCGATCGGGGTAGGCAAATCCTCGCTCACCCTGAAGCTGGCCAACCACTTCGGCGCCGAAACCATTATGGAACATGTTGAAGAAAACCCGTTTCTGGCCGGGTTCTATAAGGATCGGCGGCAATTCGCATTCCAGGCGCAGATGTTTTTCCTGCTCTCCCGCAACAAACAGTTGGCCGAAGCCAACCAGGTGAGCCTTTTTAAGCAAAAGGTAGTGGCGGATTATATGCTGGAGAAAGACCGGATATTCGCCCTGATCAATCTGGATTCCGAGGAATTCAAGCTGTATAATCAAATGTACGAAGTGTTGCTGTCGCGGCTGGCAAAGCCGGACCTCGTC
Source organism: Nitrospinales bacterium (assembly GCA_023248535.1). Classification (GTDB taxonomy): domain Bacteria; phylum Nitrospinota_A; class UBA7883; order JACRGQ01; family JACRGQ01; genus JACRGQ01. The sequence goes on along the minus strand of JAHFEJ010000026.1, from coordinate 20,417 downwards.
ATATTCCTTTCGGCGGACACGGAAACGTTGGTCCGCCGGATTGCGAAACGGGGCCGGAATTTTGAAGCCGGCATGGCGGAAAAATATATCGAGGAGGTCAACGAGGCCTACCACCGGTGGTTTTTCCATTACGATGCCGGCCCGTCGCTGCAGGTGAACACCAGCGGCATCGACTTTGTGGAGAATGAAGAAGACTTTATTAAATTGCTGGAGAAAATTTCCCGCCCGGTGAAAGGGAGGGAGTTTTTCAATCCGCTTGGATCAATGTAAATTGACCGGGACGGGAAGAACGGCAGCCTGCCCCCCCCCCCGCTAAAGGGGCGCGCGCCACATATTCTTTCTTTCCCGGCCGTGGAAAGGAGCACGCATCATGGCAAAACTCACCGTTCCCGCCGTACTGGAAATGAAACGCGCCGGCCGCAGAATTACCGCACTGACCGCATACGACGCCCCCTTCGCCCGCATTATGGACGATGCGGGGGTTGATATCATTCTCGTCGGGGACAGCGTAGGCATGGCAGCGCTGGGCCGGCCCGACACCCTCTCCCTCACCGTCGGCGACATGATCCACCACGCGAAGGCGGTGACTGCCGCCACGCACAACGCGATGGTGATCGTCGACATGCCGTTCATGAGCTTTCAGGTATCCGCCCAAAAGGCGCTGGAAAACGCCGGCCGCATCATGCAGGAAAGCGGCGCCCACGGCGTGAAACTGGAAGGAGGCGGAAAATACGCCGACCGGATACGCGCCATCGTGGACGCGGGCATCCCGGTGATGGCGCACATCGGCCTTACGCCGCAGAGCTATCACCAATTGGGGGGCTACAAGGTGCAGGGAAAGCATGGCGACAGCGCCCGCCATCTGCTGGCCGATGCCCGCGCGGTGGAAAAGGCGGGGGCCTTCGCCGTGGTGCTGGAGGCTATACCGGCGGAACTGGCCGCCACGATCACCGAAACGCTTCACATACCCACCATCGGTATCGGGGCGGGGGCGCAATGCGACGGTCAAATACTGGTGATGCACGACATGCTGGGCCTTTCGGACGGCCCGCACCCGCGCTTCGTCAAAGTGTTTTCCGATCTGCGCGCTAAAGTAAAAGAGGCTTTCGGCGCGTATATCGGCGAAGTGCGCGATGGCAGCTTCCCGGCCAAAGAGCATACCTATAGCTCGCTTGCCGAATCGCCGCTCAAGGTGGTTGGCAAAAAGAAGGAGTAGCATTTTTTTAAACGCCCATCTTCCTGCCGGCACAGCCGCTTTTTGGCGGCGCGGCGGCCGCGTGAACTGGTAGTATCTGATAGGAATCTTTTAAAGGGGAGCGGCGGTTCACTCCCCGCGCTCGCGCTTTGGGCGGAGCAACCGGCTTTGGATGGCCGGGCAGATCAACAGGCAATTTTTGAGGAAATATGAAGATCACCGCGAAGGCTCCCACCCGTATCGACCTGTGCGGCGGCACGTTGGACATCTGGCCGCTGTCGGTTATGTTCGCCCCGGCGATGTCGGTCAACGCGGCGATCAGCCTGTACGCCACCGTCACCGCCACGAAGACTGAAAAAAAGGGAACGGTCATACACGCGCGGCATCTGGGGGCGGCCATTACCTACGATCCCGCCACGCCGGAAAAAAAGAAAACGCTGTTTCACCGCGCCCTCGATTTCATGCCCGCCGAGGGATGGCATTTTGACGCGGAAACCCTCTCCCCCGCCGGGGCCGGGCTGGGTGGCTCATCGGCGTTGCTCATCGCATTCCTGAAAACACTGGCGAAGATCAACAACCAGAAGTTGTCCGACGGCGATCTGCTGGATGTGGCCAAAAACATCGAGGCGCGCCACCTCGGCATCCCCACCGGCGTACAGGACTATGTGGCGGCGCTTTCCGGCGGCGTGAACGGCGTACTCAACCTCCAAGAGGGGCAAACTTACGAGCGGATGGATATCCCCGCCGCCGAACTGGAACGCAGGGTGGTGCTGGTCTATTCCGGCCAATCGCGCGTTTCGGGCGTGCCGAATTGGCTGATGCTAAAAAAAGCGGTGGAACACGACGCCGCCACCCGCGCCGCCTTTACCGCAATCGCAAAAAACTCGTTGGCCCTCTCCGCGACGTTGCTGGATGGCCTGTACGACCACGTCGGAAAACTGATCGACGTGGAGAGCGCCATGAGGGAAAAACTGGGCAAAGGGGTCATCACCCCGAAACTGCGGCGCGCGTTCGCCATCGCAAAGAAGAACGGCGGCCACCCCAAAGTTTGCGGCGCGGGGGGAGGCGGCTGTTTCATCGTTTGGTGCGCACCGGAAAAAAAGGCGGCTATCGCCGCCGCAATGGCGAAGGCCGGGCTGCGCGTGCTGGATTTCACGCTGGCCCACCCGCAACTGAAGGCCGCCCGTAAAGGCTGATGGAGCAGGTTGAGTTACTCCGCGACCTGCTGCTCATCTTCGGATGGTCGGCCATCGTCGTCTTCGTATTCGATAAAATAAAAATACCGGCCATCGTCGGGTTCCTTGTTTCGGGGGTGGCGCTCGGCCCGCACGGCCTTTCGCTGGTGCAGAATCAATCGACGGTCGAAATACTGGCCGAGATCGGCGTCGTGCTGCTGCTGTTCACCGTCGGCCTCGAATTCTCCATGACCAAAATGTACCGAATGAAGAAAATGGTGCTGGTGGGCGGCGCAGTGCAGGTGGGGCTGACCGTTTTGGCCGTGGCGGGGGTGGCATACCTCGCCATAGGCGATCCGGGGAAAGCGGTCTTCATCGGTTTCCTCGTCGCGCTTTCCTCCACCGCCGTGGTGCTGAAGGTGCTGACTGACCGGGCGGAGGTGAACACCCAGCAGGGGCAGAGCATCACCGGTATCCTGATTTTCCAGGACCTCTGCGCCGTGCCGATGATGCTGCTGATCCCTTTCCTGGCCGGCGGCGGCGCCGCAACCCCCGCCCTGCTGCCGTTGGTGTTCAAAGCGGTGCTGCTGGTGGCGGCGGTGTTGGCCGCCACCCGCTGGGTGGTGCCGCACCTGCTGTTCCACACGTTAAGCACCCGCAACCGCGAGCTTTTCATCATGGTGATCCTCCTGATGTGCCTCGGCACCGCCTACCTCACCTTCGAGGCGGGGCTGTCGCTGGCGCTGGGGGCATTCCTCGCCGGCATGATGATCTCCGATTCGGAGTACTCCCATCAGGTGGTGGCTGAAGTCCTGCCGTTCCGCGACATCCTGAACGCGCTTTTCTTCGTCTCCATCGGCATGTTGCTGGATGTGCGCTTCGCTTTCGATCATTTGCCGTTTGTGCTGGCGGTCACCGCCGGCATCATCCTTATCAAGATCCCCGCCGCCGCGCTGCCGGGCGCGCTGCTCGGCCAGCCGTTGCGCTTTTCCATCGTCACAAGCCTGGCGCTGAGCCAGATCGGGGAGTTTTCCTTCGTGTTGGCGAAATCGGGAATCGGCTCCGGTATTGATATGGGGCCGTTCTATCAGGCGTTTCTGGCCGCCGCCGTTATCACCATGGCCGCCACCCCTTTTATGATGGCGGCTTCTCCCCGGGTGGCCGCCGCCATCCTGCGCCGCCTGCCGCGGCGGCGCGAACCGCGCGTCACCGAATCCGGCAGCAACTACGGCCCGATCCGCGACCACGTCATCGTTGTCGGCTTCGGCCTCAACGGGCAGCACTTGGTGCATGTGCTTCGCGCGTCCGGCGTGCCATACAACATCCTGGAACTGAACCCCGCCACGGTGAGGGAACAGATGAAACTGGGCGAGCCGATCCACTTCGGCGACGCCACGCATGACCATGTGCTCAGGCATGTCTCGCTGGACAAGGCGCGGGTGATGGTGGTGGCGATCTCGGACGCGGCGGTTGAGCGGCGGGTGGTGAGCGTGGCCCGGCGGCTCAGCCCGCGCCTGCACATCATCGTCCGCACCCGTTATGTGCGGGAGATCGAGCCGCTCACCGCGCTGGGGGCCAACGAAGTGATCCCCGAAGAGTTTGAGACCAGCATCGAGATTTTTTCGCACGTGCTTCAGGTCTACAACGTGCCATTCAACATCATCATGGAGCACGTCAATACCGTGCGTGAAGGAACCTATAAGATGCTCCGCTCCATGCCGGCCAAAACAGGCTGGGACAACCCGCTCGGCGGTCTTCTTGCCAACAAAATGGGGATGCAGACCGTGGACATTCCGCCGGGGGCGACGGTTGCGGAAAAAAAACTTTCCGAGGTGAACCTGCGCGCCCTTACCGGCGCCACCGTGTTGGCGGTGCAACGGCAACGGGAACTGCACACCAATCCGGCGGCCGATTTTGCGCTGGCCGAACGGGACATCGTTTACATTGTCGGGAATCCGATGCAGCTCAAAAGCGCCACCAAGAGGCTTAAAGAGACCGCTGCCCCGCCGTCCTCTCGATGAACCGGGCTATCCCTCCGTAGTAAGCCTCCGGCGAGACTTCATACATGGCGGTATGTCCAGCGCCGTCGACGCGTATATACTCCCGCGGCTCCGGCGCAATATCGAACAGCCGTTGCGAATGGTAGGGCGCGACCACCATATCCGCCGAGCCGTTAATGATCAGAAGCGGCGTTTTCAGGCGGCGTATTTCCCGTTCGTTATCGTAGTCACCGGAGGCCAGCGGCCATAAGGGCAAAGCGGGATACATGTCACGCGCCATCTGGCGGATGCTTATGAACGTTCCTTCGAGAATCAGCCCCCCCACTGGTTCTTTGTTGGCCAGCCGCAATGCCGGTACGCCTCCCAGCGATTGCCCCAGTACAATAATGCTGTGCGGGCGTATCCGCATCCGCTCCGTGAGGTGGCGGTAGGCGGCAAAAGCGTCCGACACGAAATTGAACCGGTTCGATCCCCCCTGGCTCTTGCCGAACCCATGCGGGTCGTAGATGAAAACATTGAGGCCAAGGCCGATATACCCTTTGATGACCTCAAGCCGCTTGGCGATGGTATCGGCGTTGCCATGTATATATAGAAGCGTGGGGGCGTTTTGATCCACCGCGAAAAACCAGCCGTGAATCACCCCGCGGCCGGTATCGATGAATACATCGCGCGGCTTGGGATTGTAGCCGGCGGGAACGCTGACATCCCCCCGCGCGGGGTGGAGCATGGAAAACGTCTCGTGGCACCGTCCCACGGCAAACAACGCCGCCAACACCAGCATCACTCCCGCCCCCAGCGTAGCCACCCGTATCCGCATCGGTTCACTATACCAAACACGGCCCCCCGCCCCAACCACGGGAATATCCCGATTGCTTTACGCGGCGCTTTACTGGAAAATTGCACCATGGACAAGCAAGGCGTGGCGGTGATCATCCTGGCGGCGGGCAAGGGAACCCGCATGAAAAGCGATCTGCCGAAGGTGTTGCACCCCTTCGCGGGGGAGCCGCTGGTGGCGCATGTGGCGCGCGCCGCGCATGAGATCGCCGGTACCGTTGTCGCGGTGGTCGGCTATAAGGCCGAAATGGTGCAAGAGGCGCTGGCTGGCACCGGCACGCTTTTCGCCGGGCAGCGCGAACAGCTTGGCACCGCCCATGCCGTGATGCAGGCCCGCCCCGCGTTGAACGGTTTCAACGGCACGGTGGTGGTGCTCTCCGGCGATGTGCCGCGGATCCAGCCGGGCACTGTGCGCCGCCTGCTGGCGTTGGCGGCGGAGAGCGGCGCGGCGGTGACGCTGTTGAGCGCCGAATGCGGACATCCCGCCGGTTACGGAAGGGTGATACGGGATGCCGGCGGCGCGGTGAACGCCATCGTTGAGGAACGGGATGCCTCTCCCGCCCAGAAGGCCGTGACCGAGATCAACGGCGGCATCTATGTGTTCGACGCCTCTTTTCTCTGGGGCGCGCTGGAACAGATACGCCCCGCCAACGACCAGAAGGAATACTACCTGACCGATGTGGTTAAAATCGCCCTGGCCGGCGGAAAAACCGTCGCGGCGCTGAAACTGCCGGACATCGGCGAAATCACCGGCGTCAATACCGTTGATGAACTGGCGGCGATCAACCGCGCCCATGCCAACGGCGGGCGCGCATGAGCGGCCTTGCCGGGTACATCGGCCCCCGCAACGCGCAGGACATATTGCTGGATGCGATCATCCGGCTGGAATACCGGGGGTACGACAGCAGCGGCATCGCGCTCATCGGCCCCGGAGGGTTGTCAATCAAGCGGACGCTGGGCCGACCGGCAGGGTTGGCCGAAAAACTCCGCGCAAAACCGCTTTTGGGCAATGTCGGCATTGCACATACCCGCTGGGCTTCGCACGGCAAACCCTCCATAAAAAACGCCCATCCCCAGGTGGCGGGGGACACCGCGGTGGTGCACAACGGCATCATAGAAAACGCCATGGCCCTGCGCACGCAGCTTAAAAAACAGGGTATCCGTTTCCGCAGCGAAACCGACACTGAGATTCTCCCCCACCTTATCAATCTGCACTGGCGGGGAGACCTGATCGATTCGGTGTTGGCGGTTTTGAACCTGCTGGAGGGAGGGCTGACCTTCTGCGCCGTTTCGGCGCGCGCGCCGGAACAGTTGGTGGTGGTCCGCAAAGGGAATCCCATGGTGATCGGGCTGGGCAAAGGGGAGTATCTTGCCGCCTCCGACGCCACCGCCATCGCGCCGTACACCGATACGATGGTTTTTTTGCGGGATGGCGAGGTGGCCCTGCTCACCCCCGAAGGGGCGCAACTGCTCGATTTCAACGGACGCCAGGTGGAGCAGGCCCCCCAGAAAATCTCATGGAATCCGGTCATGGCCGAAAAGCGGGGCTACCGAAATTTCCTGTTAAAAGAAATCGTGGAATCCCCCCGCGCGGTGCGCGAAACCATCGCCGGCTGTTTCCGGGGGAAAGCCGAACAACTCACCCCCGAAGCTTTCACCTTCCCCTGCGGCGCGGGGGAAGAAATAAAAAAAGCCGTTTTCTGCGGCGGCGGAGCATCGTATGTGGCGGCCATGCTGGGACAACGGTTGTGTGAAACGGTGGCGGGCGTCCCCGCCGCGCGTGTTATTTCCTCTGAATACCGCTTCGATACAACGGTCATCGAGAAAAATACCCTTTATGTGGCGATCTCGCAGTCCGGCGAAACCCACGATACTATCGAAAGCTCGAAGGCGGCCAAAGAGAAGGGCGCGCGCCTGCTGGCGATCACCAATAATGGCGACAGCGCCCTTGCCCGCCTGGCGGACGACCTTTTCGTCACCCGCGCGGGGCCGGAAATATCCATCGCATCCAGCAAAACCTTTTCGGCCAATGTGGCGGCCACCGCCCTTCTGGCCTTGCATCTGGCGCGGTCGAAAAACGCCCTTTCCGTGGAGGAACAGCGGAAACTGATTGATGCGCTGGCCAAATTGCCTGAACAGATGGAATTGATGGTTACCTATGAAACGCTTATTCGGCGGTTGGCGGAGAAGTTTTCACACCATAAGAGCTTCTTTTTTATCGGGCGGGGGCTCAACTACCCGGTTTCACTTTATTGCGGCCTTAAAATGAAAGAAGTGGCCGGTATCCACGCTGAAGGGCTGGTGGGCGGGGAAATGAAGCACGGGCCGATCAGCCTGGTTGAAAAAAACACGCCGATCCTCTATTTCGGCAACCTCCACTCCCTGTTGCAGGAGGCGCTTAACGATATGGATGAGCTTCGGGCGCGGGGCGCGCGGGTGATCGCCACCGGTTTCGCGGACAGCGGCGTGGAATCCCATTGCGACGACTTTATCGCGCTGCCCGGGGCACCGGACATCCTGGCCCCGTTGCTGGCGATTGTTCCGGCCCAGCTTTTCATCTATTATGTTGCCTTATACAATAATAAGGACGTGGACAGGCCGCGGAATGTGGCAAAAAGCGTTACCGTGTAAGGAGAGTTACGGATGAAAGCACTAATCCTGGCCGCGGGCGGCGGAAACAACATGGCCCCGTTTTCGACCACCCGGCCCAAATCGATGCTTCATGTGGCGGGACGGCCGATCCTGTACCGGTCATTGCAGATGCTTAAGGAATCGGGGTTTAACGACGTCATCTGCGTCATGGGCCCGTTGGGCAAATCGATCACCGACTACTTCGGCACCGGCCAGAACATCGGCATGGGCATCAGCTACGTAACGCAAAAAAAACAGGCGGGCATCGGCGATGCGATCCTCGCCGCCAAGGCGAAATTCACTCCGGGGGAACATTTCCTGTTGGTCTACGCGGACGTGGTGACCGACGATAACATAGTGCGCAACGCCCTCCAGATTTTCGGGCTGGGGGGTAAGCCGACGGCGGCCATCTGCCTCCCCCCGGAAACCGGCTCGTTTGGCAATGTGTACCTGGACAACACCATGAATATCATTAAAATCGTGGAAAAGCCGGAACGCAAAAATTTGGGCAATTACGTACTGGCGGGCATCTATGTGCTCCCGTACACTTTTTTTGGCCTGCTGGAAAAATGTGATGGCGATATGGCCAAGGCCTTGATGCATTTGATTAAAAGCGAAGGCCTCAGGGCGGCCATGTGGGAGAAGGGATGGATCGATATCGGCTATCCGTGGGACATCCTGGCCGCGAACAAAATGGTTATGGATACGTGGACACATGCCCGCGTGCACCAATCGGTGAAAATGCGGGACGCGAAGATCAAAGGGCCGGTGATCATCGAGGAAGACGCGGAAATCCGTTCCGGCTCGATTATCGAAGGCCCCGCCTTCATCGGCCGCGGCACATACATCGGCAATAACGTGCTGGTGCGTAAATATTCATCGCTCGGACCCAAATCGGTGATCGGTTACGGCGTCGAAATGAAAAACTGCGTGCTGACCGGCGGTGGCCGCGTGGGCCGCCTCTCCTTTATCGGAGACAGCGTGATCGGCGAGGGAGTCGATGTCGGCTCCGGTATCGTGACCGTCAACAACAACATGGATGGCTCCACCGTGAAAGTCCGGGTAAACAAGGTTGCCCTGGATTCAAAGATGATAAAGCTGGGCGCGTTTGTGGGGGACAGTTGCCGCCTGGGAGCGGGCCACACCATCGCTCCCGGTTCCATAATCGAACCGGAAACGGTGGTTCCCCACCACTTTACCTATCCGAAAGGCGGAAAATAGCCATGTGCGGCATCAGCGGCATCGTTTCCAACACCTCCATCTCGCGGCGGCTGCTTGACAGCATCCAGAATCTTGAATACCGGGGGTACGACTCCTGCGGCATGGCGGTGATCAATTCCCACGGTCCCATCGTCCGCAAGAACGTGGGCCATGTGGCCGAAGTGGCGGAAAAGGAGCTTTTCACCTCGCTCGACGGCCATGTGGGGATCGCGCACACCCGCTGGGCAACCCACGGCGGCGTTACGCCGTTAAACGCCCATCCGCACACAAACTGCGACGGAACCATCGCGGTAGTGCATAACGGCATTATTTCCAACTACGGCGTGCTCAGAACCAAACTCATGAAAAAGGGGCACATCTTCGCGTCCGAAACCGATACCGAAGTGATCCCCCACCTCATTGAAGAATACCGCAAAGGGGGCATGCCGCTGGAGGGGGCGTTTGTGGCCGCCCTGAAAGAACTGGACGGCTCGTTTGCCGTGGCGATGGTATCCGCCGAAGAGCCGTGGTGCATCTTTTGCGGCAAACACGAAAGCCCGCTCATTATCGGGCTGGGAAAAAATGAAAACTACCTCGGCTCCGATTTCAATGCTTTCATCGAATACACCAAGAACGCCGTGGTGATGGACGATGGCGAATATGCCGTTATCACCGACGAGGGCTACGCCGTAAAACGGATGTCAAACGGCCAACCGGTGGACAAACAGGTGATGCTGATCGAATGGGACGCCGAGATGAGCAAAAAAGGGGGATTTCCCCACTACATGCTCAAGGAAATCCACGAGCAGCCCCAGACTGTCATTAAAGCCCTGGCAATCGACGAAAAGTCCATCGCCAATCTGGCCCGCCGCCTGATTGAAGCGCGCCGCGCATTCCTGACGGGCGTGGGCACAACCTTTTATGTGGCCCAGTTGGGGCAATACTACCTCGCCAGCGAAGCGGGCGTCAGCGCCCCCGCCGTAAGCGCCGATGAATTCCTGGAAGGCAGCGCCTTCGGGCAGGAGGATTTCATTCTGGCCGTTTCCCAATCCGGCGAAACATACGATACCCTGCGCGTTCTGCGCGAGGCAAAACGCCGCAAAACCCGCACCGCCGCCATGGTCAATGTCATCGGCAGCACGATGGCGCGCCTCGTGGACGATGTGGTGATGCAAGGCTCCGGCCCCGAAATCTGCGTTATCAGCACCAAAGCCGCCCTGGCGCAGATGATCATCCTCATCCGCATCGCCATCGAGGCGGGAGTGATGACCAAGCGGATAACCCCCGCCGATAAAAAACAGAAAATAAAACAGCTCGAGACCCTGCCTGATACCATCTCCGGTTTCCTTAACGAATACTCCGGCTTTGTGCACACCCTGGCGCAGCGCACGGCACACCACCACAACTGGCTCTATCTGGGCCGGGGCCGCTACTACCCCATCGCGCTCGAAGCCGCGCTGAAAGTAAAAGAAGTGGCCTACCTGCATGCCGAAGGGATGCCGGCGGGCTTTTTGAAACATGGCACCATCGCCCTCATCGACGAAAAGCTCAAGTCGCTTGTTTTCGTCCCGGCCGAAAAGGAGGAGGAGCTGTTCAACATGACGATGAGTTCCATCGAGGAAATCAGGGCGCGGGGAGGCTCGGTGACCGCCATCCACTCTTCCAAAACCCTCCAGAAATCAAAACTGCTGGACGACCAGCTGATGCTCCCCGCGTCGCCGCCGCTTGTCGCCCCCTTGGTAAGCCTGGTCGCCGCCCAACTCTACTCCTACTTCGCCGCCGTCACGCTGGGCAAGAACGTGGATAAACCACGGGCGCTGGCCAAATCGGTGACGGTGGCCTGACCGGTGGCCGGAAAAACCGTTGAACGGTTGCAGGGAACCGATGGCGTGCGCCGTCCCGTGGCCTTGGCGGCCGCATTTGACTATGGGCCGCTGGAAGTTTTCCATCGGAACGGAATAATGACCGAAGAGTTTTTCGAGCTTTACTGCCACACCCACGTGACGCGCATGATCGAAACCGGCATGATGGAACCGGGGGACGAAGTCCTTATCGGCTGGGACGGCCGCGACACCGAAGGGTGCTATACCGGCAAAGCGGTGGACGGGATCGCCAAGGCGGGCGGCGTGCCAGCCGTCCTCGGCGTCATTCCCACCCCGGGAGTGGCAATTGCGCTGGTCTGCCGCTCAACCGCGACCGCCTTTATGATAACCGCCTCGCATAATCCCCGGGATCAGAACGGCATCAAAATATTTAACGCCCCCGGAGCGGTAAAACCCATGACGGAGGAAGACGATCTCCTTTCCGCCGCCGTTGAAGCCGCCGATTTTGACGCGGTGCGCCGTACGCCGAAAAAATATCAGCCCATCGATCTCGTCAGCTGGGGGCGCCGGCAGCTCGCCGATTTCCATATGGATCCCCGCAACACGTGGATCGGCGCCGGGGAAGGACTCTTCACGGGAACCGGGATCGTGGTGGACGCCGCGCATGGCGCAATGGCTGGATTGGGCGCGATGATTTTTTCACAGCTTGGCTTTGGGCAAGTGACCGAAGTGGCCGGCGAACAAAACGGCGACATCAACCGCGATTCGGGAGTCGCCTACCTGGAAGGGATCCGGGCCATCAGCGCAAAGCGCTTCGCCGAGGACGCGGGCATCGCCCGGCACAAACTGGTTAAGAAAATGTTTGAAACCGGGCGCGCCCTGGCCGCCAGGCCCGGCGCCTTGAAACGGCTTATGGGGGTCGTTTTCGACGGCGATGGCGACCGGTTTTTCCTCCTCTGGTACGATTCCGCCGAAGACGCGCTGCACATCCTATCCGGCGACGAATGCTCCGCCCTGCAGGCCGCATGGCTTATGCAATCCGCGCCCGATGAATACCGCGGCAAAACATTCGCCTATACGGTGGAAAGCGATATCAATGTCGCGCGCCACATCGCCAACCTGGGCCTGAAACCGGAAATGATGGCGGTAGGCGACAAATGGATACTGCATTGCGCCAACAGCGCGCCCGGCTGTTTCGCGCTTGGCGCCGAGGAAACCGGCCACAGCATCCACGCCGGCCTGGTTCCGCTGGCGGCCTGCGGAGCGGAAGCGAAGGTCTTCGCCGGCAACGGCTTGAAAGGGGCCATCAACACCTTGGTTGCCGCCCACCGCCTTGCCGGTTCCGACAACGCAAAGATGGCCGCCCTGCTCAAAGAGCCGTTTGAGCCGGGTTTCAAACAAACCGGCTATGCCTACTACATAGACAAAAAACTTTTCCACCGCGGCGGCGAGGTGTGGAAAAGAGTGCTGGATATCATCAACAGGTCCATCATGGAAGGAAAGGCGAAAGACATCACCGTGGAACCGTTGCTGATCGCCGACGAACCTGACATGCTTTTCGCCAAACTGGTAAAAGCGGGCGAAGGGCATGTCGCCTCCATTTTCGTCCGCAACAGCGGCACCGAGGACAAAATAAGCGTGAACGTACGCGGGCCTCGGGCATTGCGGCCTTTGCTGCAAAAAACACTGGATGCGGCGCTGGGACTCCTTATGAAAAAAATGAAAAACAGGGAACACCGGATGGCCGCGGCGGAACAGATGATCCTGGAACAGTTGTTCCACGGCGAACAGCCGAAAAAAGAATTCTATCCCGGCGTGGACTTCGACCGGCTGACCTACGAAATGGAAATAAAACAGAAACTGGTCAAGTCGGGCGCGGAAGGTTTTACCCTTACGCTGTTGGGGAGGGAATGTGTCGACTGATTTCAACCTGCGGGACTTTTTTCCCGGACTGGGAGGCTTCGCCCATAAAGGGATTTTCGACGGCATCAGCCGCCCGTGGGACGTGCTGCCAAAAATACACGATCATATCCTCGCCCACTTTCCCGCAACCGGCGGCGCAACCTTGCCGGCGGGGGTCGAACGGAATGGCGATGCCCTTTTCTGCACCGGTGAAACCACGCTGAAACAGGATATCGACTACCGCCCGCTCCACATCTTTATCGGCGCGGGAACAAAAATCGAGCCGGCCGCCTACATCAAAGGCCCGGCGCTCATCGGCCGCAAATGCGAGATCCGGCAGGGGGCTTTCCTGCGCGGCGACCTCATCGCGGGCGACCACTGCACGCTGGGGCACACCACCGAGATCAAAAACTCGATCCTGATGAACCACACCGAGGCGGGGCACTTCAATTACATCGGCGATTCGGTGCTCGGCTCATACGTCAACCTCGGCGCGGGAACGAAAATCGCCAACCTGAAGTTCCGCCTGCCGGAAGCGAAGATGGCGGTATCCTTCCCGGAAATAACGTTTGTGCTGAACGGTGAAACGGTGCGCACCGGCATGGCGAAGTTCGGCGCCATTATCGGCGACCACTGCGAGTTGGGATGCAACTCCGTCACCTCCCCCGCCGCCCTTCTGGAAGAGCAGTGCTGGGTCTACCCCAACACCACACTCCCCTCCGGCTACTATCCGAAGAAAAGCTTCATCCGGCCCAAAAGCCTCAAACCGGAAATCGGAAAGCGGTAATTGCGGGCGGAGCGCGGCGCGAGTACGCGCGTTACTGTTTTGCCGGGGTTCCCTGTTCCAGATATACGGTGCGGCTTGGAAAGGCGGGCGGCAATCCCATGTCCGCCAGCTTCCGCATCATCGCCAGGTTGATCTCCTGCTTGATCGCCATGAACTGCGCAAAATCGCCGGTCTTGATGAAGTAGTTGACGAGGATATTGAGGGACGATTCGCCGAACGCCGAAAAAAAGACCTGCCGGTTTTCATCCGCCACCATCGGGTGGGCCGCGAGGATGGCGCGGAGTTCGTCCACCGCCGCTTCGATCCGGGCGGCGCCCTTATATTCCAGGCCGAGCACGAAATTCACGCGCCGCATGTTCACATGCGGATCGGCGATGCGGGTCAGGTTCTCGATATTCATGGAGGCTATCTTTTCGTTCGGCACCACCATCAGGGTTTTATCGAGGGTGCGGATGCGGGTGGAGCGGAAACCGATCTCCTCCACAGCCCCGGTAAAATCGCCGGCTTTGATGGTCTCGCCGATGCGGAACGGTTTGTCGATCATCACCATCACGCTGCCGAAAAAATTGGCCAGCGTATCCTTGGCCGCCAAAGCCACCGCCACGCCGCCGATGCCGAGGGACGCCACCAGCGCGCTTACGGAATAGCCGAGGGTTTGGGCGGCGATGACGAAAACCGTGATCCCCAGCAATGCTTTGAGCCCGATGCTCATCAGCGGAATGAGGTGCAGGTCCATCCAGTAGTCGGGGTCCGCGGCGCTTTTTTTCAGCTCCCCTTCAAGGATGCGGATGTATTTGAGCGCCAGCACGGTGAAAATGCCGATGATGAGCAGTTTCGCCAGCAGATCGATGCCGTTGTGCAGATGGAACGGCTCGGTGGGAAGCGGCAGTATCCGCAGGGAAGACCAAATACCAAAGACGAGGATAAGCTGCGATACCTGCGGCTTGGATGCCTCTATGACAAGATCGTCCCACTCCACCGCGGTCCGTTCGGCCAACCGGGCGAAGAAATTCATGATCCTTTGAGCCGCGAATTTGCGCACAATGAGGGTGGCAAGAATGATACCCAGCGAGCGGGCGATGAGCGCAAAGGAAATACCCGCTATGTGATACTGATCAAGCTGACGCCATAAATCACTCATAAGGGATTTCCGCGATGAACCGCCCCAAATCCGGCGCCTAGAATTCCGGCGTTACTTTAAGGGTCTCGCCATCCTTTACCGTAACGGATTTTAAAAACGGCTTGGAACCTTTGCGGACCACAAATATGTTGTGCCTGCCGACGGGAATATCTTTTAACTCAACCGGGAAAACCTTGTAATCGCGCCCGTCCACTTGCACCTTGTCCCCTTCTTTGGCTTCAACGATGAGCGTACACGCGCCGGATTTAAAAAGGCTGAAACCGCCTTTGCTCTCTTCCTTGGGCTTCTCTTTGGCCTCCTGGGCGGCAGCGGCGGCCTGGGCTGTTTCCTCTTTGGCTTTTTCTTCCTTGGCCTCTTTCTTTGTCTCTTTATGCTTCGCGTCTTTTGGTTTGGCCTCCGCGGACTTTGTATCCGCCGGTTTCACGTCCGCCGGTTTCGCCTCAACCGGCCTGGTTTCCGCAACCGCCGCCTTGCCCGGTTTGGTCTCCGCAATCTTTGCAGCGGCAGGTTTGCCATCCACCGGTTTCGCCGCAACGACCTTATCTTTTTTAGGCGCCGCGGCTTTGGGTTTCACCTGTTCCGGTTTGGCCGCCGCGGCCTTTTCTTCTTTGGGTTTCGCCTCTTCGGGCTTGGCGGGTTCTTTCGGTTTCGCGTCCTTACTGGCCGGTTCCGTGGCTGTCCCCCCGGCGTCGGCTTTCACCGTCTCTTTTTTGCCGCCGGTGAACAACATAACCGCCAGGCCGACCACCGCCACCGCGCCCACAGCGCCGCCGATGATCAGCCCCATATTTTTCTTCTGGGGGACGCTCATGCGGGCGGTCTCGTCGGCGGTCAGCCGCTGCGTGGCGTTGCTGGAGGCGGAGAACGCCATCTCGGATTTGTATAATCCCTTTTGCAGCAGCCGGAGCGCCTCGACAAATTCCGCGCCGGTCTGAAACCGCTGTCCCGGCTCTTTATTCAGGGCTTTTTGCATAAACTGGTCGATGGCGTCGGGCAGGTCAATGTTCAGTTTGCGCGGCGGAATCGGCTCTTCGTTCACCACCCGGTAGATCACGCTGGTGATGCTGTCGCCGCCGAACGGTTTTTCCCCGGTGAGCATCTCGTAAAAAATGACGCCCAGCGCAAAAAGATCGGCACGGCCGTCAACCTTGCGTCCGCGTATCTGCTCCGGTGCCATGTAACTGGGCGTGCCCAACACGGTACCGGTGGTCGTCAGCGTGGAGTTTGAAAGGCGCGCCAGGCCGAAATCGGCGATCTTCGGCACTTTGCCGCCGGCCATCATGATATTCGCCGGTTTGATGTCGCGGTGGACGATCCCTTTCTGGTGGGCATGATCCAGCCCGTCGGCTATCTGGCGGACGATGTCGATGATCTGGTCGTAGTCCTGGAACTTGCCCCCCTTGATCATATCCTCAAGGGAACCTCCTTCGAGAAACTCCATGGCGATGTAGGTCAGGCTCCCCTCATCGCCGACATCATAGATGGTGAGGATGTTCGAGTGCTGCAACTGGGCGGTGGCGCGCGCCTCGACAAGGAAGCGCTCTTTCACCTGAAGCTGCTGTTCGTCTTCCTTGTTCAGGCCGAAATGGATGACCTTAAGGGCAACCGTCCGCTCCAGCTTGGGATCGCGGCCTTTATAGACCACGCCCATGGCCCCGCGGCCAAGCTCGCTAACTATCTCAAACCGTCCTAGTGTTTTTGGTATCATATTCCCAACGGAGTATATTTCAAATCAAGCGATTGCGCCACTTCCTGGCACGTCAGCAATCCCCTATGCACATTCAACCCGGGACGCAAAAGGGGATTGTCCCGAACGGCCATTGTAATCCCTTTCTGCGCTATTTCAAAAGCATAAGGGAATGTGGCGCTGGTGAGGGCAAGCGTACTGGTGCGGGGGACCGCTCCGGGCATATTCGACACGCAATAATGGAGAACGCCATCCACCACATAGGTGGGGTTGTGATGCGTGGTGGGGCGGCTGGTCTCGATGCACCCCCCCTGATCCACCGAAACATCCACGATCACCGCGCCCTGCTTCATTTCGGCAACCATCTGGCGGGTGACCAGCCGCGGCGCCTTCGCGCCGGGGATCAGCACCGCGCCGATCAACAGGTCGGCCTCGCGCGTGGCGGCCCGGATGGTGAGCGGGTTGGCATAGATGGTCTCCAGCCTCCCCCCGAAAATATCGTCGAGATAGCGCAGGCGTTCGAGCGATCTATCCAGCACCTTTACCCGCGCCCCCATACCGGTGGCGATCTTGGCGGCGTTGGCCCCCACAACCCCGCCGCCGATGATGGCGACGCGCGCGGCGGCCACCCCCGGCACTCCGCCCAGCAGCACGCCGCGGCCGCCGTTGGCTTTTTCAAGGTATCTCGCCCCCTCCTGCACCGCCATCCGCCCGGCTATTTCGGACATCGGCACCAGCAACGGCAGCGAATGCCCCTCCCCCCGCACGGTTTCATAGGCGACGCCGATGATCTTTTTCTCCAATAAACGTTCGGTAAGGTTCTTGTCGGCGGCGAGGTGAAGGAAGGTATAGAGGATCTGCCCTTCCCGCATGTAATCAAATTCGGGGCTGACCGGCTCTTTCACCTTCACCACCATTTCGGCGCGGCTCCAGAGGGCCGGCGCGGAATCGGCGATCTCCGCCCCCTCGGCGGCGTAGGCGTCGTCGGAAAAACCGCTCCCCTCCCCCGCCCCTTTTTCAACAAGGACGGTATGGCCGGCCAGCGCAAGGCTTCGCGCCCCGGCGGGGGCCAGCCCCACGCGGTATTCGTCCGCCTTGATCTCGCGCGGAACTCCTATGATCACCCTTAAAGCCTCCCAAAAATTATTCCGTGGCCGAATCATTATATAATCCCGTGCATGGCGATGCATGATGAAAATCTCAAGGCGCGGATCGCCGCCAATCTGGCCGAAATCAGGGGCAACGTCGCCGCCGCCTGCGCCCGCGCCGGACGCCGCCCCGAAGAGGTGACGCTGGTCGCCGTCACCAAAACGGTGGGCGTGGACGCGGTCCGCGCGGCGCTGGCCTGCGGCGTCACCATTCTGGGGGAAAACCGGGTGCAGGAGGCGCGCGAAAAATTCGCCGCCATAGGCAACGCCGCCGAATGGCATCTCATCGGCCCGCTGCAAAAGAACAAGGTAAAATACATTTTTGACATATTCAGCATGGTTCATTCGGTGGACGGCGCGGAACTGGCCGGAGAAATAAGCCGCCGCGCCGCCGCGCGCGGGATGGTGATGCCGGTGCTGCTGGAAGTGAACATCGGGGAAGAGCCGAACAAGCATGGCGTGCCACCGGCGGAGACCATCGCCGCGGCGGTAAAGATCGCGGCGCTGCCGAACATACGGTTGCGCGGCCTGATGGCGATACCGCCGTTTGCGGACGACCCGGAGGCTTCCCGCCCCCATTTTGCGCGGCTGCGGGGCCTCCGCGATGAAATTGCCGCCTTGGGGATGGAAAATGCCGCCTTGGATGTACTATCATGCGGGATGACGGGCGACTATGCGGTCGCCGTGGAAGAAGGCGCTTCCCATATACGGATTGGAACGGGGATTTTCGGTGAGCGGAAAACTAAAGGCTAAAAAGATCGGATTTATCGGCGGCGGCGCGATGGGAGAAGCCATCATCGCCGGTCTCCTGAAAGCGGGGGCCTGCCCCCCCGAGGCGATACTGGCGTCGGACGCCTCGCCCGTCCGGCTGGATCATCTGAAGGCGCGCTACGGCATCGGCGTCACCAAAGACAACCTGTCGGTGGTGGCGCACGCGGATGTGCTGGTGCTTTCGGTAAAGCCGCAGATAATGCCGGAAGTGCTGCGCGAAGTGGGGCACTCCATAAACGAAGATGTAGTGGTGGTCAGCATCGCCGCGGGCATACGCGTCGCCACGCTTATCCAGTCCGTCAAGGCCCGGCTGGTGCGGGCCATGCCGAACGTCTGCGCCACCGTGAGCCAAGGAAGCACCGCGCTGGTATCAACCCCCCGGGTGGAAAGCAATGACCGCGCCATGGTGGAGGAGCTGTTCGGCTCCGTGGGAAGCGTGCTTTGGATCGAGGAAGCGAAAATGGACGCCGTCACCGCCCTTTCGGGCAGCGGGCCGGCATACGTCTTTTTAATGATGGAGGCCCTGATACAGGCGGGAGTGGAAAACGGCCTCACCCTGGAGCAGGCGCGCGCCTTGGTGTACCAGACGGTGAAGGGTTCCGCCACGCTGGCGATGGAGGGGGAACACCCCGCCGTGCTGCGCGAGCGGGTCACCTCCCCCGGCGGCACCACCGCCGCCGCGTTGCACGAGCTTGAGGCGCACGGCGTTCGCGCCGCCTTCCTTGCCGCCGTGGCCGCCGCCGTGCGGCGTTCGAAGGAATTGGGCTGATGTTCGTCTTCACGAATTTTCTCGATGCCGTCGCCGGCATTCTGGACATGGCCCTGACGTTCTTCATGTGGCTGATCATCATCCGCGCGCTCATCTCGTGGGTGTCGCCCGACCCGTACAACCCCATCGTCCGGTTTTTGATGAACGCCACCGATCCGGTACTGCGCCCGGTTCAACGGATGCTGCCGCCGATGTCGGGGCTGGACCTTTCGCCGCTGGTGGTGATCTTCATCATCTACTTCCTCCAGGCGTTTGTCGTCCGCACGCTTCACGATATCGCCCTCCGCATGAACTGACCGGCGGATGAACGGCCCGATAACGGCGGCGGCGAACGGAACGCTGATAGCCTGCCGCGCCGTTCCCGGCGCGTCGAAGAGCGCCATCGCGGAGATCACGCCGCTGGCGGTGCGGGTGCGCGTGGCGGCCCCGCCGGTGGAGGGGAAGGCGAACCGGGAATTGGAACGGTTTTTGGCGAAAACGCTGGGGCTGCCCAAAAGCGCCGTGGCGGTGATAAAAGGTGAAACGGGAAAATTGAAAAAAATTCTCGCGGCCGGCATCGCGCCGGACGAGGCAACAAAAAAAATAAAGGACGCACTATGATTAAAACAGTCGAGTTTTTGGAAAACGGCCGTGTGGCGCTCATCGACCAGCGGCTGCTCCCCACCGAAGAGGTGATAGTCACCTGCACCAACTACCAGGAACTGGCCGAGGCGATACGGAACATGACCGTCCGCGGCGCGCCGGCCATCGGCGTCAGCGCGGCGGGCGGCTGCGCCCTGGGCGCGCGGCAGATCGCCACGGATAACCTTGCCGCGTTTAAAACGGAATTTGAAGAAGTTTGCCGCGTCATCGCCGGCACCCGCCCCACGGCGGTAAACCTCTTCTGGGCCGTGGACCGGATGCGCCGCGTGGCGGCCGCCCACAATGGCCCGGTGGCCACGCTAAAGCAGGCGCTTATCACCGAGGCGGAAAAAATACTGGTGGAAGACCTTTTCATCAACGAGACCATGGGGAACAACGGAGCCGTGCTTCTGGCCGACGGCGATACCGTGCTCACCCACTGCAACGCCGGGGCGCTGGCCACCGCCGGCCACTTCGGCACCGCGCTCGGCGTCATCAAAGCGGCCCACCTGGCCGGGAAAAAAATAAAAGTCTTTTCCGATGAAACCCGCCCCTTTCTGCAAGGGGCGCGCCTGACCGCATGGGAAATGAAGAAGGAGGGGATCGACGTAACCCTCATCACCGATAACATGGCCGGCTACTTCATGAAAAAAGGGATGATCAACAAGGTGGTCGTCGGGGCGGACCGGATCGCCAGCAACGGCGATACCGCCAACAAGATCGGCACCTACTC
>JAHFEJ010000107.1 GCA_023248535.1 Nitrospinales bacterium | reverse complement strand
AATTGCGGCATCCCCGGCATACGGGGATGAAAAAAACAGCCGCGCGGTTCATAACGTTGATGGAGGCGCTGGAGAAGCTGGCCCGCGCCAGCCGGGCCGCGCAGTGTATTGAACAGTTTGAGGCGGCGCTGGAACTGCTTAAGCCCGTTCCCCTGCGGCCGGACCAGCCGTTCGCCATGCGCGATCTTCACGCCCACACCAGCCTTCGGGAGACGCTGAAGCTGTTGAGCGGCGCGATAGACCATTTGACGATGCGCGATGCCGCGTTCACCTGGCGCGACCTGCGCCGCATCATCGCCGCGTCGCTCGGCAACGCCACCGCTCCCGGACGCTCCAACCGCAACAACGTTTTTGTGCTTAACGTAAATGAACTGCCGGGACTTTCGTTTCCGCATCTGTTCATCTGCGGCCTGCACGACGGCGAATTTCCCCGCCGCGTGTTGCGCGGCGCGGTGCTGGGCGAAGCGGAAAAACTGGCGTTCAACCGCCGCCACGCCGAAACGGTGCTGGAAAAAGCGCCGCGCTTGCGCCGGGGACGCGCCGTGTTCTCCCGGCTGGGGGAATCATGGGAAGAGGAGTCGTTTCTCTTTTATGCCGGCGTCCGGGCCGCCACCCGGAGCGTCACTTTTTGCCACAGCGCGGCCGACCTGAACGGGAAGGAGCTGCCGCGCAGCCCGTTCCTGGATGAAGTTACCGACGCCTTTCCCCAATTGCAAAAGCCGGATACTCCCGCCGTGGCATTGGAAAAGGATTTTGCCGCGCAGCTTGATATCGAGGCGCGGCAGGCCAAGCTGCTGAGCGAGTTGTTCACGCGGGGGCCGGAATCGGCCGACGTACTGAAAGATTACTATCTCCGCCACGCGGGGGACCGGCGGTTCGCCCTTTCCTGCGAGAAGAGCGGGATAGAGCTGGCCCGGCTGGCCTTTTACGGCGAATTCGACGAGGCCAAACGCGCCGCCGCCAGCACCCGCCATACCGGCAGGCTGGATGCCGCGTTCGCGCCGCTGCGCCGCCACTTCGACCAAGAGGTGCGCCACCTGTTCGCGCCCACCACACTGGAACGGTACGCCAAATGCCCCTTCCGTTATTTCGCCGAAAAGGTGCTGGAACTCGGCCCCCTGAAACTTCC
This sequence comes from Nitrospinales bacterium, assembly GCA_023248535.1. GTDB lineage: Bacteria > Nitrospinota_A > UBA7883 > JACRGQ01 > JACRGQ01 > JACRGQ01. Next base: position 6,402 of record JAHFEJ010000107.1, on the reverse strand, counting down.
CGAGCCGGGTTTGGAACCGACGGAGGCCGGCATCCTTGTTCACTCGATTCTGGAAAAATACCATGCGGGGGCGCCGGCCGCCATTCCCGCCGCGGCCCACCTTGACGCGCCGGAAGTGCGGGTGCGGCGGATGCGGGACGCGGAGGATGCGGCGTTCGCCCAGTACGAAGCGGAAGGGGTCAAGGCGGAACCGGCCATCTGGGAGATCACCCGCGAGCAGATGCGGCAAGCGATGCGCGGCTACCTCCGGCGTGAAGCGGAGCTGTTCGGCGCAGAGCCGTACAGCGTGCTGGCGGTGGAATATAAATTCGGCATGGGGGGGAGTATCCCCCCCGTGGCGATGGAGGGGGGCGCGCCGCTGCGGCTGAAAGGTTCCATCGACCGGATAGACTATTTGCACCACGGGCGATTGCTGCGTGTTATCGATTACAAGTACAGCGCGAAGCTCACCGAGTACAACAAATTGCTCGATCCGGAAAATTTTTTTGAAAAGAGTTTTCAGGTTCCGGTTTATCTGTATGCGGTGATGAAGGCGTTCGCCCCCACGCTGACGCCGCGCCCGGCGGGCGGTTGCGCCGCCTATCTCACGCTGAAGCGGGATCAGAAGATGAGTCGGCGTGTTCGATCCGCCTTTGACGATTGCGGCGGGGAGGCGCTGGCGGCGCTGGATGCCGCGCCGGAGTTCGGCGCGAAACTGCGCGCGGTGGCGGCGCGAATGGAGAACGGCGAGTTCAGCGTAACGCCGGCTGATGCCAGCGAGTGCGCGTTCTGCGATTTTGGGCGGGTGTGCCGGTACCGGCCGGTGCGGGGGGCCGAAACGGAAAACAATGGAAACAATTCTTAAGTTCGGCGGCGATACGGCGGTTCACGCCTCGGCGGGGACGGGCAAAACCTGGCTGCTGGTGGAAAAATTCCTTCACGAGCTTTCCATCGAAACGGAGGGGCGGTTCCCCGGCATTGAAAACATCGCGGCGATCACCTTCACCGAAAAGGCGGCCGACGAAATGAGCCGCCGCATCGCCGCCCGTATTTTCGAGATAACGGCGGAAATGGCGGCCAAGCCGATGGATGCCGCCGCCGCGCGGCTCTACCGCCATCTGGTGGCCAGCCGCCGCCGGATGGCGCGCGCCTACGTGAGCACCATCCACTCCTTCTGCGCGCGGGTGTTGAGGGAAAATCCGGTGGAAGCCGGCATCGACCCTCTCTTCGAGATACTGGACGAGCGGCGCTCGCGGTCGCTGATGGACGGCGCGTTGCGGCAGTTCCTCACGTTAAAGCTCCGGCGGCGTGACGCGGCGGTAATGGATCTGGCATACCGCTGCGGTTTCGTGGGGACAGGGAACAACGACAGCTCGCTCACCGCGATGTTGACGGATCTGCTGCCGCTGGTCCGCGTCTCCGGTATGGCCCACGCCGCGTTGCTGGCCCCCTACGCCGCCTTTATGCCGGGGCACCGCGCGTATATCAACGAACGGCTGGCCGCGGTGCGCCGCGATCTCTCCACCGCCGCCGTCCACGCCGTACAGCCGGAAGCAAAGCGGATGCTGGCGGATGCGGAGGGCCGGTTGCGGGAACTGGAAACGGCGCTGGATACCGCGCCTGATGAAGCATTGCGGCTGGCCGGTGATGTCCGCGATGGCATCCACGCGGGGAAGATACGGAAGGCGTCCGCCGAACTCAAGCAGGCAAAGGAAACGCTTGAAGAGATCGGGCATGGCATCGCCGGGGCTTTGTCGTACCGGCAGGCCGGGGCGCTGGCCACGCTGCTGGAGGAATTCCGCCGCCACTACCAGACCGGCGTGAAAAACAGGGGATGGCTCGATTTCGACGACCTGGAGGAGATGACCATCGCCCTTTTCAAACACAACCCCGATATCCGCTCCGCCTACCAGCGGAATTTCCGCAAGGTGCTGGTGGACGAATTTCAGGATGTGAACCATATCCAAAAGGAGCTTATCTATCTGCTGGCCGCGCCGGGGGAGGGGAAGCTCTTCGTGGTGGGCGATCCAAAACAGGCTATATACGGATTCCGGGGCGGCGATGTGGACGTGTTCAAAGAGACAAAAAAAGAGATCACGGAGCGCGGCGGCGGGCTTTTCTTCCTGAAAACCAACCGGCGCGCGGTGAAGGAACTGGTCGATTTCACCAATGAGGTGTTGTTGCGGGCGCACCCGGCGCTGTTTTCCGCCGATGACGAATGCGAGGCCCAATGCCCCGCCAGAGGCGCCCCCGCCGTGGAATGTTTTTTCATTGAGAACGAAGCCGCCGCCGATGAGAACCGGTATCTTGAGGCCCGCCGCATCGCTTCCCGCATCCGCGAAATGGTGGCCGGGGGCGCCGCGCGGTACCGCGATATCGTCATCCTCTTCCGCAAGTTCACCGCGTTGCCGCTATACGAATCGGTGTTCCGCGCCTACGGCATTCCGCTGGCGGTGCATAAGGGGGCCGGCTTTTATCAAAGCCAGGAGGTGAAGGACCTTGTCTCGCTGTTGGCGTTCATCGAAGACGCCGGCGACCCCGTTTCATGGGCGGCGGCGTTGCGCTCGCCGTATGCGGGCTGTTCGGACGAAACGTTGCTGGCGTTGCGGCGCGGGGCCGGGGCGAAACCGGCGCCGCCGGAGCGGGTCGACGCCGGCGCCATAACCGATTTGGGGGAGCGGGAAAAATACCGCCGTTTCGAAGAGTGGACGGGGCGGCTGCGGCACGCGAAGGGGCGGATGGCGGTATCCGAGATCATCGAGGCGGCGTTGCATGAAAGCGGCGTCACCGGCATACTTGGCGCGCAGCCGAACGGGATGCAGCAGGTGGCCAACGTGCAAAAAGTGATAGAGATCGCCCGCGCGGCGGACGGGGGCGGCACCGCCGGGCTGAAAAGTTTTACACGTGAAATGCTCGGCATGATCGACGGCGGCGAGGTGGAGCCGCAGGCGGTGATCGCCAATCCCGATATGGACGTGGTGAAGGTGATGACGATCCACCAGAGCAAAGGGCTGGAGTTCAAGGTGGTCATCGTGCCGGACATCGCCGCGGCGGCGGGCGGTTGGCCGTCGCCGGCGGCATTCCACCTGCGCGCCGGGCTGGGCCTGAAATACATCGACAAAGCGCGGCTGGCCCCTCATCAGGGGGCGGTGTACCGGCAGGTGAAGGAACTCAACGATGCGAAGGAGCGCGACGATGCCGAGCGGCTTTTTTATGTGGCCTGCACCCGCGCGAAGGAAAAACTCATTCTCTCCGGCAGCCTCAAAAAAAGGGACGCCGAACGTCTGGTGATGTTGATGAAGGGGCGGGAAAAGCTGCCGCACCTTTTTAGCCAAATCACCGGTAGCGATGATCCGTCCGCCGCAATGTCCCGGCGGTCGGCCTGGGATGTGTTGCGTACCCTCCCCATACCCTTTGCCGCGCCGCAAGACGGCGAAACGCCGTGCCTGGATGGAGGGGGCATCGTCCGTTTTTCGGTGGGGCAGGTCACCACGTTCCGCAAATGTCCGCGCGAGTACCTGTTGCGGCACGTCCACCGGCTGCAGCCGCCGCCGGGGCCGGTATCCACGCGGCGTTCTCCCGCCGCCGAAGCCGGCACCGCCGTTCACGCGCTGCTGGAAACGCTCGATCTCACGGCCCCGGAGAAGGAATTCCGCCTTGCCGCTGAACGGGGGGCGGCGGTGCACCTCGCCGGGTTGGATAAAACGACGCAAAAGGAGGCGAAGAGCGCGGTTGTGAACCTGTATGGCCGTGATATTTTCACAAAGATGCGGCGCGAGGGGCTGCGCAGCTTTGGGCGGGAGATACCGTTCACGTTCGGTTACACGCGCGGGGGGGGGCGGTATCTGTTGACGGGAACCATGGATGCGCTCGCCTTGACGAACGCCGGAAACGTTTTTGTCATCGATTACAAATACGCCGAAAAACCGGCGCGCCAAAAACTGGACGAGGCGATGATGCAACCGCGGCTGTATGCGGCGGCGGCGGCGCGCGCGTTGCCGGAGGTTGGCGGCATCACCTGTGCGCTCGTCTACCTGCGGGGCAAGGACGCCGCGGCGGAAGAATGGCTGATGACGCCGGACGAGCTGGAACGCGTGGAGGCCGATTTGGCCGCCGATGCGGAAAAAATCCTGGCATTCGAGGGGAGCGGCGGTCTTATGCCGGAGTGGCCGGCCATGACGCCCGCATCATGTCCCGACCGGCAGTGCGGTTTTCATCATTTTTGTTTTCCCGCGGACCGTTAATGCCGGGAAGCCCGATGGGTACACAATTTATTGTGTACATTGGCGTGGAAGCATCACATCGGCGGCAGGAGTGCCGCCGCTACCGGGATGTTCAGGCGGAGACGGAGATGGCCGCGCTGGATTTCAGCAATTGGCCGGTGGCGTGGAAATCGGCCACTTTTTCGGGACGGGCGGTGAGCACCGCCGAGATGTTCATGCCCATCATCGCGGCCACATCACTGACCGCTTTGCCGCCAAGGCCGGTATTGGCGGCGTTGACATTGTTGGTTCCCGGCACGGCAATGGCGGGGAGAGGGCTTTGGCCCGGAACGGTAGCCATGCCGCCATTATCCCGTGGGGAGATGGCGGCCGGCGTCATGATGGCATCCGCCGCCATCCCCATCTTTTCGGCCACCGTGAGGGCCGATTCCCCTTTCAGGAGCATCTCTTTGGGATCGGGAGCGGTAGCCCTTCCGGGCGTGACCGCCTGCGATGCATCGATCAGCCCTTTTTTTATCTTGCCGCGGTCACCCAGGCTGTCAATCTCTTTCGGATCGTAGGCAACCATTCCCGCCTTCGGCCCTTTATCGGCCCCGATCATTTTTTTTGCTTCTTCTTTCGGGTCAATCAGCCCTTTGGTTCCTTTTACGGCTTCGGGGTCTATCATTCCCGCTTGCACGGGGGGGGGCGCGGCTTCCCCCGCGCCGGCGGCCGGCTGGGAGGGGGCGTTCGGTTCCTGCGGTTGCGGCGCGCCAAGGTTGGCGCTGTACTTGCCGTATGCCTGGCGCGTGGACGCCATGTTTTGCTGGAACTTGATCTCGGAGGTTTTCGACACGTATTTTGTCGCGGCGAAATCATACGGCTCGCGGCTGAATCCGATGCGCGGGCGGCCATAGGCGTCATACTGTTGGGTGTAGTGCACTTGCTTGGCATGGTTCGTCTGGCGCCCTTCCTCCTGCGTGGCAATGGCGGTAAAGTCTTTTTGCGGCACCGCGTTGTATTCCGCTTTTACCAGCTGTTTGGGAGCGCCATAACTTTCTTTGCCGAATTCGGCCGTGAGGCCATGTTCTCCCAGACTGCCGGCGGAGATGTTTTGGCCGGTCACCGATACGTTGGCGTCCTGCGCGCCGACGGGCTTCAGTTTCCCGCCTCCATTATCGGATGCCTGTCCGGGAAGCGGTATCGGTTTTACCGATCCCTTGTTGGCCGGCTGGCCGCCCTGAAGTTCCCCCGATCCGCCGGAACCGCTTATTTTGAATTCGACCCGCTTGTGCGGCTTGGGGATGAAAATGGCGTCTTCGGCGATACTGGTGCGCGCGGGCTTCACCTGTTGCACAGGTGGCGGAGGCGCCCCTTTGGCGGTCACATTGAGCCGCGCGCTGCCAAGTTCAAGAGCCATTTTCAAACGTCCTCTTAATAAAACAATACCTTGCCGTTTCAGGCCGGGATACAACACTCCCGTCCATCTCTCCTTTCGGCGGAAAAGCCAAATTCTTTAGAGGGGGAAAATATTTAGTTTTTCATTCCACTTTTTACGGGGAGCTTTGCCGCCGTACTTGACTTTTCGGCGAGCTGGCGAAACGGCTTTAGAAGCAAATTATGGTAGACTTGCCGGGTCTGAAACATAGGGGAATGCACCTTTTAGGCGCCATTAGAGGAGGAATAAAATGCCGCGATTATCAGTTCAGGAAATAGAAAGCCGTATCCGGGTGGTTCCGGATTTCCCCAAAAAGGGGATCATGTTCATGGACCTCACCACCGCCTTCAATGATGCGGAGGCGTTCCGCGCCATCATCGATACCCTGTATGACCACTACAAGGGAACGAAGATAGACCATGTGGCCGGTATCGAAGCGCGCGGGCTGATCCTTGCCTCGGCGCTGGCATACAAGCTGGGGTGCGGCATGACGATGATCCGCAAGCCGGGCAAGCTGCCGGCGGAGACGGTATCGGAATCGTATGCGCTGGAGTACGGCACCAACGAGATACATGTGCATAAAGACGCATTTCGCCCCGGCGACCGTGTATTGCTGGTGGACGACCTGCTGGCCACCGGCGGGACGATGAAAGCGGCGATCAACCTGGTGGAAAAACTGGACGCGAAAGTCGTGGGCATCACCTTTGTGGTGGAGTTGGCCTTCTTGCATGGCATTGACAAGCTCAAGGGTTATGATTGCTACAGCATGATAGTTAGCAAATA
>JAHFEJ010000106.1 GCA_023248535.1 Nitrospinales bacterium | reverse complement strand
GGTTGCGGCGGAATCGTATGGATAGGTGAGCACAGGACCGGCAAGGCCGTATTTCCGGAAAAGGTCGTCGACTTTATCGATCTCACCGGCGGGAGCGGAAACGGCGGTCCGCATCGTTTCCAGCACGGGAGAAAGGGGGAAGGTATCAAATCCGGCCACGAGAATCGCAAAGCCGCCGGCCCTGGCCGCCGCTTCGGCCTCGGCACGGTAAAAAGCGGCGCGGCAGGAAAAGCCGGCTTCCTCGGCTATGGCGCGCAGCGCGGCCGCCCGGTGCAGGCTTTTTTCGTAGATCAGTACGCCGTTGCCGCTCACTGCCCCTGCATCGTCAGCGTTATGTTGTTCCTCTCCAGAATCGTGCCGGCCACCCGCTCAAGTTGCGCCAGCGCCTTTTGATAGTCGGTCGCCGCCTTCATCTCCCCGCTTTTGGCGGCGGCGAGGTCTTTTTGGTATTGCAGCACGGTGAAGGAGGTGGACGTTCCCACCTCGAACTTGCGGGTTTCGGCGGCCAGTTTCTTTTCGGCCAGTATGCGGGAAACACGGGCCGCTTCAATGGTCTGGCGGGCCGCTTCAACGTTCCGGGCCGCGGAAAGCACCTGCAGGTCAATTGCCTGGCGCATGACGGCGAGTGACGTGCGTGCCGCGTCCGACTCCACCTGGCTTTTCATGGCGCGGCTTTTCGCCGCGCGGTTGAACAGGGGATATTCAAATTGCATCCCCACCGAATAATCCACATACTTTCCCCCGGCGGTGTCGCCGAGCGAATCGGTTTGGCTTCCCCCCAGATTGCTCGTGAACGGGGTACCGCCCACAGTTACCGTCTGCAGCTCTCCGCGCAGGCTGTGCAGTTTCATATCCGCGACGAGATTAAGCGTGGGGAGGGCCTGATTTTCGTTGTACGCCCGCTCGGTCAGTTTGCTGTCGAGCGCCAGCAACGCCTGCCGGTAATCGGGGCGCTTGTCATACGCGGTCTCGCGCAGGCTTTGCAGGTTGAGGGGGACTTCGCGGTAGACCGGCTCATCGGTGGGACTAATGCCGTCGTCGCCGCCCAAAGGGAGGTCTTTGCTGTTCATGAGCGCCTTGAGGTTGTCCTGCGTGTTCCTGATGGCAAGGCGGCTGTTTATGAGAACTTGCTCCTGCGTGGCCACCTGGGCATCCGCCGCCGCCGTCTCTATCGGCGCCAACACACCCACCTGCACCTTGATATCTATCTGCCGCTTAAAGTCCTTCGCCCAGAGCAACGCCTCTTCCTGAACGGCCAGATCGCGCATCGCCGCAACCACATCCCAATAGGTCTGTTCGGTTTTGGTGACCACATCCATCACTTTGAGGGCAAAATCGGCGTCCGATATCCCCTTGGCGTTTTTGGCCAGGGTGATCTGGTAGGTATTCGAATCCTTCCCGGAATTCTTGAGCAACGGCTGGGTAACCGCCAGATCGAGGTTGCTGGCGTAATAGGGATTGAGGGTGGAGACGAGTGAATTGGAGTCCGCCTTCGTGCTGTCCAACGTCAGCTTATAACTGGTGCCGTAGGAAAATTTCTGCTGCACCCCCAACGATGCCGTCGTTGTTTTGGCATCGCCCACCGCGGGGTTGGCATATGGTGAAGCGCTGGGGGTCTCGGTGCGTCCATATGAAACGGCGCCAAACAGGGAGGGATCGAATTGGGCATCGGCGGCGATAGCGTCCTGCTCGCTGGCCAGGGGCTTCGCCTTTTGCACGATGATGTCGAGGTTGTTCGCCAACGCCTGCTCAATACTTTGCCGCAACGCCAGCGGCTTTTCCCCCGCCGCCTCCAGCCCGCCCGCCACCGCGTGAAACGGAAGCAGGGCAACCGTGACGGCGATCAATCCGATATTAGAAATGTTGAATGGTCTCATTATGTATTCCTTAATTAATGCGGCTTATTAGACGCACAGAGGGGAAAAAAGGTTCAAACAATATGTCATCCCTGAAAAACGGAACCGGGGGTATTGCGGTAGATACGCTTGCCATGACAGGCGACAAATTCATGCCGTGCATCCTTTATCCGAAAGGTATCAGGCCGGTTTTTCAGCGCGGGCAAGCCGCTTGTCGGCCTCGTTGACCCGGACCATAAGCGACTTGATGATGGTAAACGCGATATCCGGATAATTATCGATGGTCTCGCGCAGCTTGTCGCCGGGGAACACCTTCACGATACTCTTCCCCTTGGAACGGACGGTGGCGGTGCGGGGCTGGTTCATCAAGGCGGACATCTCGCCGAAATATTCCCCCGGCTGCGATATTTCGCCGACCATCTTTCCGCCTTTGGTGATGGCCAACGAGCCTTGCAACAACTGGTAGAAATTCTTGTCGGTGTTTCCTTCGCGGATGATCAGGTCGCCGTCTTCAAAAACCAGCTCGTCCGGGTTCAGCAGATATGCCGGAAGCGCCTCTTTCGTCAATACGGTGTTGGCGATCACCTCTTCCAGCGTGGTGACCCCTTCAATAACCTTGTTCAGCCCGTCGCGGCGCAGCGTCAGCATGCCGTCCTTGATGGCGATCTTGCGAAGCTGGTCTTCGGGCACGCGCGCGGTGATGGCCACCTTAAGGACCTCGGAGCACTCCATCAGCTCGAAGTTGCCAACGCGCCCCTTATAGCCGCGGGTGCAGGCGGGACAGCCGGCGCCGCGGTATATCTTGACGGTGGAGAGTTCCTCCTTGGTGAACCCGGCCTCCAACAACGTCTGGTGCGGAATATCAGTGACCTCTTCCTTGCACTTGGTGCAGAGGCGGCGGAGCAGACGTTGGGCCAGAATGAGCACCAGCGCGGTGGAGACCAAATACGGCTGGATGCCGATATCAATGAGGCGGGAGACGGTGCTGGGACAATCGTTGGTGTGCAGCGTGCTGAACACCAAGTGGCCGGTGATGCTGGCTTTGACAGCGATCTCGGCCGTTTCAAGGTCGCGGATTTCACCGATGAGGATGATTTCGGGGTCTTGCCGCAAGAACGATTTCAGGGCCGCCGCGAAGGTAAGCCCCACCTCGTTGCGCACCAGCACCTGATTGATGCCGTCGAAGTTGAATTCGACGGGGTCTTCCGCGGTGAGTATCTTCACGTCTTCGGTGTTCAGCGACACCACGGCGGAATAAAGGGTGTTCGTTTTACCCGATCCCGTGGGGCCGGTGACCAGGACAAGCCCCTGCGGCGACTCCAGCCCTTTTTGGAAAACATCCATCGCCCATTGCGAAAAGCCGAGTTTTGTCAGGTCGGTCTGCAGCTTGGTCTGGTCGAGGATACGCATAACTACCGATTCGCCAAACAGCGTGGGAAGTATGCTCACGCGGAAGTCGAGCGGCTTTTCGCGGCCGGGAACTTTGATCTTGATACGGCCGTCCTGCGGCACGCGCTTTTCGGCGATATTGAGGTTGGACATGATCTTGACGCGGCTCACCAACGCGTTCTTCATCTGTAACGGCAATATCAAATCTTCGAACAGCGCGCCGTCTTTGCGGTAGCGGACGCGGTAGCGCTTTTCATATGGTTCGATGTGGATGTCGGACACGCCGTTTTGCACCGCTTTTATCAGGATACCGTTCACCAGCCGGATAAGCGCCGCATCGACGGCGACCGGCCCCTCATCCTCTTCTTCCTTGGCGATTTCCAGTTCGTCTTCGACGCTGGAGATGATCTCGCCCATGTCATAGGTATCGGCGGCCGTCTGCTTGGATGACTTTTTATCCTCTTCTTTTATTTCCTCTTCGGCGGGAAGAAAGGCCTTGTAGTCCTCATCCGACATGCCGTAGTGCTTTTTGTACGCCTCGGCCAACTGCAGCAGCCGCACGATCTTGCCGCGCACCGGAAGCTTGGTTTTGCTGCTGATCTCCTCAATGGCGGTAAAGTTCGTCGGATCGACCATCCCGCAGATAAGCGCTCCGTCCTGTACTTCCATCGGGATGACCATGTGGGACTTGGCGGTGGCGAGGTCGATCAGTTTAAGCGCCTCTTCCGTGGGATGTTCCTTGGTGAGATCGAGGGCGGGTATCTGCAGGCTGCGCCCCACGAAGGCGATGATCGCTTCTTCGGATATATAGCCGAGCTTTATCAGGATGTGGCCGATCCACCCCCCTTTTTTCTTCTGGACCTCTTCCGCCTCTTTGAGCTGGCGGCTGGTGACGCGGCCGTCTTTGCGCAGAAGATCGGCGAGCTTTTCCCGCTTGGTATCGTCCTGAATCGTCTTTTTAAAGCTCGACTTGCGATCGTCAACGGCCATTCGGTCATCCTTCCTCTTTAAAGAGACTCGTTCATAACCCGGTCATTATATCACCCCGGTTGAACGCCACAAGGGGCGGTGGCGGCAGCGTACGAAATCCCTTCGCGCGGCAAACGCGCACCAGGGGTTGCTGCCCCGCTTCATCATTGGCGATTGGCCCGGCGGCGCGTTCTCTGCTATGATTTCATCATTATGGCATTGGGTGATTTAAGCAGTCTGGAGGAAGAAGAAGCCGTGCTCGCGCGGGTACTGCTTAAGAACAACCTGTTGAAGGAAGAGGAACTGAACCGGTTCCTCGCATTCCGCGAAACAAGGGGCACCGCCGGAAAAAAATACATCGGCAGCACGCTGATCGATCTCGGCTATACCACACAGGCGGACCTTGACGAATACGTCAATGAAAACCACGCCAAACATACCGCTTTCCTGCGTAAAATAACGGAAGAGGGGTATGTCACGCCGGAGCAGGAAGCGTTGATAAAGAACAAATCGCGGGAAACAAAGGGCGATGTCGTAACGGTCATCAGCGAACTGAATATCATGACGCGCGAAAATTACATCCGCTTTTTCAACAACCGGGAGCCGGTGCTCCGGCTGGGAGAGTGGCTGGTCATTAAGAAGAAGATCACCCAGGCACAGCTTGATTATGCGGTGAAGGCGCAAAGCGTCAGTTCCCTTGACGACTATTTGACCTTTCACAACCTGGTGAAGGCCGACACGCTTAACAAGGTAAAAGAGAAGATCGCCGAAACCTACAATTGACGTCCGGTTACGGCTGGCCGCATTCGGCGGTATCCCCTTTCGCCTTCCTTATAATATGCGGGATGGCGCGGTGAACCGCTTCCAGGTTTTCCACCGCCGCCCTGGGGGCGCCGGGCAGATTGATGACCAGCACCGGCCCGATCATCCCCGCCAGCCCCCGCGAGATGACGGCATTGACCGATTTTTTCAAAGAGGCCGCGCGCATCGCCTCCGGAATTCCCGGAAGCTCCCGCTCAAGCAGCGGCTTTGTGGCTTCGGGCGTAACATCGCGGGGGGAAACGCCGGTGCCGCCGCTGGTCAACACCAAATCGACCGCGCCGCTGTTGACCATCCGCATGATCTCCGCCCGCAGCGGATCCATATCGTCCGGCACGATCACGGAATGGACAACCGTATAGCCGTTCTTTTCCAAAAATCCGCGCAGGGCCGGAATACATCCGTCCTCTTTGCCGCCCCCCGCCGAGCGCGAGTCGGACGCGACCACTATCCCCACCCTAACCATTGAGCTTTCTCCGGTAGTTATTCAGGCACTCCTGGGAACAGAAGTATTGCGCTGTGGCGCCGGCGTTTACCTTGATAGCCTGATCGGCGGCAATCCAAGCGCCGCATGATGGGTCCTGCACCATTTCGGCGGCGCCGGTTCCCGGCGTGCCGCTCCCCGGCGGCTGCCGGTGGCCGCCGCGGCCCCGCGGCGTGATGACTTCAAAGTGAAAGCTTGCGCGGAATACCCGGCCGATAAGCCGAATCACCATAAGAATCACAAAGACCCAAAGCGCAAGACGTAGCAACCCCATAAGCCGATTGTACCCGGCGCGGCAAGGGGCGGCAACTTTGAATATGGACAGTTTGTCTGTTTTCGGGGGTGGTGGATGTCCTTATAGCGGACGGCGGCGATACAAAATGCTGTACAATCAGCCCAATGGGAATGGCATGTGAATTGCTTTCTCAGAACGTGAAAATTTAGTTTCTTGACTGTGTAATTCCGGGCTGATACCTTTTGGCTGGTTCAAACAATCTTAACAATAGGGGAAACAGGGTGGTCTTGACTAAGCGTCTTTTGCCCGCGCTCTTTATAGCCGCCATAGCCTTATTCAGCCATCTCCCCGCCAGCCATGCGGCCGATTTTGGCAGCCTGATCAGCCCCGGCGAGCTGGGATCGTTCCACTCCGAACTTGATGGGCTTTCAAATTGTACCAAGTGCCATACCAAAGGGGAAGGGCTGCCGAACGCCAATTGCACCGTGGCCGGATGTCATGCCGGCGTGGCTGCCGCCCAAGCCATAAAGAAGGGGCTTCACGGCGGAGTGGCGGATCAGCCATGCGTGAAATGCCACAAGGACCACAAAGGGCGCGGTTACCGCGGCACGGAAGGGGACATCAAGAAATTCGACCACGCTACCACCGGCTACAAGCTGGCGGGCAAACATGCCCCCGTTGCCTGCGCCAAGTGCCACACCGCCAAGACCAAGAAGGGGCTTGTCAGTTACGCCGGCCTCGATACCGCCTGTTTCAGCTGCCACAAGAAAGACGACATCCACAAAGGCACGCTCAAGGAGAAGTGCGAGAACTGCCACACCACGAACGGCTGGAAAGGGAAAGACGTCACCTTCGACCACGACAAGGCCTACAAACTGGAAGGCAAACACATCAAGGTGGAATGCAAAAAGTGCCACGCCGTGAAGGGCATCTTCCAGGTGGAAAACAAGGAACAATGCATCACCTGCCACAAAAAGGACGACAAGCACAAAGGCGGCCTGGGGCCGAAATGCGAAAGCTGCCATGTGCCGGCCACCTGGAAAGAGATCCGCTTCGACCACAAGCAGACCAAGTATCCGCTGACCGGGAAACATGTGCAGGCCCCGTGCGAGAAGTGCCACGTGGAACGGGCCAAAGGCGTTTTCAAAATCGGGAAGTATGATACCTGCGACGCCCCCGGCTGCCACGACAAGGGAAAATTCGGCAACGTGCACGGCAAACAGTTCGCCGGGAAGAAGTGCGACGAGTGCCACACCACCCAGGATTTCAAACCGGCCACCTTCAAGCATGAAGACCCGGCGTACACGGGCTACAAGCTCAAGGGCAAACACGCCAAGCTGGAATGCGAAAAATGCCACCGCCCCGACCAGGTCACCAAGGCGGCGCTCTTCAAGCCTATCCCCAGCGACCGCTGCGACAACGCCGGGTGCCACGACATCAAGGAGCGGGGCAACATCCACGGCCCGCAATTCAAGGGGCAATTGTGCGATAGCTGCCATCACGAGGAGAACTGGAAACCGAGCCTGTTCGACCACAGCGCCGCCGCGTACAAAGGCTACAAGCTGAAAGGCAAACACGCCAAGCTGGAATGCGAAAAGTGCCACCGCCCCGACCAGGTCACCAAGGCGGCGCTCTTCAAGCCGATCCCCAGCGACCGTTGCGACAACGCCGGGTGCCACGACATCAAGAGCCGCGGCAACATCCACGGTTCGCAGTTCAAGGGCCAATTGTGCGATAGCTGCCATCACGAGGAGAACTGGAAGCCGAGCCTGTTCGACCACAACGCCGCCGCGTATAAAGGCTACCGGCTGGAAGGGAAGCACGCCGCGCAGAAGTGCGAAAAGTGCCACCGCCCCGATCCGCTCACCCAGACGGTTCTTTTCAAGCCGATGGCGGCCGACCGCTGCGACAACGCCGGGTGCCACGACATCAAGGAGCGCGGCAACATCCACGGCCCGCAATTCAAAGACGCGAAGTGCGAACAGTGCCACACCCCG
>JAHFEJ010000105.1 GCA_023248535.1 Nitrospinales bacterium | reverse complement strand
ACATCAAGATGGAAGTGGACAAAAACCGCAAGCCGGGGCTTTATTGGCTTACCGGTTCCCAGCAGTTCCATTTAATGAAAGGGGTATCGGAATCGTTGGCTGGGCGGGTTGGCATTGTGCATCTTCTCGGCCTTTCACAGCGTGAGCGTACCGGGCAAAGCCATGAGTCCGGTCCATTCCTGCCCCTGCCCAGAGAAATTGATCGGCGTATGGAGTCCGCAAAAAAAACAACACTTGACGGACTTTATCATCAAATCTGGCGCGGCTCATTCCCGGCAATGGCTTTATACGGGAAAACGGACCGCAGCCTCTTTTTCAGTTCGTATGTGCAAACGTACCTGCAGCGGGACATCCGCGACCTTGCCAAGGTGGGGGATGAGATGGCATTCCTCCGTTTTCTGCGCGCTTCGGCGGCGCGTACAGGCCAGCTTCTCAACATGGCGGAACTGGCGCGGGATGCCGATGTGGCACCCAATACGGCAAAGAACTGGCTGTCCATCCTTGAGGCTTCGGGGATCGTTTACCTCCTTCAACCCTATCACACCAACCTAACCAAGCGGCTGGTGAAAACCCCAAAACTCTATTTTCTTGATACCGGCTTATGCGCGTGGCTTACCGAGTGGTCCAGCCCTAAAACGTTGGAGGCCGGTGCGATGTCCGGCGCGATATTGGAAACCTGGGTCTTGGGGGAAATACTCAAAACGTATTGGCACAATGGCCGCCAGGCACCTTTCTATTTTTACCGCGACAAAGACCAGAAGGAGATAGACCTCCTCATCGTACGGGACGGCACGATTTACCCGATCGAGATAAAAAAGTCCGCATCTCCCACGAAGGACGCCGTCCGCCATTTCCCAACTTTGGAAAAACTCAAATTGCCTGTTGGCCCAGGTGGCGTCATCTGCCTTGCCTCCCAATCTTTGCCTCTTACGCTGAGGGCAATCTCCATCCCGGTCAAAGCCATCTAAAACGCGTTGCGGAGGAGAATCACCACTTTTCGATTAGATACTCTATCGAGTACGAAAAGTTGTCGCACAGTTTATCCGGTTTGTCCAAATCAACCTGTTTTCCAGTTTTTGCCTCCGCCTTCGAAAAGTCATCCATGGGAATGGCCAAGTTTCGCTTAACACAGCTTCATTGTTGGTATCGGTATGTGTTGCACAATGCCGCACATGTTGAAAATTGCCGCACACTCTGCGTCTCGTCATATTAATAACATATTGATTAATTGCGACATAGTTAGGCATCGATAATGCAATGCTGTCATGTTATGGCACAAAATTCGGTTGAGATATTTATTGGAAGGATTTTGACTGATGACGTATTTCGGCGCGAGGCCATTCAATCCTTCGACAACGCCACTGCGGCTGAAGGTTTTGTTTTTACTGCTGAGGAGCGGGAGGCTTTGAAACGGCTCGACCACGATTTGGTTGAACGTCTTTCCTTGGGGATAGATATGGGGATAAAGAGGAGTGGCTCGTTTGTTGAATTCGGCGGTGGTTTGCCTCCGTTGGTAACAAACGGCGACAAGAGGAAACGGTAACTGTTATTTGGGGTGGTTATGGAAAACAGAGGGCTAATAAATACAATTCAGGAAAATTTCACCGTCAGGGGGGCGGTATTAAGCAGGTTTCCGAAAAGCGCCGGAACAGGTTTGCTGCCGGGGGATCACGCTGCCCTGGTTTATGACCGCAGCGACGAAAAGTTTGGATTTTTGTCGGATTTTTTCAGCGAAGGGTCGGCAAACGGCGAAAAGCTGGTATTTTACCTCCACGAGCAGAAAGAGGAAGATGCCGTGTTGTCCCTTGAGCAGGCTGGTTTTCCGGCCCGGCTGCTGATTGGCGGCGGCATAATGGAAGTAATCGATTGCAGCAGGATCTTTTTCCCGAATGGCCGGTTTAACCCTGATGAGGGGTTGGCGGAGCATCGCCGGGTTGTTCTCGACGCGCTCGCGGCGGGCTTCAGGGGGGTTCGGGTGTCGGCCGACATGAGCTGGGCCATGGGACCCGTTGAAGGCGCCGAGTCGTTTATGGAATACGAATCGCGCTTCAATTACTTTACCCGCGCGCTCAGCGCCATAACCGTATGCAATTACCACCGGGGGCTTTTCCCCAAAGAGGTGGTTTTCAACGCCATGCAGACCCACCCGGTGGTATTGAAGAAAGGGATGGCGGCAAAAAATCCGTACTATCTCGACCCCGGTGTATTCCTCGCATCCGAAAGTGCACTCATTTCGAATGACGCCCTGCGGAGGAAACAGGCCGTGAAGGGGAATAATCGAACCATTCAGATGGTGCGCGCCGCATTTTGCGATCGCCTTAAACGGTACAATCTGACCCCGCAGGAGGGGCGGGTGGTGGAGTGTATGCTCCACTTCCGCTCGAATCAGGATATAGCGCAGGAACTTCACATCAGCCTTAACACTGTTAAGCAACACTCAAAAAACGTTTACCGGAAAATCGGTATCAATAAGCGGATGGAGCTGGTAAGCCAGTTCATGAGGTTGCTGGAGTCGGAATAGGCCAAGGCCATGCTTGGGGTTCATTAACGGGTTTTATTTAACGGCATATTTTGCAGGTTTGCATCGGGCGCGAAGTGGGACTGCCCGGTGAACCGTAGTTGTTGACGGGTCATCGGGCCGGGAGGAATTAGCGATGGAATTAAATACGGGAGAGGTGCGCGCGTGAACGCACCGGTTAGGCCTCCGGTTGAGACCGGTTCGTTTTACACCACAGCCTGCCCGATGGAAAAGTACTGCGATGTAGGCGACCCCCTTATCATCGAATGGAAAGGAACCCGCTACCGCACCCTGATGCGGGGGGCCAAGGTGGAGATCATCGCCACAAACCTTCTGGGGCAAAAGGCCCGCCTTGCGATCCTTGCCGATACCAGCTTCATCCTCGCCGATATGCCCAGGAATTATGCCGCCGCGGGTTTCGAGTTTAATGCTCCGCTAACCGTCCGGTTCTTGCGCAATGGCAAGGTGTACACCTTCAAAACAATGCTGATGCGGGTACATAACCAGCCGCCGGTGCTGGTGCTGGGATATCCGGAGGTGGTGGAGTATCACAACATGCGGAGCGACGAGCGGGTGGGAATGATTTTTCCCGCGCATATCGCCGAAAACGGCGGCGCGGTGGGCAAAGCCGGGGCGGTACTGGATATTTCCGCCAGCGGCGCCCGGATTGGCCTTGATTCAAGGGAAGGGATTAATGTGGGAGCAAGGCTCAACCTTTCATTCACCCTTCCCAATGGCGCGGCGGTAAGCGATCTGGCCTCCGCTGTGCGGAATATAAGCGAGGAAGCCGGAAAGCATTTGATGGGGATGAGTTTCTTGAGGCATGAGCCGGCCGTGAGGGCATTTTGCCGCGAATGTTCGGATTGTCTGGAGTGAAGCGATGTTAGGTTTGGGAAAAGAAGCGGTTATCGAGTTTGCCAGGAAGAACGGGTACGTGATGGTACGCGGCTGGAAACCGGGGGAAAACGGCTATCTTCTCGCCGAAAAGCCGCGCGGCCAGGTTCCTCCGCTCGCCCTTGGACAAGGGGCCGTCGTCCGGATGGAAAAGAAGGGGGTGGTCTATGGAATGGCCGTCATCTTCAAGGAATTGCTCAGAAAAACCAATCTCTGCCTCTTTGCGTTTCAGGACGATGTGATCGCCCGCACATTGCGGGACGAGGAGCGGGTTCAATGCCTTCTCCCGGCGGCGATCCGCAGGGCAAATAGCCAGGCGGCCCCGCTGGGATCCGGCATAATTGTCGACCTCAGCAAGGGGGGGCTGCGGCTTGTTGCCCGCTCGCCGATGCATATTGAGCCAGGGAGCGAGCTGTCGGTGAGTTTCCATCCCGGGGGGATGGGCTTTGTGGATCGGCAGAAAATACGTTTGATGAGGGTGAATGGCAGCGGCGGCAGGTTTGAATATGCCGCCCAGTTCGTGGATGTGGATAAAAAAAACGCGAAACTGTTGGACGAGTATTTCGCATTTTGCAAAGCGTGGACGATTTGAGGGCCGAATGATAAAAAAAGTCCGGGCGGCGAGGCTCAAGCCGGGGATGTTCATCCACGATTTCGATTGCAGTTGGCTCGAAGTTCCTTTCATGCGCCGTTCGCTCCCGATAAAGGATGAACTGATGATCGACAAGATCATTAAACACGGCATCAGGGAAGTGTATATCGATACCGATAAAGGGCTGGATGTGGCCGATGCCCCCACCCGCGAGGAGGTTGCGCTGGCGGTGGAGGCCGCGGTCGAGCAGCTCATGACGGACGAAGGCGGGGAGCGGAATCCCGATGACCCCCATCGGCGCGAGATGGCGCGCGCCAAGACTGTGCGCAAAGAAGCGGAAAAGGTCATCGGCGCCGTCATGCGGGATGTCCAGGAAGGAAAGAAGATCAACATCGCCCAGGTGGATGCGGTGGTTGAGGGGATGATCGACTCGGTATTTGACAACCAGAGCGCCATGATGTGCCTGAGCCGCCTAAAGAGGCGGGACGAATACACCTTCCAGCATTCGGTGAATGTTTGTATCTTCATGATCGCTTTTTGCCGCGCGATCGGGTTCGACCGCGCCGCCACCACCGAGGTCGGGGTGGGGGCATTGTTGCACGATGTGGGCAAGATGAAGGTTCCGCAGGATATTCTCAACAAACCGTCACGGCTTACTGAAGAGGAATTCGAGCTGATGCAGTCGCACGTCACCCACAGCTATCAGGTACTGAAAGAGGAACAGGGGATTCCGGCGACCGCCATCACCGTGGCTTTTGAGCATCACGAGCGTCACGACGGCACCGGCTACCCGCTCGGCCTCAAAGGCAACAAGATCACCCGGGTCGGCCAGATGGCCGCCATTGTGGACGTGTATGACGCCATAACCTCCGACCGCTGCTATCATAAAGGGCTTGATCCGGCCGAAGCATTGCGCAAGTTATACGAATGGAGCGAATTTCATTTTTGCCGCGAGTTGGTGCAACATTTCATCAAATGCGTCGGGGTATATCCGCTTGGCACAATGGTCCGCCTCGAGAGCGGCTATTTGGCCGTGGTGGTGCGCCCCGCCAATGGGAGCATGGTCAAGCCGATGGTACGCCTGGTGTACGATACAAAGAGAAACATAAAAATGACGCCCCGCGATCTTTTTCTTTCCGAAGCCGGCGTGAGCGACCGGATCATCGGTTACGAAACCCCCGCCAAATGGGATATCAACCCGCTTCAATATCTGGATATGACGTTATGAACGGCGGGGAGCCGGAACGGAAAAAGACCTCTTCCGATCACGGTCCGTTGCTTGGCACCCTGCGGAAAATGCGCCTTATCTGCCCGTTTGCCGTCAGTCCGGCAAAATACGGAGCACGGCAGGAATTGTCGGTGAGTTGTTTTTGCTGGTTCCGGGCGGAACAACATCGGGCCGGTCTCGCCAGCGACGTTGGCAGCCAGATTCTGGCCGCCTGCGTAAATCCCGGCGCATACTCCGGCTGCGCTATTTATGGCGCCGTCCGGGAGATATAATAATCCCGCCGCTGAGAGGAGATTGATGGATAGCATATCCGATATTGATTGTTTGGCATCTGAGGTGGTGCCGCAGGTTGAACCGGGCTCCGCCGCGCCGCCGGTAGAATATTCTTCGCCGGGGAAAACCATTCTTCCCCTTTGCCGATTGTGGCTGACACCCACTGAGCGGCGGATAAAGCCGATGCAGGAAATGACGCCTGAAGAACGAAGCCGTTTCAGTTCGCAAATCAAGAGTGAACAATCGGCTTTTCTCGATCAATTCCGCAAGCAGCTTGGCGGGCTTTTAATAGCCGGCGATGGGGAAGAAATGGAGGAGAAGCTGTCCACGGCGGTCGAACGGTATCACACGGATGCCAAAGACCTTTATGCGCGGTTGGTGGATGTGGTCAAATATTGGGAGGTGCGGGTTGTCGGCGACCTGGAAAACGGCATTATCCCCCAGTTGGACAATTTCAGGGTCGCTCCTTCGTTTCTGAAAATGGATACGGCCTTTATCGAGCAGCTGCTATCGAAAGACCCTCACCTTATTGGATATGTGCCCGATACGTTTAACCTAAGCCGGAATACCGTTATGAATGCGGTGAAAACCTGTGGATCGTTGCTGGTGCATTTGAAAGATGAATTCAAAATGGACCGGGAGTGTGTGTTGGCCGCGCTGGAAAATGATGGCTTGGCCATTCAGCATGTTGATGAAAAGTTTCGCGATGACAGGGAAGTGGCGCTCAAGGCGGTCAGGCAAAACGGCTTGGCGCTTAAATATGTGGGGGAGGCGCTGAAACAACAGAACGATTGGGAAATCATCATCGCCGCCATCGAACAAAACCCCAAGGCGATCATGTATGCCGGGGAGAGGTTTTTCGGCAATTGGGATCACTATTCCGCTTCCGGTGACGAACACCCGCATTATTCATGGCACCATGGGGAACATGAAACGGCTCCCATGCCCGCTCTGCGAATCCCTGAAGCGATCGCCAAAACCGGTGAAGACGCTAAAGCCATCCTTGAAATCGGCATGAAACACCCGAAGATTTTCGACTACTTTGTCGAGGGGCATCCCATCTGGGATAACATGGAATTCGTGTGGGGCTTGATTGACAAAACAAACAGGATCCCAAAAAGAATAGGGATGAAGCTGCGCAACGATCCAAAGTTTATTCTCACTCTCCTGCATAAAAGGTCAAAAAAGCTTGGCGACGGCTGTCACGATTCCTATGTTCTGTTCAATTATGCCGGCGGTGAATTGCGCGGACACCCGGCATTCCTGGAAAGGATGCTGATGTTCCGGATGGATATAGGCCAAATTGCCGCATGGGTAGGCAAAGACGATTTCTTTGTTCAGGCGGATTTTAATGATCTGGATATGCGGCGTTGACGGTTGCTTGGGGATTTGCGCTTCCGGCTAAACCCTATAGCTGAGTATACAGATTAGGCCATCTATTCCCGCTTCTCCCGCCATGCCAGGATTGCGCGGCAACCGGTCATTTTTAATCATTCGAAGGGCGTTTGCTTGCTTTTTGTGTCATGTCCGGTATTTATAATATGCAATGTATTGTATCAATATGACACTTAATCATACGGATGTGTATTGACAAATTTGGTTATGCGATTGATAATAAAAAACAAGCATTGGCCAGCGCAATCCACGGCAAACAGGGTTGGCCGGGCCAGCTGCTGGAATCCTTAGTGTCTTTTCTTATTTGTTTGGAAGCGGGATTGGCGGTGGCGCAGGAAGTGAAGTGAGAGGATATGAATATATCAGTTAAACCCGCGCAGGGCGTCGCCACGCTTTACACCACCAGCAATCCGGTTGAAAAACTCTGCGCTGTTGGCGACCCGTTGATTATCGAATGGAAGGGAAAGCGCTATTCCACCCTGATGCGGGGGGCGAAGGTGGAGGTTATTGCAACCAATACCCTGGGGGGAAAGGGCCGAATCTCCATTCTGCCTGATTCCAGTTTTTTCATCACCGATATGCCCAAGGGAAATGTTGCCGCCGGTTTTGTCAACAATTCGGATCTAACCGTGCGGTTTCTTTCTGGCGGCTCGGTATACGCTTTCAGTACGAAGTTGATGCGGGTGCACGCCAATCCGCCGGTGTTGGTGATGGAATATCCTGAAAAGTTGCAACGCTACAATCTGCGAAGCAGCGAGCGGATAAGCATTGTCTCCAGGGCGCGGATATCCAAAGATGGCAGTTCCAATCATCAAATTGGGGCGGTGCTGGATATCTCCGATTCCGGCGCCCGCCTAGGCATCGAGTCGGTGGATGGCATCGGTTTGGGAATGAAACTCCACCTTTCGTTTATTTTACCCAACGGAGTGGCGGTGAGCCAAATGGCCGTGGAAGTGAGGAATATCAGCGGTGAGGGAGA
>JAHFEJ010000104.1 GCA_023248535.1 Nitrospinales bacterium | reverse complement strand
CTCGCCGCCGCCTCGCTCCTCGGCCTCTGGGTGCTGGTTGGCGGCGTCATTATGCCGCAGCTGGAAACCTCGGAACTGCTTGACCGCAAAATCCGCGCGGCGCGCAAGGATCTGGCCAGAACGGGCGAATTGGCCGACCGCTATATCTCCCTTTCAGCAAAAATTCCGACGGCGCTCAAGCAGGATACCCCTGTCGGCGGCCCGGTCTCCGGCGATATTGAAAGCATCGCCGCCCGCCTCGGCGCAAACAAATTCATAAATAAAATCAATCCGGCGACAAACCCGAAAACCGGACGGCAAGATCAGGTGACCGCCACCTTTGATAAAATCCCCTACCCGCTGCTGATCGATTTTCTGCAGGGCGTGTTTGACAGCAGTTCGGGAATCGGCGTGCTAAGGGGACGCATCACGGTCAACTACGATAACCGGAGCAATGTCAACGCCGAAATCACCTTCACCAAAGCGTTTTGATGGCCGCCGGAAACATCCTCGGCAAATCCTTGGGTAACGCATGGCATTTTATGGCGGCCAGCCCCCGGCTGAAAATGGCGTTTTTCATCATCGCCGGGGCGCTCATCGGTCTTTATATCATTGCCGCATTGGTCGTGCTGAACCTCGATGCTGAAGTGGTGCGCGATAAACTTATCCAGTCGGCGCGCCAGCAAGGGCTGGACCTTACCATCGGCCAACTGGAACTTTCATTCCCGTTCGCAATAACAATGGATAAGGTGAGGCTGGAAGAGCGGCGGAGTAACACCTCCCTTGAACTGGACGGGCTTCGCGCAAGTGTCGCGGTTTGGCGTTTCCTGATTCTTCAGCCATCGTTTCATTTCAAGGCATCCTCCGGCGAAGGCAGTTTGAGGCTCGATGTAGCCCCTTCCCTCTTCTCGGCTGGCGTCACGCTGGGCGC
Source organism: Nitrospinales bacterium (assembly GCA_023248535.1). Lineage (GTDB taxonomy): Bacteria > Nitrospinota_A > UBA7883 > JACRGQ01 > JACRGQ01 > JACRGQ01. Next base: position 7,023 of record JAHFEJ010000104.1, on the reverse strand, counting down.
GGATGCGGCCAACTTTCCCATCGATCATGTCGTATTGAAAGTGGGCGGCAATCCGCTCCCCATCGCGGGCAAGCTGGATGGCGGCGCGGTGTTTATCTTCCATCCGATGACCCCGTCGGCGCTGGAAGGGAATGCCGATTTCCGGCTGAACGGCCTTACCGTGAAAAGTGGCGGCCAATGGGGATCCTTCCTCGCCGGGTTCACGCCAAAAGAAGCCCGGTGCGTTATAACGGCCGGCGGAAAATGGCTTGCCACCAAAGAATGCGGCCTCGCCACCAACTTGGGAAACATGGAACTGCGCGCGGGGGCGGCGTTGAAAGACAATATCGGCGGCTCCCCTTTGGAAGGGGCGGTGGTTTTTTCGCCCAAAGGCTCGCTTTCCGGGGCGCTGGAGGCGCTGTACGGCAAACGCCGCAAGGCCGATGGTAAATACTATTTCCCCATCGGAGGAACTCTCGCCGCCGCCACGCTCACCCTCTGATTGCCCTATAATTGGCACAGGATGGATTATTACAGACTGTTGAAGGTGCGCAAAGGCGCCACCAAAGAAGAAATTAAAAAGGCGTACAAACTGCTCGCCTTCCACTTCCACCCCGACCGGGGAAAATTCGACGACGATTACTTCATGATGATACACGAAGCCTACGAAACGCTGATGAAAGAAGCGGAGAAACAGGAACGCAAACCATCCTCCCCTCCCAAGCCGAAAAGTCCGGCCAGGCACGACATGTCATTCGTGAAAGGACGCATCAAGAAAGAACAGGTCTGGGCACCGGACTTCACCCACCTTCGCCCCCCCAAAATAACGGTGGAAAGCAATCAGTGCCCGATGTGCGGCGGCTACGGCGTTATTAGCAACAAATATAAAGTAACGATGGCCTGCCCCCGATGCCACGGCACTGGCCACAAAACCCGCATTGTTATTTAAGCGGGCTTAAGCGTATTTTTTCAAGTAGGCAAGGTTTTCAACGGTGAAGGGAACCGGCGATATGCCGAACGCTTTTTTGAAATCGTTTTCGGGGATGGTGTTCCCTTCCAGCAACATGTCGATCTGCTCCGCGGTGGCGGGGAACCACGGAAACCGGCCCAATAACGCCACGAACGGCCGCGCCAAAAACCACGGCACCGGCAATTTCGGCCGCGGCTTCATCCCCGCGCCCAGGAATATCATGTTCAGTATCTCCCGGTAGGAATACGTTACGTCGCCGCCAAGATGGAAAATGCTTCCCGCCGTCTCCGGTTTTTCCACCGCCCCGCGAAATGCGCGCGCCACATCATCAACATGCACCGGCTGCATCCGGTAATTGCCATCGCCAAACATCGGAATAACCGGCGCGGAACGGAAGTTTAGAAAAAGCTGCTTGCAAAACTCCACCTTCCCCCCCGGGTCGCCGAAGATAAGTGAAGGGCGGAAAATCGTCCATTCGAGGCCGCTGGCTTTCACATAGGCCTCGGCGCGCGACTTCGTCCGCTGATATTCGCTTATGCCGTCACTACGCACCCCATTGGTGCTCATGTGCAAGTATCGGCGCACTCCCGCCCTTTTCGCTGCCTCCACCATTGCACGGGCCGCATCCACATGCAGTTTTTCAAAAGTGATTCCGCGCCGGGGAAAGGCGCGGATGATACCGATGAGGTTGATAACGGCATCGCAACCCCGCATCTTTTCGGCCAGATCGGGGCAAAAGGCATCCCCCGTCACAACCTGAATTCCGCTTTTCTTATCAATGGCTTCCGGATTTCGCGCTAACAACACAATCTCGTTCCCCCGCGCGGCCAGATGATTGACCATAGCCGAACCCACGAAACCGGTTCCACCCGCTATAAATATCTTCATGCTTTTTATTGTACCCCCTTTTAAAGCCCGATGTTTCAAAAAACCCGCTAAAACCGCCCCATTTTGAATAAAAATCGAAAACACTTAAATTGGGAAATGTGGTATTTTAATGTCCGTTCCTGGATATATGTCGGATTAGGGTAAACAACGAAAACTGAAATATAAGGGGAAAATATGGCTACGAAAAAACCTGCAAAAAAGGCCGCGAAAAAACCTAAGAAGAAACCAGCAAAAAAATCTGTAAAAAAAACTGTCAAGAAAGCGGCTAAAAAAACCGCTAAAAAGGCCGCCAAGAAAGCCGTAAAAAAAACCACGAAAAAGCCGGCAAAAAAAGCTGCCAAGAAGCCCGCTGCGAAAGCCCCGAAAAAACCACAGATCATTTACACAGGTGTTGACGAAGCCCCCGCGCTGGCAACCTACTCGCTGCTTCCCATAATCCAGGCGTTTGTGGGAACTTCCGGCATTTCCGTCGGCACCGGCGACATCTCCTTGGCCGGTAGAATCATCGCCAACTTCCCCGACCATCTTACGTCAAGCCAAAAGCGGCCCGATACCCTGACCCAATTGGGCGAGCTGGCGAAGACGCCGGAGGCCAACATCATCAAGCTGCCCAATGTCAGCGCATCGCTTCCACAACTGACGGCGGCCATCAAGGAGCTTCAGACAAAAGGCTATAAGGTTCCCGATTATCCGGAAAACCCGCAAAACGACGCGGAAAAGGATATCAAGGCCCGTTACGCCAAGGTTTTGGGCAGCGCCGTCAACCCGGTACTGCGCGAAGGAAACTCCGACCGCAGAGCGGCCGTGGCGGTGAAGGAATATGCGAAGAAAAATCCGCACCGGATGGGCAAATGGAGTTCCGACTCGAAAACCCATGTTTCCACTATGTCGAGCGGCGATTTTGCCTCCAACGAGAAGTCCGTCACCGTGCCCGCAGCCACTAACGTAAGAATCGAATTCGTCGACCAAAGCGGGAAAGTCACCGTCCTGAAAGACAAGACCCCGCTCAAGGCCGGCGAAGTGATCGACGGCACGTTCATGAGCAAAAACGCGCTCACCAAGTTCCTCGCGGAACAGGTTGAAGACGCGAAAAACAGGGGCGTCCTCTTTTCGATCCACCTGAAAGGCACCATGATGAAGGTTTCAGACCCGATCATGTTCGGCCATGCGGTCAAGGTGTTCTATAAAGATGTTTTTGAGAAACACGCCGCCACCATCAAGGAACTCGGCGTTAACCCCAACAACGGCATCGGCGATCTTTATGCCAAGATGCAAAAGCTGCCGGATGCCAAGCGCGCCGAGATCGAAGCCGACATCAAGGCCTGCTACCAAAAACGCCCACCAATGGCAATGGTGAACTCGGACAAGGGGATAACAAACCTGCACGTCCCCAGCGACATCATCATCGACGCTTCCATGCCGGCCATGATCCGCGAATCGGGCAAGATGTGGGGACCCGACGGCCAGTTGCACGATGCCAAAGCGGTCATCCCCGACCACAGCTACGCAAGCCTTTATCAGGAAACGGTCGACCACTGCAAAAAGCATGGCGCGTTCGATCCCCGGACGATGGGAACCGTTCCCAACGTCGGCCTTATGGCCCAAGCGGCGGAAGAATATGGTTCGCATAACAAGACGTTCCAGGCTCCCGGCAACGGCACGATACGCATAGTTGACGATTCGGGCAAGACCCTCATCCAGCACACCGTTGAAGAAGGCGACATCTGGCGCGCATGCCAAACCAAAGACGCCCCGATCCAGGACTGGGTCAAGCTCGCCGTCAAGCGGGCGCGCCTCACCAACACCCCGGCCATTTTCTGGCTGGATAAGAACCGGGCGCACGATGCGGTGCTCATTGAAAAAGTGACCCGCTACCTGAAGGATCACGATACGAAGGGCCTCGATATCCGTATCATGAACGTGGCGGACGGCGCCCGCCTCTCGCTCGAAAGAATGCGGGAAGGCAAGGACACCATTACCGTAACCGGCAACGTGTTGCGCGATTACAACACCGACCTTTACCCGATACTGGAGCTGGGCACCAGCGCCAAAATGCTTTCCATCGTCCCCCTCATGGATGGCGGCGGCCTTTTCGAGACGGGCGCGGGCGGTTCGGCCCCCAAACACGTTCAGCAGTTTGTCCAGGAAGGACACCTGCGGTGGGATTCGCTTGGCGAGTTCCTGGCCCTTGGTGAATCGTTGGATCACTTGGCCATCACCACCAAGAACGCAAAAGCGCGGATATTGGCCAAGACACTGAGCAATGCAAATGCGAAGTTCCTGGATAACAACAAATCGCCGTCCCCCAAGGTTCACGAGATCGATAACCGGGGAAGCCATTTCTACCTTGCCATGTACTGGGCGGAAGCATTGGCGAACCAGACTGAAGACAAAGTGCTTCAGGCGCGGTTCTCCAAGGTCGTCAAACAGCTTAAGGACAACGAGGCCAAGATAGTGGCGGAGTTGGATGCGGCGCAGGGCAAACCGGCCGACATCGGCGGCTACTACTTCCCCGATCCGGCCAAGACCTCAAAGGCGATGCGCCCCAGCGCAACCTTAAACGCGATAATAGACGCCATTTCGTAAGGCTGAATCGCGGCGTACTGTTCGTTTGTTTAAAGGGCGGTGATAACCCACCGCCCTTTTTTTTGGATTTTTTCGTGGGTGATGGCGCTGAAATAAGGCCATCTGGAAAATATCGGGTAAAATACAACCATGGGCACGTTGAACGATCTTGAATTTCTCCGCAAATTGGCCACGATGAAGGTTCTGGTCGTTGACGACCAAAAGAACATGGTAAAAACCATCGAGAACATGTTGGTCTCTATTTGCGCGTTCCGAAGGAAAACCAATTCCGTTTTTCGGGCCTATGATGGGGATCAAGCCTTATCCATAATCATGAACCAGCCTGACGCCTTGCCCGAGCATATCGACCTTGTTCTTTTGGACTGGAACATGCCGAAACTGCCCGGCATTGAGGTGGTGCGCGCCATCCGCCAGTCCCCAAAACCTTTCATCAACGATGTTCCTGTTATCATGATCACCGGCGAATCGCGGGCGCGCGACGTTAACAACGCCCTTTACGAAGGCGTGGATAACTATCTGCTAAAACCGTTTGTAACAGACGACATGCGGCTGCGGATGAATCCGTTGCTGCGCCATCATTGGGACGGACAGAAAATGCGCAGGGCCATAAACCGGCGCCATGAAAACCGGTATTTCGCCGATCTCGCAAAAATGAAGGTCCTGATTGAATTCATGAGCGGTGAAGAGCAGATAGCCACCCCCATCACCATATCAATGCACGGTACGCGGGTGGAAATGGATACCCCAAAAAAATTCGAGGTAAAGGGAATGCGATTTGATACATGGGGAACAACGGGTAAATATGATAACTACCTTGATTGCGTCGGACTTGTTCCCGATCTCGAAGGCAACCAACCGCGTATCGGGCTTTCCCTCTGGCTGAAGTTCGGTTTCCCGAATGAGGAACTTGAAAAGCGCTGGTCAGCATGGGTCGAAGAATCGCGCCGTGCGGAGCTTGAGTACCGGGGCGTCATCGTCTGATTATAAAACGGCGCTGGAGAAGGATTCAGGCATCAACTTCAGGGGGACTAAGGAGCCAGCAGGGCGGCGCGCATCTCATCCGGCAGGCGGATCGGCTTCATTGCGGCGTTTACGCAGGCCATGCGGGTGCTGCCGGTAACCAGCACCGCGCCGTCCTTCTTCCGCCGGATGATGTATTGCACGGTGAAGCTGCTCCCCTTCACCCCTTCAACGGCGGTTTCAACTTCCAGAATATCGCCGTACCGGGCGGGGGATTTATACTCGATGGCGGCGTTGGCCACCGCGAAGACAACCCCTTTTTCCTGATACGCGGCGAGATCTATGCCCCGGCCCGCAAACCGCTCGGTGCGGGCGCGCTCGAAATAGCGCAGGTAGTTGGCGTAGTACACCACGCCGCCGCAGTCGGTATCCTCATAGTAAACTTTTAGTTCCATCTTTTTCCTTTTGCTTGGCTTTGTTCCAGATGGCATCCATCTCTTCCAGCGTGGCGGTGGTGATGTCTTTCCCCGTACGGGCGAACTCTTTTTCTATCTCGCCGAAGCGGTAGATGAATTTGTTGATGGATTTGGTGATGGCGGTATCGGCGTCCACATCGAGGAACCGCCCCAGGTTCACCAGTGCGATGAAGACATCCCCCATTTCCTCCTCCACCCCTTCGCGCCCTCGGTTGCGGCGGGCGTCCTGTAATTCACTCCATTCCTCTTCCACTTTCTTCCAAACGTCTTCGCTGTGGGGCCAGTCGAATCCCACCCGCGCCGCCCGCTCCTGCAGCCGCTTGGCGCGGATAAGGCTCGGCAGTTGGCGCGGAATCCCTTCCAGTATGGAATCGCGCTTTTTCTCCTTCGCCTTGATCTGCTCCCATTTTCCCAGCACCTCGGCTGCCGTCTTGGCATCGTCGTTTGCGAACACATGGGGGTGGCGGCGGATCATTTTTTCGCTTATGTATTCGATCACGTCTTCTATGCTGAAATCGCCGCGCTCTTTGGCGAGGCGGCAATGAAAGACTATCTGGAACAGCAGGTCGCCCAGTTCCTCTTTCAAAAGCTCCGGCTTGCCCGATTCGATGGCGTCCACCACCTCATAGGTTTCTTCGATGAGGTAGGGCTTTAGCGATTCGTGGCTCTGTTCCCGGTCCCAAGGGCAGCCTTTTTCGTCCCGCAGCCGGTCCATAATGGCGGCCAGGTCGCTCAATTTTTTGTTCATTTCCGCTATTCTATACGCATTGAAGTATTGGGGGAAATCCAATTAAATGATAATATAAAGTTTCAGTCGAAATGGTTATTCTGGGCTTATTAGGGGGGTTCGCAACCGCATTATGAACAATCTGCTTCTTGAAGTATTGACTGAAGAACTGCCGGCGGGCTACATCCGCGTCGCGGCCTACATGCTGGGGGAAATCACCGCAAAAAAACTGGCCGAAGCCGGCATCCCCCACGGCCCTATCCGCTCGTACGGCACTCCGCGCCGCCTGGTGATGATGGTGGACGGCCTCCCCGAAAAACAGGAGGTTCGCACCCGCAAGGTCAGCGGCCCGCCCAAAAAAGCGGGGGTGGCGGCGGATGGCAGCTTCACCAACGTGGCGCTCGGCTTCGCGAACAAACATGGCCTCGGCCCCGATG
>JAHFEJ010000103.1:2123-7977 GCA_023248535.1 Nitrospinales bacterium | reverse complement strand
TTCGAGTCATCCAGCGCAGGGCTTACGGCCTGCGGGATGAGGAGTACCTCCGCCTTAAAATCCTTACCTGCATGCTGGAGGAATTATGACGATTCTACCCACTCACTTGGGAGATGATCCAGAAAAGTTAATGCAGTTGACTGCTCCTAATGAGGCGGCGGCACTTTGATTGTTTGCCTTCTTCGAATAGTTGCTGCCGTTTTTGTTTTTGGTGGAGCACTCTCGACAGCCCATGCGCAGGAAATGCCCGGCTGTGATTCTCGGCCAAAAATTGACACAAAAAGCCTGCAGGCTAAAACTGAAGGTTTCTATGCTTCAATTTCCCTTGGGAACGTTGTGACATTAGAAGCTGGTGATAAAACGCTACAGACAATGCATGAGTCGGTTCAAATTTTAAATAAAGCCTTAATCATTCTGACCGAGCAATACAATAAATGCTTGATCAATGGAGAAGACTATTTAATAAAAACGCAGAAAGCATTTGACGATGCAACGATGCGTGGCGATAAAATAAACAACATTGTAATAGATATTAAAAAAATACAAGATCAACTGAAAAAGAAAGATAGAAGTGAAAAGCTGGAGATGCTTAAAACGATAAAATCTAACAGCGAGAAACTCAAAGCGGAACTTATTGCCTATCATGAAGAAATCGGACAATTGCAGTATTCATTTGAGCAGAAGCTAAATGAAGATAAAATAAAAACGCTAGAGAAATTCAATGATTTAAAGGGGGATGTAGAAGAATCCAAACAGGATATTTTAATGTTGCAGCAAAACCTTCCCACAATCACAAAAAAAGTTGATGAACGGGTTGAGCAGCTTTCCAAGGAGGTAGAAGAACTCGTAAAAAACGTTGATGAGCTGAGAGGCGACGTTAAATTCCTTTTACATCAATTTTACAATGGTCACTTGGATACTACTAGGTTGTTGGTCGATTTCAGCCCTGCTTACACCAAAATAGGTGAAGATACTGTGCCATCTTTCATCCTCGCTCTCGAGATATTATATCCGCCCGCTCACTCCATCCTGTTCGGTTCAACCCCGATTGTGGAGTTTGGCTATCTTGATTGGAGCAAGTCAGACTCCTACTCGACCTTGCCCGGCTTGGCAGCAATACCTTTTAAACAGGAAAATAGCATGTACTTTATCGGTGGGGGAGTAAAAAAATATATTGATATTTTTTATGACTCTTCCCTTTATTTTGGCTTGACTGCGGGATATGGGCAAGAAAATGAGCCGGATGGTAGCAGGGATATTTATTACAGTGGAGTATTTGGTATTGCGGCATATCCCTCCAAAGCAAGGGTCGCCTTAGAACTTCGCTACCTTAATGTCGCGGTTTCAGAAAAACAAATACAGTTCAATCCTTTTGGCGAGGCTTCAATGACCAGATATAAGAACCGCAATAACACTCTTTCGATTGGCTTAATGTTATCCTTTCTTATATGGTAGTTTAAAATGTTTGCAGTGAAACTATGTTCAAGTCGACTGCAGCTTATAACCGTCTTTGTTTTTTCTTTGGCCTTGTCGTGCTCGGGGTGCGGTGGCGGCGGAGGAAGCGGAGAACCCAATTTAATTTCCTACATATATGTTGACGCCTCCACAGGGAGCGATCAATATTGTGGAGGCACAAGTATTTGTCCCTACAAGACGATTACTAAGGCATTATTGGAATCGACAAAGATAAAGTCAATAATCGTGAAGCCCGGGGTTTATGATTCATTCAATGGAGAAATATTCCCATTAAACTTGACAAGTGATGTCGAGCTGCAAGGCGACAAAGCCAACAAAGGTGGGTCTAGTTATCCTACAGTAATAAGTGGAGGGGGAAATTACGCTAGCTCATCCTTGGGCGGTATGTATCAAGTGGCCGTTACATGTTCAGGAAATGCGAAAATTAGTGGGTTTACAATTACCGCGCTTGCAGGAACAGGTGCCTGGATAGAGGGGGGCGCTTCAGAAATACCCCTCTTGCATGATAATTCGATTACTGGAAGTGGCTATGGAATAGTTGTTGCGGGTTACGCTGCACCGCAAATAAAAAACAATCTAATAACGGCGAATAGCCTTTCAGGGATAGAAACCTTCGATCACTCAAAACCTGTTATAAATGAAAATATTATTTCAGATAATTCCGTTGGGATTGTTATCAGAAACAACTCACAGCCAGACGTAGGGTCGTCTGCATCTCCAGGATTAAATAATATTAGCCGTAATGTAAATTGCGATCTTAATAACACTTCCAATAACCAGATTATGGCTTTGGGAAATTCATGGGATGCAGATCCTTTCCTTTTTGCTTCTTCGGATACCTGTGGAAATGGCGCAAACATTACAAATAGTGGTTTGGGGGCTGTGCTTTTTCAGGACATCCCTTTAAACAGCGGCACATTAATAGGTGGGACTTCAGAAATTATGCTCTCGTCTCCTTCGCGGGGGACTTTATTGCAAAGTAACGAACCTCATTTTACATGGACCAGTACTGGCGCTGCTTATGTGTTTCTTGGTATTTTTGTAAAACCTGCAAAGTGGCAAAACAACAGCTTCACAAATACCGAGGATATCATTTGGATATGGCACTCCGGGATGACAAGTGGGATGGATGGAGATGTTAGATTCTATGATGGCCGCAACATCCTCAGTGGAGATATTCTGCAAACATCCTCCCCAACTCCATTACAAAGAGGCAGAACATATTATTGGGTAGTGTGGACATGGGATCAGCAAGGAATAAAAATCATCAAGTCGAGTCAAGAAAGTTACTTCACCGTTGCCAATTAATTTAAATTCTCTGATATCTATTTCAGAGACAAACCATATAGGTTTATTTGGCATCCTCTTCGGCAAGGGTTACGATTTGGCCCTGTTGGCGTGCCGCTTCGCGCGGGAATTTCATTTCTTCCGGGATGTACTTCCAGCGCTCTTTCGGCTCAATGTATGGGGGATTGAGAATAGGCTGGTCTATCTGGTCATACAGCATTGCTACCGCCCGGCCCCCCATTTGGCAAGATACTTTTGGTTTGATCATTTGCATTCGGCCAACAGGCGGAAATACTTTTCGCGCGGCATACAGGCAGTGCGAAGATTGCTCATAATTACTCCTACCGTCACTTCGCCGTGCGCGGGTATGACAACCGGGCGCGCCACGCCCTCTTTTGTGTAACTTCGGTGGCTTCCCACCTGCCGTTCAAAAGCAAACCCGTCATTGAGGAATACGCATTCAAGCGTTTTCCATGGAACGGGCGTCAGGCGGGGCAATGTTCAGCACGCCCTTTTATAGGTGCGGAAAACGGTAGCGCGACATCGATCCATTTGGCAGGTTTCTTTAGCGTGCGCATGCGGCCAGAAACTTTCTTTAACGGCCTGAAACCGCAATCTTTCAATACTTGATCCAGCGTTCCCCTCTCATAGCAGGAGAGCAGGAAAACTTGCGCGGCCTCCACCAGGTTATTCAGCGCTTCCCGTTCGGATTTTCCCTGTGATGCGATATCCAGAACAGGACATGCCGAAACAAACCAGTCACCTTCGCGCCGGATTGTCGCCGGAAGCTTAACATTAAATGTCACTTGCATCGGCCGCTCCTTTTTTCTCCCCCGTCTCCCATTATTCCCTATATTTGCTTAATTATACATCAACTGAAGCTCTTGGCCATCCTCCACCCTGATTATTGTCAGCGCGGCGTGGGCCGCTTCCCGCACGATATATCCGTATTTATATCACGCGATTGGTTATTAACGAATAGTAAGGGGCGGGATGCGGGGGGCGTCATCCTGAAGGAGCGTTAGCGGCCAAAGGATATCCTTTCCGTATCTTGGTGGCGCGGACACTCCTGTCCGCGTTGTGCCCGTAAGGGAGCAAGCAAATTTAATCTTTCATGGCCGCCATGCGGCCATCGCGGACAGGAGTGTCCGCGCCACCCACAAGAGTGTCCGCGCCACCCAAGGGATGCCGTGACGCCTTTACTTCCCTTCGAGGGAGTAGACCTTTCTGCCCTTACAGCCCGCGCTGATGCCAAAAATCAGGTTCCATGGTTTTTTCCATAAGGAAGGGGCTATCCGATGAACCTTCTCACGCGGGGGAAGAGGTCGGCCTTGTCAACCGTCTTGGTCAGGAAATCTTCCCCGCCCAATTTGAAAATGGTATCGCGCACTTCCATTCCGAATTCGCCGCTCATCACGATAACCGGTATATCCTTTGTTCCGGGGGCGTCCTTGATCCGCTTCAACAGTTCAAGGCCGCCCATCACCGGCATCTGGATATCGGTGATGACCAGATCGATGCGGCCGCCGGCGATCTGGTTCAGCGCCTCCTCCCCGTTCTCCGCTTCAACGATATCGGCGTTCAGCGTTTGCAGGCGCTGCGCCTGAAGGAGCCGGAAGTTTTTTTCGTCGTCCACCAGAAGTATCCGGGGGCGGACGTGCGGCAGTTTGAGGCTGAAAAGGCACCCCTTGCCCGGTTCGCTCTCAACCGCCAGTTCCCCCGCATGAAGCTGCATGATCTCCTTGACGAGCGGAAGGCCGAAACCGGTGCCGGTTTCGCCGGCGGTTCCGGTGGTGGATGTCTTTTTCTCGAACCTGAAAATATCCTTCAGCAGATTGGGGGGGATGCCCGGCCCGGTATCGCGCACGAAGATGGTGGAGGCGCCGGCTTCCCCGGCGAAGATGGTGATACGGTCGCCGCTTTTGCAGAACTTTATGGCGTTGGTGACGAGGTTCTGTACCGCCTCGGCGAGCAACGCCTTATCGCCGTACACACGGTACTTCGCCGGTACCGCATTCTCAAGTCCGATCCCCTTTTGTTCCGCGAGGAAGGAGTAATTGCCAGCCATCATCGATCCCAGAATTTCCGCATCGAAGAATTGCCGGTTCAATTTCAGCTGGCCCGTCTTGAACCGGCTTATCGTCAACAGGTCTTCGATGAGATGGACCATCGCGTCTCCCGATTCCATAGCCCTGTCCAGAATCATTTTTACGCCGCTGCTGGGCGGCTCGGCGTTGTCATTGCGCACCAGCTTCAAATACCCGATCATCGATGTCAGCGGCGTTTTCAGGTCGTGGGATACAAGGGAGATGAACTTGTCCTTCAGCCTGGTCGCCTCTTCCGCAACTTCCTTGGCCTTGCGCAGTTCATCCTCCGCCGCTTTGCGCACGGTGATGTCCTCCGAAATGCCCAGCAGGTATTCCGGCCTGCCCCGCCCGTCGCGAAGCGCCAGTTTTTTTGTATGAAGGATGCGCGTGCCGGAAGGCGTCTGGATCGGTTCTTCCGGTATGTCCGTTACATCGCTCTTCTCGAGGGTCTCCCGGTCTTTGGCGACAAAGAAGTCCGCCTGCTCTTTCGGGAAAAAGTCGTAATCGTTGCGGCCCAGCAGCTCGGCGCGGTTATGGCCCAGCAGCGCTTCGCCCGCGCGGTTGAACAGTTCAAAGCGCAGATCGGAAGCCCTCTTGAGGAAAATCATGTTGGGGATGTTCTCGACGATGGCGTCCAAAAGCTGGCTGTTCTTCCGCAACGCCTGCTCGGCCCTCTTAAGGTCGGTGATATCCTGCACGACACCCACCATGCTTACCGCCAAACCTGTTGCATCGTAGGCCACTTCCCCCACTTCATGCACTATCCGCACGCCGCCATCGGCGAGAACTATACGATGGTTAATGTCGTAGAGCGATTTTTTCGCTATCGCGTCGTTCACCCGTTGCTGGACATATGCCCGGTCATCTGGATGGACATATGAAAGAAAGGCCTCGTAGGTGGCGCCAAATTCCTGCGGAGCACGCCCGAATATCCTGTAAATTTCGTCCGACCAACGGAGAGTGTTATTCAAAATGTCCCAATGCCAGTTGCCAACGTGGGCAAT
>JAHFEJ010000103.1:0-2113 GCA_023248535.1 Nitrospinales bacterium | reverse complement strand
TCGCGCAATTCATCCTCAGCCCTCTTGCGCTCGGTGATGTCGATGACGGTCGAAAACAGGTGCAGCGGTTTGCCCTGCGCGTCCCTGATGAGCGATGCGGCCACCGAACACCAGATAACGCCGCCATCTTCGCGGATGTACCGTTTTTCGACTTGCAGTTTTTTCGCCTCGTTCCGCGCCACCTTTTGCAGCCACTCCACGCCTATCTGCAGGTCATCGGGGTGCGTGAATTCCTGAAACGATCTCCCGATCACCTCCTGTTCCCCATAGCCGTATATCCGGCACAAGGCGGCGTTGACCCGCTCGAGTTTGCCTTCCGTGTTCACAAAGGCCATGCCGATCTCGGAGTTATCAAACGTCGCCCGCAACCGCTCTTCGCTTTCCCGTATTGCCTGTTCCGCCTTCACCCGTCCGGTGATGTCGCGCATGGCGGTTATACGCGCTTTCACCCCGTGGTACAAAATGGAGCGTCCGCGCATTTCAATATTGAACAACGTGCCGTCCTTCTTTCGCGCCGCCACGTCGTACACCTCTTCGCTCTCCCGCCTGATGTGGTCCATGATGATGGCGTGCGATTCCGGCGGGGAAAGGTCAAGCGGTATCTTGCCGATGATCTCGTCCGGCGTATAGCCGAACATCCGGGCGAAGGCGCTGTTGCAGTCGACCACCTTCCCGTCGATATTGATGACGATCCCCTCGAAACTCGCTTCGGAGATCAGGCGGTAGCGCTCTTCCGATTCCCTGATGACCTGCGCCGCCTTTTTGAGCGCTGAAATGTCCTTGCCGACCCCTATGAAGCCGAGGGGTTCCCCGTCCCGATTTCTCCAGACCGCGCCGTTGCAGAGGTGCGGGACCAGCACGCCATCATGCCTTATGAAACGCACTTCGATGGAGGCGATGCCTTTTTCAAACACCTCCCTGATGCCCTCATATACCACCGGCCGGTCCTCTTCGCAGACGAATTCGGCCGCCGGCCGCCCCTTCATCCGCTCTGGCGGAAGGCCGCATAATTGCTGGAGGGCCGTGTTCCATTTGATAAGCGCGCCCCGCGGGTCGATCACATAGAGGATGTCCGGCTGCGCCTCCATGATGGAGTTCAGTTCGTTTTTCGCCTTTTCCCGGTCAATGACTTCAACGCGCAGCTTATCCGCGGCGGATTCCGCCGCGTCGCGCGCCTTCCCCATCTCCCCGGCCAGGGCCGCGTTTTCCAATGCCAGCGTGATGGCGCTTCGCACGGTGCGGGCATTGTTCCGGGTGATGATGACCAGCATCAGATAATAGATCGTCAGCATAATGCCGACGGGGAAATGCTCCACGCTCCCCTTCGCCAGGTTCACCGCCGCGATGGGAAAAAGCGAGGCGGCCAAAAAAGCCTGGGCGGTGCGGGGCATCGCGGCGTAGGCAAAGGTGCCGCCCGCCGCCATCCCCCCGATCATCAAGGCGGTAAACATCTGCTCCGAAAGCGAGTCCGGAGGGTACGCCACCAGCGGGAGCGCGCCCCAGATAAATCCCGCGGTGATGGTCAGGAACGACTGCAGCCCGCCCCAAAAGACCGGATCAAACGCGCCCCGCGCATGGCGGCGGAACGCCACATAAAACCAGAACCGGATAACGGCCCAGAGCAAAGAGAGCACAAACCAGGCCAGAATATAGGTTGATCCTATTTCGTCCTTAAGGACATAGAGAAGGATGGCGCCACCCACCGGCACCGCGAAAAAAACGCCGATCAGGTTTTGATGGGAGTGGCGTATGCACTCCCGTTCCACTGATAACGCATCGACGGGCGGCGTGGAAGGGGCGCCGCCGGTGCCAGTTCCCCCATCGGGCATTTCATTCTCCCACTCACTGATGCCAAAGGACAGCCGTACCCCGTCTCTATAAAACAGGTCTTTTTACTTCCGGCATTTTACCACTTTCCTGGCGCTGGCGCGCCAATGTCACACAGGAATGTGTGACCTACTTTCTCCCGGTAGGTACCCAATTAATTGGGTAGATCGGCCCGCAAGGGCCGCCTTATTCTGCTCATGCCGGTACAACGCCCATAAGCTCACGAGTCAAGGGCTCATGACAACCTCATTCCAACGAATTGTTCCCAATTTCGTTTTGCCTGATA
>JAHFEJ010000025.1 GCA_023248535.1 Nitrospinales bacterium | reverse complement strand
CGACCTTTTCGCCCAGCGCTATGGCTGCAACTTGGTGACCGCCTTTAAGGAATTCCAGGATAAAGGGGTGCTGGAAATTATCACGGTGGGGGCCACCCACGGCTTTCTGCCGCTGATGCAGAGCGTGCCGAATGCCGTTCGCGCCCAGATACGGGTGGCGGCGCAACACTACGAAAAACACTTCGGCCGCCGCCCGCGCGGCATCTGGCTGCCGGAGTGCGCATACTACCCCGGCGTTGAGAGCCTCCTGAAAGAGGAAGGCATCCGCTGGTTCGTGACGGATACCCACGGGGTGCTGCACGCCGCACCGCGGCCGAAATACGGCGTCTATGCGCCCGTCTACACCCCCGCGGGCGTAGCCGCGTTTGCGCGCGACGTTGAAAGCAGCAAGCAGGTCTGGAGCTCGGTTGAAGGGTATCCGGGCGATTACGATTACCGCGAGTTCTACCGCGATGTGGGATACGACCTCGACTTTGAGTACGTGAAACCCTACATCCAGCCGAACGGATTGCGGAAAATGACCGGCCTCAAGTATTACAAGATAACCGGCACGAGCAACCACAAGGAGCCGTACAACCAGTACGCCGCCCTTGAAAAGGCCGCATCGCACGCCGGGAATTTCATGTATAACCGCGAGAAGCAGATCGAACACCTGCATGGCGTGATGGGGGGCAAACCGCCCATCATCGTCGCCCCGTACGACGCGGAACTGTACGGCCACTGGTGGTACGAAGGGCCGGAATGGATAAATTTCCTTCTGCGGAAAATCAACTACGACCAGAACGTATTCAAGACGATCACGCCATCGGAATACCTGCAGGAATTTCCCCGCAACCAGGTCTGCCAGCCCCCCATGTGCTCGTGGGGCTACAAAGGCTACAACGAGGTCTGGCTGGAAGGAAGCAACGACTGGGTTTACCCGCACCTGATCCGGGCCGCCGAGCGGATGGTGTCCATGGCGCAGCAACACCGGAATACCGCGAACGGCAAGGAGCGGCTGCTGAATCAGGCGGCGCGCGAGCTTTTGCTGGCGCAGGCATCGGACTGGGCCTTTATCATGAAGACCGGCACGATGGTCGAATATGCCGTGAAGCGTACCAACGATCACATCTCGCGCTTCAACCGGCTTGCCGACCAGACCGAAAGCGGACAGATAGATTACGAATGGCTTGAGCGGGTCGAATCGCTGGACAACATTTTCCCGGAGATCGATTTCCGGGTATACGCCTGATAAGGATCCCAAATCCAATCCTGCCGGGTTCTCCGGCGGGATTGTCCCTCTTCCCCTCCGGCTGACGCTCCCCCGTCAGCCGGAGTCCCTTTTTCCCCGGCACACCCGAACCTGCTATAAAATCGATAGTTACTCTTGAGTTCACCGGGAGAGTATGGTAATTTACCTGAAGTTAAAAAACACCCGTAAGCCTTTGGTGGCGGGAATGGCTGAAACAAACGCACAAGTTGGCGGAATAACCGTGATTGAATTTTTTCTTACGTTGTCGGTTATGATGCTTGCTTTTTCAGTGCGTTTAGCGCGGCCGCTCTCCGTTATCAAGGTACAAAAGGTTTGCGGCGGTGAACGGACTTGCTCTCAGACGGTTATCCAGACTTTTTCCCGTGCCGTATCGGCTGTAATTGCCACGCCGATGACGCCAGGTATTCCGGCTCGCGCTCTCAATGCCACGGTGGCGTTCACACGCCGCCCCTCCGCCCGGCCGGGGTTGCAACCGATTTTTCGTGATACCAGCCCGAACACATCGGGGCCGGTGCAACCGCTTATTTCACGATAACCGTCCGCCGCAGTCTGTTCCTTCCGCCGCATGCAAGGTGCGCCCCTTTTTGGCGTTTAATTGGAAGGGAAAAGGAACGGTATGAACGAGTTCATCATTTACGCGGTTATTGGCGCCGTGGGTATCGGCATCGGCGTCGGCATCAGCATTCTGATCGAGCGGAACAAAGCGGCCGATGCCAAACAAAAGGCGGATACGTTCATCAATAACGCCCGCAAAGAAGCCGCCAGCATCGTCAAGGATGCGAAGCTGGAATCCAAGGATCTCATCCTCAAGGCCCGCAACGAATTTGACCGCGAGGTGCGCGAAGCCAAGAAAGACCGCGAACAGGCCGACCGGCGCCTCCAGCAACGCCAAAGCCAGCTGGACAAAAAGATGGATCAGGTTGAACAGCGCGAGCGGGAGATGGAAAAGCAGGATCAGGACCTCAAGCGCCAGATGGAAAAATCGCGCGAGGCCGAAGGGCGCTACGAATCCCTGCTGCAGGAACAGATACGCAAGCTGGAACACATCGCGGCCATGTCGCAGGAAGAGGCCAAGGCCGACCTGAAAGAACGCTTGCTGCAAACCACCCGCAACGAATGCGGCATCCTGATGAAAAAGATCGAGGAAGAGGCCATCGCCGAAGCCAATAAAAAAGCCCAGCGGATCATCAGCATCGCCATCCAGCGCTGCGCCGCCGATACCGTGGCGGAATCGACCGTGTCGGTCGTGTCGCTGCAAGGCGACGAGATGAAGGGGCGCATCATCGGCCGCGAAGGGCGCAACATCAAAGCGATCGAACAGGCCACCGGGGTCGACCTCATCATCGATGACACCCCTGAAGCGGTCATCCTCTCCAGCTTCGACCCGATCAAGCGGGAAGTGGCCCGCCTTTCATTGGAGCGCCTCATCGCCGACGGACGCATCCACCCCGCCCGCATTGAAGACGTTGTCAATAAGGTGCGCAAAGACCTCGACAAGGTCATTGTGGAAGCGGGTGAAAAAGCGGTCATGGAAGTGGGGGCCGACCAGGTGCACCCCGAACTCATCAAGCTGCTGGGGCGCCTCAAGTACCGCACCTCCTATTCGCAGAACGTGCTGCTTCACTCCGTAGAGGTCGCCTTCCTCGCCGGCATGATGGCGGTGGAGTTGGGACTCGACCCGAAGGTCGCCCGCCGCTGCGGCCTGTTGCACGATATCGGCAAAGCGGCCACCCACGAGATCGAAGGTTCGCACGCCGCCATCGGCGCGGACTTCGCGCGGCGCTATAACGAAAAACCGATCGTGGTGAACGCCATCGGCAGCCATCACGAAGACATCGAAGCGGAAACCGTCATCGCCACCCTCGTGGCGGCGGCAGACAGCCTTTCGGCGTCGCGCCCCGGGGCGCGCACCGAAATGCTGGAGGCGTATGTGAAACGCCTGCAACAGCTTGAGGAGATCGCCAACTCCTTCAAGGGGGTGGAAAAAACCTTTGCCATACAGGCCGGCCGCGAAATACGCGTCACCGTGGTGCCCGAGACCATCGGCGACGGCGCGACGTTCCTGCTGGCAAAAGACATCGCCAAAAAGATCGAAACCGAGATGTCGTATCCCGGCGAGATCAAAGTGACCGTCATACGCGAAACGCGCGTGACCGAAATAGCGAAATAACAAACAACAGGCGGCACGGATACAGCATGAAAGTTCTTTTTATCGGCGATGTCATCGGCAGGATCGGGCGGGAGGCGGTTAAAAACCTCCTTCCCAAGACCATCGATTTTTATAAGATCGGCTTTGTTATCGCCAACGGCGAAAACCTCGCCGGCGGTTTCGGCCTCACCAAGGAAACCGCGCAGGAGATGTTCGATGCCGGTGTCGACGTGCTCACCACAGGCAACCATGTGTGGGATAAAAAGGTCGCGCTGAAACTGCTGGAAGAGGATAAACGGATCCTCCGCCCCGCCAATTACCCCCCTAATCAGGTGCCGGGACGTGGCGCGGGGGTGTATGTCAAAGACGGTGTTTCCATCGGGGTCATCAACCTCATCGGGCGCGTGTTCATGGACTTTTACGACGACCCGTTCCGTGGAGCCGACGAGCAGCTTCAAAAGGTACGAAGCGAGACCAATATTATTTTTGTCGATTTCCATGCCGAGGCAAGTAGCGAGAAGCAGGCCATGGGATACTATCTTGACGGCCGCGTGACCGCCGTGCTGGGAACGCACACCCATGTGCCGACCGCCGACGAACGGCTGTTAACCGGCCAAACCGCTTATATCACCGATGTCGGCATGGCCGGCCCCATTGAATCGGTCATCGGCCTGAACAAACACGAAGCGTTACAGCGGTTCCACACCCGCATCCCACACCGCTTCATGGAGGTGGCGAAAGGGGAAGCGGTGATGAACGCCGTCATCGTGGAACTGGATCCCAAAACAGGCCATGCAAAATCAATCACCCGCATCATCTCGAAACATGTGGTGAAAGACGAAGCCCCGCCGCAACACCATCGCCCGCATCCCCAACACCGCCAATAGCGGAATGGCAGGTCGGAAATCCGGGATAATCCGGCCTACTCGGCCTTGGCGGTCATCAAAAGCAGCGCCTTTTGCGATGTGCCATCAGGCATGAACACCGTTAAAAACCGCGCGCCGAAACTTTCGGGATCGTTCTGATTGCCCCCAAGCACAAGAGCCTTTCCCGGCTCCAGCACCGCCAGCGTATGAGCCTTTTGGAAGAGGATGGGACTGCCCCCATCCAATCGAAGAACAGTGGGGGTGAGCGTCACTTCCACCCCGCCCGACGCGGTTACTGTGCAGGTGACGGTGATGGCCGTGCCGATATCGCGGTATTGGGCCTGCGGGGCGATGTACCCCTCCGCGATGCCATAGCGGAATAGAAAGGCGGCATCCGTCACGCGGTCCGAGACCACTATTTTTCCTTCCGCCCCGGCATCGATCAGCAACTCCTGCCGCCCGAACGTGGGCAAACCGTTGCCGGCAGTCAGCGGCGTCCCCTCCACGCCGAAAAAAAGATCAAGCCCATCCTTGAGATGCCCCTGCCCCCAATCGCCGGTGCTGAAAAACCAGCGCACCGAATCTTCCCCCCGGTTGCGGGGCATCAGTGCGGCTGTTATCCGCACCCGGCGGGGCCGGACATCGAGTTTTTTCAGTTCCCTCCGCACTGCTTCAAGATTCGCCGGCGAGTCACGCACGATGAGGGAATTGCTTTTCGGATCGGCGACGATTCTCCCCTGCGCTGAAAGGAGTTTTGAAAGCGGTTCCACGAGCGGTTCCGCGTTGACGTAAAACACCGTCAACACCTCTACCGGCGTTTCGGCCCGCGCGGAACCGGTGCGGAAGGCCGTTATCAATAACAACACGGCAAGCATCATGCGCATGGCTGCTATCCGAGGAAGAAATAGCGGAGTAAAAATGCCGCCGCGAGCAAATGGATTATCGGGTGCGTTTTCGGCAGTCTTCCGATGCCCAGGTGCAGCGCGCTGTATGCGATGAGGCCGAACGCCAGCCCCTCGGTAATGGAAAAGGTGAACGGCATGGCCACCATCGTGAGGAAAGCCGGGATCGCCTCGGCCGGATTTTCCCATTCCACCTGGGCCGCCAGCGGCACCATGAAAGAGCCGACCACGATCATGGCCGGGGCGATTATCGGATAAAGAAAAACGCCGGGGGCGATTTCATATCCACCTCCGATCATCCGCGCCAGCGGATAAATGAAAAGCGCCAACAGGAACATGCCGCCGGTCACCACCGCGCTGAGGCCGGTGCGCCCCCCTTCCGCAACGCCGGTGGAGCTTTCGATATAGCTGGTCACGGTGCTGGTTCCCAGCAACGATCCGGCGACGGTCGCCGCCGCGTCCGAAAGCAGCGCTTGCCGCGCTTTTGGTATCTCGCCGTCTTTCACCAATTGCGCCTCGTGCGCGATGGCGGTAATGGTGCCGATGCTGTCAAACAGCACCATCACGGTGAAGGTGAAAACCGCAACGCCGATATGCTGCCGGCTGAGCGCCCCGCTCAGATCGAGTTGCATCAGCGTTGGCATTATTGATGGCGGCATGGCGGCCAGCCCATGCCACTGGGTGTAGCCCCCCAGTAACGACCAGACGGCGGCGAAGCCGATGCCGATCAGGATGGCCCCCCGCACCCGCAACGCCATGAACAGGGCGATGACCAGCACACTTGCGAGCACCATCGGGGCCGGGCCGTGGCTGATATGTCCCAGCTTCAGCATGGTGCCGGGACTGGCGGTCACAACGCCGCCCCATTCAAATCCGATCAAGGCGATGAACAGGCCGATCCCCGCACCTATGGCGTACCGGAGCGAGGCTGGTATCGCCCGCATCACCCGGTCGCGCATCCCCCCCAACGTAAAAAGCGCAAATATCACCCCCGACAGGAACACCGTTCCCAATCCCTGCTGCCAGGTGAATCCATAGCCCCCCATCGCCGCGACGCCGCAGACGGTGAAAGCAAAGAAAAAGTTCTGCCCCATGCCGGGAGCCTGCGCTATCGGCAGATTTGCCAGCAGTCCCATCAGAATAGAGCCGAAGGCGGCGGAAAGGCAGGTGGCGGTGAGTACCGATCCGAAATCCATCCCTGCCGCGCCCAGCACCGCCGGTTGCACGAATATCACGTATGACATCGTGGCAAAAGTGGTCAGCCCCGCCAGCATCTCGGTGGAGAGGCTGCTTCCCCGTTCCCTAATCTTAAAATATCTCTCAATCATAAGATGATTGATTATACCCCCGGCATCCCCCGCCCTAACAGACAGATGCTTTCCAGCATACTTTTTCCATCCGGACGGACTTCGCGCGTTTTTCCGCGCGGGTTGAATGCCATGCGGGAGGGGGTTATATTGTTAGGGAAAGCAGGGATAAGGAGAATGGCAATGGGCAAATCGATGGACAGCATCATCAACATCCTGCTGGTGGAGGACAACCCGGCGGATGCCTACATGGCGCGGGAAGCCCTTGCCAATAGCGGAAAGATATCCTTCGAAATCACCCAGGTGGAGCGCCTCGCCGAAGCCCTCGCCCTGCTGGAGCTTGAAAAAAGACGATTCGCCGCCGTGTTGCTGGACCTCGCGCTTCCCGATGAACAGGGGATCAACTCGCTGCTTCGGATCCGCGCGGCGGCCCCGGATATGCCGGTCATCATATTATCCGGCCTCGACGACGAAGAAATTTCCATAAAGGCGGTGCACCAGGGAGCGCAGGATTACCTGATAAAAGGGGAGAACAGCATGGCCATACTTCCCCACACCGTCCGTTACGCCATCGAACGCCAACATGTGGAAAGCGAACTCAAGGAGGCCCGCCGCCGCGCGGAGGACGCCACCCGCCTGAAAGATAAATTCCTTTCCGTTGTGGCGCACGATCTGCAATCCCCCCTCACATCCGTCAGCACCCGGATCAAAATCGCGGCGATGGATACGGATGAGCCGCTCCCCCTCCGCCACGCCCGGACGCTGCAACAGGTGCTGGAAACGGTGGAAGAAATGTCATCCTTGATGGAAGAGCTTATCAGTATCAGCCGCATCCAGACCGGCTCCATCATCCCCCAGCCGCGATTTTTCGATGCGGCCTTCGCCGCCATGTCGGTGAAGGACCGCCTGGCGCACGCCGCCGCCAAAAAAGGGGTCGCTATCGCCAACGACATCCCCCCGCACATGCGCCTTTACGCCGACCTCAACCTGTTTAGCGAGGCGCTTTTCAACGTTGTTTCAAACGCCATCAAGTTCTCGAACCCCGGCGGGACGATCCATATTTTCGCGCCGCGGGAGGAGCCGGGCGTTCTTGCCGTGCGCGACAAGGGGGTCGGCATGGACGCGGCGGCATTGGCCAAACTTTTCAGGCACGAGGAAAAATTCACTACCACAGGCACCGCCGGCGAAAAAGGGACGGGGCTGGGCATGCCGCTGGCCCAGGACATCATGCAGGCCCATCACGGTACAATCCGCGCTGAAAGCAGACCGGGATCCGGCAGCGTTTTTTACCTCGCCCTGCCGGAAGTGAAACCTCAAATCCTTATTGTGGACGATGACCGGATGACGCGCATCATGCTTAAAGGCCTGTTGGAAAGCCTTGGGGCGGATATTCTGGATGCGGAAAACGGCGAAATGGCGCTTGCACTGCTGGAAAACGGCCTTCCCCACCTGATGATCATCGATGCCATGATGCCGGTGATGGACGGCTTTGAATTGTTGGAACGACTGCGGAAAAATCCGAAGACACAGCTCATTCCCACGATGGTCATTACCGCTAACTCGAACATCGCCGCGCGGGAAAAGGCGTTCAGCCTGGGAGCCGATGACTTTATTACCAAGCCAATCCTGCTGGAGGAGCTGATCCCCCGCGTCCGGCGCTTCGTGGTCTGAACCATGACCGTTTTACAGGAACAAAAAGACTTTTTATTCGCCGCGAAGCCTACATGAAGTGGACAATCCAGCCCCGCGGACAACAATCAACATGGAAACAAATAGGGCCGAGATGGTAGAAAAATCGGTCGCCTTGGGGGAGGTTAGGGGAATCTGAGTAAGGAGGCTTATCCTTAGACAGCAAGGCGACCGATTCCGTATTCGCTATAATTTCGGGCACTCAGGCCCTTCTCTCAATTACATTATACGCCTAAAAGCCCTAGTTGGTATTCATACCAAGTTTATGTATAATCCGGTCAATGGAACACATTTATAAAGAAGCAGTTAGCTCTCACACCTCGGTTATTCAATTACTTGCCGCAGATGCCTCTGTATCTTTAGCGGTATCAGCCATTGGGCGGACAGCCGCCCAGACACTCAAAAACGGCGGCAAGATAATGCTCTGCGGCAACGGCGGCAGCGCCGCCGATTGTCAGCACATCGCAGCCGAATTGGTTGGCCGTTTCGGCAAAGACCGGCCCTCGTTGGCCGCCATCGCGCTCACCGTAGACACCTCCGCCATCACCGCCATTGGCAATGATTACGACTTTGGGGCCATTTACGCCAGACAGATTGAAGGGCTGGGAAAGCCGGGCGACCTGCTGATCGGCATCACCACCAGTGGCAACAGTCCGAACGTGGTGCAGGCCATATTGAAAGCAAAACTGATGGATATCAAAACCGCCGGCCTCACCGGTTCGAATCTCGAATCCAAGCTCGCCGCATCCGCCGATGTCTGCGTTCACGTTCCCTCGTCCGACACGCCGCGGATTCAGGAGGCGCACATCCTGATCGGCCACATCATCTGCGCGCAGATCGAAAAAGAGCTGTTCGGCATCTGACCCGGCCCGCGGGTCATTTCACATTGATGGTCCAGCGGGTGAGGCGCGAGGCGAGGCGTATATTCAGCCCCCCCTTGCCCACCGCGATGGACTGCTGATCCGGCTCCAACTCCACGTAACCGGTCATCGCGGTCCAATCGCACCGCACCCGTTTCACCTTCGCCGGCGTCAGCGCGGCGGCGATGAATTCCTCCGGATTTTCCGACCACGGGATGATGTCGATATTTTCCCCTTTGAGTTCCTTGATGATGTTTTTCACCCGCTGCCCCGCCGGGCCGATGCAGGTGCCAACCGGGTCAACATTCGGCTTGGTGCTGATCACCGCCACTTTGGCCCGTCCGCTGGTATCACGCGCCAGCGCCTTGATCACCACCGCGCCATCAGCCACTTCGGGCACTTCACGGGCGAAGAGGTGGCGCAACAGCAGCGGGTGCGTACGCGATACGCTGTACACCGGCCCATCGCCACCCGGCTCCGCGCCGACAATGATAACCTTGATAACCTCGCCATTATGAAAACTTTCACGGAAGGCCTGCTCTTTCCGGGAGAGCACCGCCAGGGTTTCCCCCGCTTTCAGCAGATACTCGTCGCGTTCGCTTTTCCCCACCACGGTCGCCACGATCAGCTTGCCATAATCGGCCGCCAAGGCCGCCACCCGCTGTTCCATCTCCAGTTCACGCAGGTTTTTGCGCATCACCCCACGGGTTGTCTGCGCCGCCAGCCTTCCCAGATCGGGAAAATCGAAGGGTATCTCCAGCATATCGCCGGAACGGACGTCTTCCTTCACCCCACGCGCCTCAGCCAGGGATATTTCGCTGTCGTCCAGCGGCTCGTCCTTCACCGCCAACACCTGCGTCAACGAAAAGGTGCCGTCATCCGTGTTGAACTTGGCGCGCAGGTTGTGCTCGCCGCTCTTGCGTTGCGCCGCCAGGGCGATACCGCTTTCAATGGCGGTCACCAATACATCGCCGCCGATGCCACGCTCGCGCGCGGCTTCATCTATTATTTCCTTAAGATCCTGTTTCATTCGTTCAAATCCAGTCTGGCACGCGCCACATCGTTAAAGAAAAATTCCACCGGCACCCCTTCCACGGGAATGATCCGGTATTTGCCGCCATTCGCGGCTTCCAATATGCCGTCGGCCTTGTCCGGCCCGGCAAACCCTTTCCTGAACACCACGCGGGCGAAATGCCCCGTGCTCTTGGCGAAATGCTCCTCTTTGGTCAGCTTGCGGGTAAGCCCCGGCGACGAAACCTCAAGGACGTAGTGCGCCGCGAACATATCCTCCACATCGAGCAGCGCCGAGATTTGGTGGCTCACCGCTTCGCAGTGGGCCAATTTCACCCCGTCAGGCCGGTCGATGTATATCTTCAAATGCTGATGGGGACCGCTGGCGACGGCATCAATGTCGTACAGCGTCACCCCTTCACGCTCAAGGATCGGCGCGAGCATTTCCCGTATCCGTTTATCCGTACTCATTATTTTGTCTCCGTAGCTGTGTTGGGGGGCAGATACCGCAGGCCGGCGATCAACAGCCGCACCGAAAGGGTCTCCGCCACGTCGTCGGGATAATCCTGCTTTTGCGAGGCGATCTTCGCCTCGGTTATCCGCATAAGTTTCTGGTCGTTCTCCAATTCCCGCATGAAACTGGCCAGCGCCGCAAGCGGGGCGTTGAACGTCACGCTCAAATTGAGGGCGCGGTACCCGCGGAAATCCGCCGCCTTTTCCGGTTTGCTTGTTCCCAGCGTGATGCCGGCGGCCAACGCTTTCGCCCGCACCAGTTCGGTCATTTGCGCGGCGGCCAGCGCATCGGTATCGGCGGTGAAACTGGCGGCCACCACCGATTTCAGGGCGGCGTCATATGTTCCCTGCCGCCGCCCTTCCGCCCCGGCGCCGGCCACCACCGCCCGGTAGCGGGCCACACGCTCCGCCAACCCGGCGATTTCACCGTACATCGCGCGGTAGCGGTCCATCAGCGGTTCAGCCACGGCAAAGTACATCAGGATGACAATAATAACGCCGCCGCCATACAACAGCCAGAACCGCTCACGCCGGGAAAAACGGGACCAGTCCATCATTTGCACTCCATCCCCAGCTTGAAGCGTTCCCCTGTGGGGGTGGTCTGAACCGCCGCCAGCATTTGGGCGTTTTTCATGCCGCCCGTCCCCTCCATCACCTTTAGCAGGGCGGTGGCATTGGCGGAGATGCCGGAAACGGCGACCACGCACGGACGGAATTCAAGCTCGGTGATAAAGGTGTCGCGCGGCAACCCGCCCGTGAGTGCCGTAAGCATTTCGAGGTTAAACGACCGTTGGGCGGCAAAAGCGTTGAACCCGTCGAACTGGGCCTGGTATTCCCCCATCTTCAGTTGCAGCCCTTCCCCTTTGCGGGCCTCCCGCTTTAACGCGGCCAGTTCCGCCTCGAAGCCGCGCACCGCCTTCCAGCGTATGCCGTATGCGGTGCCTGCCCACACGACCAGCAACGCGGCAATAACCGCCGCCGCGCCGCGCAACAGCCGCCGCGCGACGTGATGCCGCAGCCGCCGATGGGTTTTGGGAATAAAATTAAATGCCGCCCCTTCCTGATAAAGTCCGGCCGCGGCGGCCGCGGCGGCGGCATATTCCAGACCGTCATTTTCTTTTTCCGCGGGGAGGGTTTTCACTTTGGCGTTTTTCAGTTCCATCCGTGAAGCAAGGCGGTTTGCCACCGCCTGCCGCAGCCGCGGCGCGCCGCCGGTGAGCGAGAGGGTATCCAGGTATTCCGGAAGATTTTCGATACCGGTCACCAGCTTGAGCCGGTTGAGTTCGGCGGCGATCTGATCGGCCACTTGCGGGGCGGAGGTATCCGCCAGAATGCCGGCGCTGAAAAAATCTTCTTCGTTCAACTCCGGTTTGAAGCGGCACCAGCGGGAATAGACAACCTTTTTTCCGCGCGCCAAAGTCAGCTCAACGCCGTCGCGCGCGATGTCGGCGGAAGCGCGGGGCGCATCGCCCGCCGCCGGTAAAAACGTCCCGGAAAAGATCGAAACAATATCGGCATGCAATCCCGCCGCGCGGGCGGCGTTGTAATAGGCGTTGAAATCCTCCAGCTTCAGCCCCGCCAGGTTCACCGTGTAACCGTCATCCGTCCGCTCCGCCACCGTGTAGGAGTGGACAAGGCGGTCGGCGGGAATGGGAAAATGGCGCGGCACCTCGAATTCCATCATCCGCGCCAGCATTTCGGCATCGCGGGCGGGGATATGCGTGGAAGCAAGGTGGAACAGGGAGCGCGGCAACAGGAGCATCAGATAATCGGGATCGGGGGAAATGCGGCCAAGGGCCTCTTTTACCTGCGTGGCGGTCGCTTCCTGCAGGAAGGAACCCTTTACCAAAGCCGTCCCCTTCACGCCCCCCCCTTGCAGCCCTTCGGCATACACGGCGGCGGCGCTAAAGCCGTCCCTGATATCAACAACCGCTATTTCACGCATATACGCAGGTTATTCTAACCTTACTAACGGGCCAAAATGCAAAACTTTTTCACCAAACCCGGGACCGGTCATCCCCACCCGGCAACAACATCAGCCAGAGGACTATCACCGCAACTTTTTATCAAGTGGTATAATTGACATATAAAGCAGCCCTTTTGGAGGCGGAACATGGCCGATCGATCAAAATCACTAAAGGCAAATATGGCCGGCGAATTTTTCGTCGATGCCACCTGCATCAACAGCGGCGCGTGCCGCGCCGTGGCTCCGGCTATCTACGCCGAGCGCCACGGGCAATCATACGTTCAACATCAGCCAACAAACGATGAAGAGCGCGCGCTGGCGCTGATGGCAAGCGCGGCATGTCCCGCCGGTTCCATCGGCCCATCAGCGGAAGAGACGGATGCGGCGGCCATCGGGCTTTTTCCCCAAAAGATCGCGGACAACGTGTACTACAACGGCTATAACTCGCCGCTCAGTTTTGGCGCATCTTCATACCTTATCCAACGGTCACAGGGGAACGTGCTTATAGATTCGCCGCGTTTTGAGCCGGCCCTGGTACGGCGCCTCGAACAGATGGGCGGCGTGGCGCTCATGCTGCTCACGCACAAGGATGATGTGGGGGAACACGAGCGATTCGCCGCGCATTTCGGTTGCAAGCGGATCATGCACCGTTCAGACCTGCATCGCGGACTGAATGCGGTGGAGATACCGATAGAAGGCGTTGAGCCGGTGCGCCAGGAAGGCGACCTGCTGGTTATCCCGGTGCCGGGGCATACCAAAGGCTCCATCTGCCTGCTGTACGGCACGTTCCTTTTCACCGGTGACCACCTGGCGCAAAACCAGAACCGTACCCATCCCACGGCGTTCAACAACCATTGCTGGTATTCGTGGAAAGAACAGACCGCCTCGATGAAACGGCTGGCGGCGTACGACTTTGAATGGATACTTCCCGGCCACGGCGGCAGGGCGTACTATCCATTAAACGAGATGAAGCAAAAAATGGCCGAGTGCATCGCCTGGATGGGAAGCGTGGAAGCGCGCACCTGAAGCCGCTTCTCCGCAATACATTTTGAGTATCCGCCCAATATGAAAGGCCTTTTTAGAAATGCCAGGCATGGTTTTGATGCTGAATTGCGCGTATCCTGTTAAGAGCATGCGTTAATTCAATCCTGTAATTTTCTCATGCTCACGCCCCAAAAAGTTCTCCCGCAAGCGACGGTTATTCAATGCATTATGACGCGGCAAGGTTCTTTGGTAAAATGAAGCTGGAGGGAAAGGAGTGTGCGCCATGACAAAAAGCGAGATCGAGGAGTTTTCCAAAGCGCTGGCCGTTGATTCCCCATACAAGTTAATGACGAAGGAAGACGTGTTGCGTACCATTCATGCCAGGAACATCCAGCTTTCAGAATGGAACAGCGACTGCTTCCGCCGCTACCACAACTGCTCGAATGAATTTTGCGCGTGGTTCAAGGAATGCATGAAGGCTCCCGAAGCCTGAAATAGCCCCGCCCCTTCCCGGTTCACAAACGCCACGGTAATACGCTATTATGGTTTTGTTATGTCAAACTAGGAGAAGTTGGCAGTGGAAAAATACCAATGCAGCGTATGTGGGTACATTTACGATCCCGAAAAAGGTGATCCGATCGGCGGCGTGGCTCCCGGCACGCCATTCACCGCGCTCTCGCACACATGGGCCTGCCCCCGGTGCAACGCGAGAAAAGACAAGTTCTACCCCGGCGTGATGATGCGGGAAAAACCGTCGGTGCTGGCCCGGCTCTACTTCGCCGAGGACATCGCCTACTACTTCATCGCCTTCATCCTTTTTCTGTCGGCGGCGACGCTCATCGGCATCGCGTTGATGCACCTGGCCAAGGGCCTTACCACCATCAACATCCTCAACGTGGTGAACGACGTGCTGCTGGTGGTCATCATCCTGGAGATTTTCAGCACGGTGCTGCTGTACCTCACCGAGCGGCGCATTTCGCTCACGCCGTTCATCCTCATCGGCGTGATCTCATCCATCCGGCGCATCCTTATGGTGAGCGCCATGATGAGCGTGCAGGAGAACATGGCCGCCGAGTTCTTTGCCCGTTCCATCAAGGAGCTGGTGGTAAGCACCGGCATTGTGATAGCGCTGATCGCCGCGTACTATCTGCTGAGCAAAGTGCTCCCAACGGCTGAGCGCTGCGTGGGATGCCTGGGAAAAGAACGGCGGGAAGAATAGTCCCGTCCATACCGGCGGACGGCGCGGGGGAGGGTCAGCCGTGGTAAAACACGACCGGCGCGAACGCAGGCACCACCTGATGCTTATGCGCCAATTCGAGGAATAACTTCAGTCCCTTGATATCCCCATCTGTCAAATCATACCGGATTCTGTTTATCAGGTAATCGCGGCACTCCTCCACCGTAATACCCGCGCGCACGGCGGAATCCCTGCAAATCTCATCCCGTATTCCCATGCCCATCTCCTTGGCCCGGCGCAATGCCGCCACCGCGTCGCGGGCCTCGCACCCCGGCGCCACGCAGAGCACCGCGAAAACGAACGGCAATCCGGTAAACTGGTGCCACAGTTCCGAAAGGTCGTAGACATGCCGCCCCCGCGCGTCGCGGAACGATTCATCGCCGATCACCAACGTGGCATCCTCCGCGGCATCGATGAAATCGTGCACATCGCGCGTGATGGCGAACTCCACCTCTTTTTTGTAAAATTCCGCCATCAACACCCGCAGCAGCGAAACTGATGTCCGGCTGCGGTGATCCACCGCCACGGTTTCGATCTCTTCTATTTTATGCTTCGAGAATAGAAGCACCGTCTTTACCGGGCCGAGCGCGGCGATGGAAAAGCCGGGCACAATGCGTAACCCGTGGATGCGGGCGTATTCCACAGCGGGTATGAATGCCAAGTCGAGTTCCCCCCCCTTTAACATATCGGCCAGCTCGCCGGGCGGGGCGAAAACGGTTTCGAATGGGGTATCGACCAGCCCTTCTTTGATCGGGTAGACGATTGGCTGCGAATTGAGAAAATCGTGGCAGCCGAATCTTAAACGTTCCCCCAGCAGATACTGCCGGGCGAGGTCTGTCAGCGGCATCCGGCCCGCCTCATACCGAAGCCGGTTCCGGCGCGGCGGCAGGATTGTACAGGGTATCGCGCCTGAACGGCTCGAAACCGGCCTCCCGTATCAGCCCCACCAACCGGGCTTCGGTAAGCGCCTTGCCGCTCTGGGCGCCGGCGGCGTTGGTTATTTTTTCCTCTATCACGGTGCCATCCACGTCGTCCGCGCCGAAGAAGAGCGACAACTGCGAAATCTGCGGCGTTATCATGATCCAAAACGCCTTGATATGGTCGAAATTATCCAGCATCAGGCGCGACACCGCCAGCATCCGTATGTCGAGCTGGCCGGTGGTGAAATGCCGGTTGTCGAAATCGGTATTGACGGGGTGGAACGCCAGCGGAATAAAGGTGAGAAAACCGCCGGTGCGGTCCTGCAGCCCGCGCAGTTGCATCAGGTGATCAATGCGGTGTTCAGGCGATTCGATGTGGCCGTACAGCATGGTGGCGTTGGAGCGCATCCCCGCGCGGTGCGCCGCCTCGTGAACCGCCAGCCAGCGTTTGCCGGATATTTTATCCGGGCAGATTTTTTTGCGGATGACGGGATCGAATATCTCCGCCCCGCCGCCGGGAAGCGAACCGAGACCCGCATCCTTGAGATCGCGTAGCGTCTCCTCCACCCCCATACCGGCGATGCGCGCGAAATAATCTATCTCCACGGCAGTGAACGCCTGCAGGTGAACATCGGGATAGGCCTGATGAAGCGATGCGATCATGCCGCGGTAATAACCGTACGGCAGGTCCGGGTGCAACCCGCCGACGATGTGGAATTCCGACACGCCGGGCGCATAACCCGCCTTCGCCTCCTCCATCACCGTTTGGAGGCTCATGGTATACGCCCCCTCCTCATCCGCGCCGCGCTGAAAGGCGCAGAAGCGGCACTGGTTCACGCAGATATTGGTGTGGTTGATGTGGGCGTTGACGATGTAGTGGGCGCGGTTGCCGTTCTTGCGGCGGCGGACGATATTCGCGATGGCCCCGATCTCCAGCAAGTCGGGCGCGGTCATCAGGAATACGCCCTCCTCGGAGGATAGGCGCAGACCGGCCTCCACTTTCTCCCGGATACTTTTCAGGTTTACCGCCATGGGATGATTATAACCGCCGTGCGCCGCGCGCCGCAAACGCCGCCGGTCAGATACCTTCGCGGAGCCTGTCTTTATTGGCCTCGTACAGAGCCATCGCGTCGCGCACCATCTGGATGGCCCCATCACGGTGGTAGAAATCCTCTATCTTCACCGCCTTGTTCTCCAGTTTTTTATAATCTTCGAAAAACTTCCGCAGTTCCGCCAGCTGGAATTTAGGCAGCTCGCTGATGTCGTTGTACTGCGCGAAAGCGGGATCGCCGGGGAACACGGCGATGATCTTGTCATCTTCCGCCCCGCCGTCGATCATCGCCATGGAGCCGATCACCTTCGCCTCCATAATGGTTCGGGGCAGCACCTCCTCCTGGCAAAGCACCAGAATGTCCAGCGGGTCGTTATCCTCGCAATAGGTGCGCGGGATAAAACCGTAATTGGCGGGATAATAAACCGCGCCGTACAGCACCCGGTCGACAACCATCAGGCCGCTTTTTTTGTCCAGTTCGTACTTTACCTTCGACCCCATGGGTATCTCGATAAGCGCGTTGACGACGGAAGGGGCGTTTTCACCCATTTCAAGTGAGTGCCAGGGATTGAAATGTCTCATATCAAAAAAATCCTCACAATAAAAATGCGAAAACCGGTGGAACCGGTGAGAATGTAACGGATAATTGATTATAAATCAATATCCCCGGCAAACCGGGAGAATTAAAATAGTTCTCTGCGAAGGTAAATTTGGTAGTATGGGAGAAGAAATCCAGCGGGTTGCCGTGTGTCATTGAGGCGGAAACCATTTTGGGGAGCAAGGCGGATATGCCGGGAACATTTGAAGGCCTGAAGGCCCTTGCCGTTGACGATTACGAAAATACCCGTAAAAAGCTGGTGGTCATCCTGCAAACTCTCGGCATCCAGGTTTTGGAAGCCGCCAATGGCGTTGAAGCCCTCGATGTATTGCGCACCAACAGGGTCGACATCGTCTTCACCGACATCGTCATGCCGGAGATGGACGGCTTCGAGCTCTGCTTTGAGATCCGCAAAATCCCGGAACTGCGAACCTTGCCCATCGTGGTAGTATCGACCCATGTGGACGGCAACTACATCATAAAAGGGTTGCGCACCGGCGCCGACGATTACATTTCCAAACCGATAGAACAGGACCTGGTGGAAAGGGTGATCGCGCGTATCACCACCACCGTGCTCCCCGCAGCGTAGGGAACCGGGAGAACCATGACAGAAAAACACGGCCAAGCCGAAAACATGCTGGTGAAGCTGGCAAACCTCGACCAGCTGTTAACGCTGGCCGGCGAGGTGATCATCACCTCCAGCAACCTCGACCTGACATACAAACATCTTCAGCAGCTCCACGACAAAAAAACGCCGGTCGCCCGTGAAACGGTGGAGGGGGCAAAGGACCTCGCCAGCACCTCCGCCATTATCTCGTCGAACCTGCACCATCTGGTGCAGGCCATCCGCACCGTGGACCTGACGGACCTTTCTTTCCGCACCCGCCGCCTCGTGCGCGACATCGCCCGCAAAACCGGCAAACGGGTCCGCTTCGAGTTCGAGGGGGAATCGACCACCGTGGACAAGACCATCGTGGAGAAACTTTACGACCCCATCTCCCACCAGTTGCGCAATGCCATCGATCACGGCATTGAAGACACCCTCACCCGCCAACGCGCCGGAAAACCGGAAGAGGGAGTGGTGTCGCTGCGCGCATCCAACAGCGAAAACGAAACCTTCATTGAAATCGAGGACGACGGCAAAGGGGTGGACATCCAGGCATTGCGGCAAAAGGCCATCGCCATGGGTATCATCAAGCAGGAAGACCCGTTTACCGAAGATGACGCGCTGGAGATCATGTGCATGCCGGGGGTCTCCACCACGGCCGCGGTTTCCGAAGTTTCCGGGCGCGGGGTGGGCATGGACGTGGTGCGCGAGCAGATCACCGGCATGGGGGGGATCGTCACATTCCGCAGCACGCCCGGCAAAGGGAGCCTGTTCACCTTCCGCGTGCCGCTGATATCCGCCGTCAACATACTGGACGCGCTGGTGGTCCGTTCGGGCAATTTCTTCTTCGCATTCCCCATTAACAGCGTGGTCACCACCATCTCGGTGGAGCGCAAAGACCTGCACACCTCGATGCAAAAGGGGGAGATGATAGAGTATCTGGGACACCTCCTGCCGCTGTACAGCCTTAACGAAGTCATTGACAAAGGGCCCCTCGAGGACACAAGCGGCCTGGTGCAAGTGCTGGTGGTCGACCACAAAGGGTTCACGATAGCCCTGAAGATATCGGAATTCTTTTCACCGCAGAAACTTGTCATCATCCCCTTTAACGGCGCGCTGACCGTAAACGGCCTTTCAGGCACCACCATTCTGGGGGGACGGAAATTGGGATTCATCGTCGACGTGCCGTCGCTCATAGACCGGGCCATCGGCAAACGGGGCGTACGGGGATTGCGGAAAACGCCGGAGATTGGAAAAAAGGGCGCATCGGCCGCCACGGTTAAAATCCCCGAAGCGGGGGAACAGCGCGCCCCCGCCGAGACCGAAACAGCCTCGCTTGGCGACACCGGCGGCATCCGGGCCGAGGATGCCGCGGCCGCCACGCAGGAATTCATCGTGGAAATCGAAAAACTCATGCCCGCACTCAATGAAGCGCTTTTCGCGCTGGAATCGGATACGGGAAATACCGAACATATCAATAAAGCCTTCCGCATGTACCACACCATCAAGGGCAACTTCATCATGATCGGTTTCGCCAAAGGCGGGGCCACCATCCACAGCGTTGAATCGGTGCTGGACCGCGTACGCGGCGGCAAAATGCAGATGAGCGCCGAGGTGATGGACATACTTATGGACGGCGTGGCCTATATCGAAGAGGTCGTCCGCACCAGCAAAGCCGGGCAGTGGGCCGATCAGCCTTCCACCGCCATCCTCGAGGCGAGCGCGAAAATCCTGCCCGAGGAAAAGCCCCAGATCCGCCGCGAAACCGACGTAACCGCCGAAACGGTACAGCTCTCGCATGAGGCGTGGTACCGCGCCAACAAATACAAAAAAGAAATGATTCCCGCCTACATGGCCTACATCGAATTCGACGCGGGGAAACAACCCGCGTTCCTTGTGGCCTGCCTTATCTATAAACGTTTCACCGAAATCGGCGATGTGTTGGGAACCGTGCCGCCGCTGGAAGATATCGAAAAAGGTTACATGTACGGAAAGCTGAAAGTCCTTTTCGCCAGCCCCGTGGAGCCCGGCCTGCTGGAAGAATCCCTCGTGCGGATACTGACGCGGCACTACGGCGCGCAGGCGGTCAAATTCAGCAGGTTCGAATAGCCGTGAACTCTTACTTCATCATAAGCGGAACATTCCGGCCTGACCCTTCCCTCGTGGCGGCGCTGAAAACCAGCGACATCCCCGCCGAGGAAGTGGAAATGCCGCAGGATGCCGAAGCCGCAATCACGCTGTTCAAAGACCGCGACCCCGGCATCATTTTCATTCCACCGGTGTGGGATGATCTTTTCTGCGTGAAGGTAATCAACAACCTCGAAACGCTGCGGACGCCGTTTGAAACGGTCATCGCCGACCGGCAACCGTCCATCCCAAACATGGTGGCGGCGTACAACGCCGGCCTCTCCGCGTTCGTGGAATTGCCGGTTAACGACGACCTTTTCCAGCAGGCGATACTTCGCTGCCGCGCCCGCTTGGAGAAAAAAATGTCCACACTGGTCGCCAGCAACCGCTTGCGGGCATACGAACATGGAACTGTTCCCAACATCTTCTCCCCGCAGATTTTGGAGCGGGATCACCTGCTCTCCAAAGCGTTCATGGACCTCATCCAGCGCAAAGGCCCCTTGCTGGCAAACAATGTCCGGCTGCTGCTGGTGTTATCATCCGAGGCCCAACAGCAGCGGTTCGGCATATTTTTGCGCTCCATCGGCCTCCAGGTCGCCGCCGCCAAGGACATGCGGGAAGCGCTGCGGGCCGTTGAAAACGACGGCCCCTTCGCCATTGTCATCTCCGACAATATTTTGCCGGACGGCGACGCCTTCGGACTGGTGAATGCGATGCGGAAAAACCTGAAGGATAAAATGCCCCGATTTATCGTCATCACCGGCTCGCCGGACAAGGCCTCCGATCTCCTGCGCCCTGAATCGCACATCGACGATGTGATCCTCAAGCCGGGGCCCGGACACGATATCGAGATGAGCCTCCCCACGATCATTTCCAGCATATACCAAATCCGTGGATAAAGACCATTCGACCGCGCCGAAGTGGGCAAAGCCCCTTTCAATATTCGCGATACTGTTTGGATTGTTGACCGTAAAAGCGGGGGGATCGGTTTTATTTTCCGAAGCCGCCCGCCAGACCGCCGGCAATTATGTGCCGTTCGTCGTCTGGTTCAATTTCATGGCCGGTTTTGCGTACATCGCCGCGGGAATCGGGATCTGGAAATCCGCGCGATGGGCGGGCGCGGTCTCCGCGGCCATTGCTGCCGCCACACTCGTAGTGTTCATCGCATTCGGCGTCACCATACTGATGGGCGGCGCATATGAAATGCGAACGGTTATCGCCATGACGTTCCGGTTCGGCTTTTGGGCCGCGGTCGCGTTCGCCTATTGCCCTTGCCGCAAGGGATGCGGATCCAAACCCGCCGCGGCGTAACCTCTAAAAATCAGGCGCGGCTTTTCGGCTTCGCCGCCTGAATATTGGCCGATACCACATACTCCTCCACGCGGCGGCCCGGCGCCCAAGCGCGGATAAGTTCGCGGCTCTCTTCCTTCGCGGTGACGCGGACATCTTCAAATCCGGCCTCGCGCAACATCCGTTCAATGTCGGTGATAAACGCGGCCCCCGCGATGCAGCCGCTCAGCATTTTAAGATCGTTCAGCACGTCATCCGGCAGCTGCGCCGTGGCCACCACATCAGAGACCGCCAGCCGCCCACCCGGCTTCAGCGCGCGGTACGCCTCGCGGAACACCTGCGCCTTGTCGGGCGACAGGTTGATGACACAGTTCGAGATGATCACGTCCGCCATGTCGTCGGAGACCGGCAGATGCTCGAGTTCTCCAAGGCGGAACTCGACGTTACCGGCGTTCAGCGTGACGGCGTTTTTGCGCGCCTTGCTTATCATCTCCGGCGTCATGTCGACCCCGATCACTCTGCCCTCCGAGCCGGTTTGCCGCATGGCGAGAAACGCGTCGAACCCGCCGCCGGAGCCGAGATCGAGCACCGTTTCGCCCGCGCGGATGGAGGCGATGGCCTGCGGGTTGCCGCAGCCGAGTCCCATATTCGCCCCTTCGGGCAAGCCATCGAGATCGGCGGCGCTATAGCCCATCGCCAGCGACGCCATCTTGGCGTGCTCGGCCGCGGGATCGTTTTCGCCGCCGCAGCAGGAGCTTTCCGCCGCGCCATCAGCGGGGGCGCAGCATCCGCCGATATTGCCGAAACGGGCGACCTGGGCATAGTTGGCGCGCACGCCCTGGCGCACCGCGTCGTTGTTCACTTCTTTTTCCATCGCGTCAATTCCTTATCAGCCTTGTTAATGCCCACGCCGGTTGCGGGCGCGAAGAGAGCGGCCAATTCGGCCACCCGCTCCGGCTCCACGCGGCATTCGATGTTCTTCCCGCGCCGCGTCAGGCTGATAAGCCCGGCGGCGCGCAGTTCCTTGATGTGGTGGGACAGTGTCGAAGGGGCGATACCAAGCCCTTTTCCCAGTTCCCCCACGTACATGGCCGCCTCGCCGCTGCCGATAGAGCAGGCGGTACCGGGGGGACAGCAATCCAGCAAGCGGAGGAACGCCTGCAGCCGGTGGGGGTTGGAGAGCGCCCCGAAGGCGGCGGCCGCCTTTGCGGTTTTACTTCTATACTTCGACATAATTAGAACTATAAGGCCGGAGCGCTTTTCTGTCAAGTCTTCCGGAAGGATGCCCTCGATATTTTTCGCGGGGTATATTTTTCGCATTTTCGGGAGTTTTAACGGACCGGTTTTGTCCCTGAAACGGGGGTGGTTTTAGCCCCCTTTTCAGCTTCGTGCAATTCATGCAAAAACGCCAGATGCGTCAAATCCGTTGCCGTAAATCCCCCTTCAAGCCCGTCAAGAGGCTCCAGGCGCGTCAACCTCTTCAGAACCGCCAAAACGGACAAATACTCCAGATACGCCAACCGCTTCACCGGCAGCCACACGCGCCAAATTCACCAATATTCCCAACCGTACTTGCTCCATGAAAGAGACTGCCGGGCAAAATGATATGAGAGAATATGGACATGGGACGGTTTATTGTCCGATGGCATGCCTTAATTTTTTCCCTTCTCCTTTTTGCGCCGGCCGTTTCCCGGGCCGGCGATTATTCCGCCGAACGGAACGGCATGGTGGAAAACCAGATCATCGCAAACGGCATTCAGGATCCCGGCGTCATCGATGCGATGAAAACGGTTCCGCGGCACAAATTCGTTCCGCCGACAATCATGTCATCGGCCTATGAGGACCGGCCATTGCCGATAGGCGAGGGGCAAACGATCTCGCAGCCGTTTATTGTGGCATTCATGAGCGAACTGATGGAATTACATGGCGGCGAGCGGGTCCTTGAAATAGGCACCGGCTCCGGCTATCAGGCCGCCGTGCTTTCCCGCCTCTGCAAAGAAGTTTACACCATCGAGATAAAGCCGGTTCTCCACCGCCGGAGCAGCGCCCGTTTCAAACAGGACGGTTATACAAACATCCATGCGCGCATGGGGGACGGCTATTACGGCTGGGAGGAGCACGGGCCGTTTGACGCCATCATGATAACCGCCGCCGCCAATCACATCCCCCCGCCCCTTATCAAACAGCTGAAGGAAGGCGGAAGATTGATACTGCCCCTTTCACGGTCATTCTTTTTCCAGACGCTGGCGGTCGTCACCAGGAAGGGGGACGCCGTCGAAATACGCTACTCCCTCCCCGTCCGGTTTGTCCCGATGACCGGCAAGGCGATGAAATGAGCGGCAGAACGCTTGCCGGAGTTTTTTTCATAACCCTTTCAACGCTGCTCTTCGAGATCAGCCTTGCGTCGCTGTTCGTCATCACCACCGGGCACCACTTCGCCTCGCTCATCGTTTCCGCCGCGCTGCTCGGCATCGGCTGCGCCGGGATTTTCCTCCACCTCTTCCCCGCCATGTTGGAAAAAATAGAATGGGAACAGGGAGCGCTTTTCCTGGGGCTTTCATATCCGGCCTCGCTGTCCCTGTCCGGCCTGGTTCAGTTCGATCCCATTCAGCTTGAGTGGAACATACACGAGCTTTTTCACCTTGCCACATATTACCCGCTCTTTGGCGTCCCCTTTTTCCTGTCGTCGCTCGTCATCACCGGAATAATGAAACGGCATGCCGCCCACGCGGGTAAAATATATTTTGCCGATATGGCCGGCGGGGCGGCGGGGGGAGCGCTTTGGCTGGCGGCCTCTTCCAGCCAGAACCTTGCGGCGGTTCTCTGCGTGTGCGCGGCGGCCGCCGCCTCGATCCTTCTGGGACGGACGGCCTCGGCAAAGTGGAAGGTTCCGCTATGCATTGCGGCGCTGCTTGCGCTCTACCCCTTTCTTACCCCTCCCCTCTCGCCGTACAAGGAGCTTGCCCAGTACAAGATGTTTGGAGATATCACATTTCTGGATTCGGCATGGGGTCCCGAAGGAAAAACCGACACCATTGCATCACCGTACCTGCGGCACGCCCCCGGCCTCAATCCCGTTTTTGGAGACGCCGTGCCCGCAGGCACGGGGGTTTTCCTCAATGGCGGACTTCAAGCCGTGATACCAAACATGCAATCCGATTATATACGGCACCTTCCCCTGACCTTGCCTTACCGGCTTCAAACGCCGGAGCGTGCGCTGATCGTCGGCGCGGCCGGCATCACCGAGGCCGAGGCCGCCGCCCGCCTCGGCGCGGGTTCCGTGAAAGTCCTGGAAGAGAAGCGCCTTCTTGTGAGCGCGATAGCGAAGGCCGCCGGTGGCCGGTATGAACTGGCAAGGGCAAACCCAAGGCTTTACCTCTACGGGCCTGGGCGCTACGACCTCATCTCGGTGCCGGTGGCGGCGGGGACGGAGGGGATCGGCACGAACGTGCTTTCCGAGAACTATCTTCTCACCACCGAGTTCATGCGCCTCTGCCTCGACCGGCTGAATGGCGGGGGCATCCTTGCCGCGTCGATCCCGCTGCTGCCGCCGCCACGGGGCGAGGCCCGCCTCTTGCGCCTCATCGCCGGGCTGGAGCCGGACGGGTGGCAAAACACGGCGGCATACCGGTCATGGGGAACATTCCATGTCATCTATAAAAAAGGGGGCTTTACCGGGAACGATCTGCAAACCCTGGCCTCCGTTGCGGAAAAGCTCTCGCTGGATCCGGTGTACCGTCCCGGCTTGCGAAAGGAAGAAACCAACCGCCATAACATTTTCGCCGAGCCGGTCTATTACAACATGGCCCGCTCGGTACTCGCCGGGGAGGAAACGCTGTTCAATACGTCGCCGCCATCCATCGATTCGCCGTTTTTCGATAACTACATCCGCCTTTCAAAAATCGCCGAAACCGTGCGCGCGCTGGAGGGAAGATGGCTGCCGGTGCTTACCGGCGGCGGGATGGATGTTGTCATCCTTCTTCAGGCGGTTTTCTTTTCGTTCATCATGCTTGTCCTGCCGCTTGCGGTGAAAAGGCGGCAAGGGGCCGCGGCCCGGTTCGGCCCCTTTTTTTATTTCCTGATGCTGGGCGCGGGGTTCATGCTGGCCGAGGTGGCTTTTATCCAGAAGGGGATACTCTACCTGGGGGGAGCCGTACACGCCGCCGCGCTGGTCATACCGTTTCTGCTTGGCGCTTCGGCGCTGGGGGGATTTTTCAGCAGAAGGCTGAAACCGGGATTTTTCGTTCCGGCGGCGGTCGCGGGGGTGGTCTGCCTTGCCGCCGCCTGCTTCAAATACTGGGGCTATGCCACCACGGGGTCGGCGATAGGCGACGGCATCATTTTTCTGTTGGTCATTTCCGCGTGCGGATTTTTTATGGGCATCCCCTATCCGCTGGGGCTTCGGGTCATCGGCGAGAGGCCGGATGCCTCCATTCCGTGGTGCATGGCGGCCAACGGTTTTGCGTCGGTCGCCGGCGCGGCCTCCGCCCCGCTGGTTGCGCTTGGCGTCGGCTTTAGCGGCGCGTTGTTGATGGCGTCGGTTCTGTATCTCGCGGCGGCGGTTTCGATACCCGGCAAAGTCCCTTCCCCATAGCTGTACGGGCGGGTTTTAAACCCGCCCCTACCAAGAACGGGGAATGCGCGGGGATGACAATTACCCGGAGGGGTTCAGGGGATTTTGCGGGAGAGGGGGATGACGAAGCGGACGGTTGTCCCCTTCCCCGGTTCGCTTTCGATCCTGATGCCGCCGCGGTGCGCGATGATGATGTGCTTCACGATGGAAAGCCCCAACCCGGTGCCGCCCCGCTCGCGCGAGCGGTCGCGGTCGACGCGGTAAAACCGCTCCATCAGCCGCGGGATGGCGTGGGCGGGGATGCCCTCGCCGGTATCGGTGACGGACCATTCCACAAACGCGCGGCTCCACTCCCCTTCCGTTTCCGGCAGAAGCGGATTGCCGTCCAGCGAGGGATAATCGAATGAGGCGGCGTTGTGCCGGCCGACCGTGAGGGTGCGGCAGCGCGCGGTCACTCTGCCCCCGGCGGGAGTGTATTTGATGGCGTTGTCGAGCAGGTTGACGAACACTTGCATCAGCCGGTCCTTGTCGGCCTCGAACGGCGCGGTTCCCTCTTCCACCGTCCAATCGAGCGTCACCCCCTGATTGGCGGCGGCCTGCGCGAACACCTGCGCGGCCCCCTTGATGAGCGGTTCGGCCTGCACCGGCAGAAACTCGAACTTCTCTTTTTCCAGCTCGATGTTGGAGAGCGCCAGCAGGTCGTCGATCAACCGGCCCAGCCGCCCGGTCTGCCGCTGGATGATGCCGAGCATGTGGCGCGCGGTCTCCGGCTCGTCCACCGCGCCGTCGGCCATCGTCTCCACATAGCCGCTGATGGCGGTGAGCGGCGTGCGCAGCTCGTGGGAGGCGTTGGCCACAAAATCGACGCGCATCTCCTCCAGCAGCTTCTGCTGGGTGACATCGTAGATCATCAGCAGCGTGCGGGCGCTGCCGGCGTCGCGCTCCAGCGGCGCGGCGGAGGCCAGCAGGCGCCGCACGGGGGGAACGCCGAGGGCGATCTCGCGCTTGACGGTTTTGCGGGTGGAGCGGTGTAGCGCCAGCAGGTCGAGCAGGGCGGGGTTGCGCACCGTTTCGGCTATCGGTTTTCCGATGAGTTCCCGCTCCGGCAGGCCGAAGAGGGCCAGGAAAGCGGCATTGTGCAGCAGGATTTTGCCGTCGATGTCCAGCAGCAGCACGCCGTCTTCCATGTACTCGATGATGGCGCGCACCCGCTCGCGCTCCTCGCGCAGCATGGCCAGCGTTTCGGCCGCCTGACCGGCAATCGCCCCGGCTTTGGCGCCGACACGGTCGAAATCGTCGCCGAACAGGCGGGCCGCATAGTGCGGGGCGGCATCCCCCCCTTCCAGATAATCGGAGATCGTGCGCACCCGCCGCCGCAGCGACCGCGCCATGAACCAGGCAAGCAATCCGGCCAGCGCCAGCGCAACGGCGGTGACGATCATCACCTTGCCCGCGGTATCGGCATCGCCGCCGCCCACCCGCGCCGGGTCGACCAGGCAGTGGAGCGCCCCCGCCGGTTTTCCATGCGCGCGGAGCGGATAGGCGATATGGTAGGCATCCTTTTTGAGGAGATTGCTGAAGCGGAGTTCCACCGCCTCTTCGCCGCGCAGGGCGGCGGCAACCTCCGGCAGCGCGGCGAAATCCTGCTGCGCCTCGCCCTCACTGCGATAGGTGGCGAACGCTTCGCCGCCGGGCCGCACAAAGGCAAGGTCGACGCCCGCGACAAGGGCCAGTTGCCGCAGCCGGGGAAGCGGATCATCCTCCGTTAACGGAATGCCGGCCTGAAACGATTCAGCCAAAGAGCGGAATACGTTTTGCGCCTCCGCCGCGCGCTGGTTCTGGCGATCCTTGGCGTTGACGGCGGAAAGCGCCACGGCGAGCGCGACGATAAGAAGGGCGAAGGCCCCGAATATCTTCCAGCCGAATCCGCGTATCACCGGCTAGGGTTCCACGCCGAAGATGTAGCCGAAGCCGCGGACGGTCTGGATGTAGAACGGTTTTTTGGCGTCTTTTTCGATCAGCGCGCGGAGGCGGCGGATATGCACATCGACGGTGCGGGGCTGCACGAAGGCGTCGTCCTTCCAGACGTTTGAAAGCAGCTCTTCACGCGACCAGGCGCGGCCGGGATGCAAGGCCAGAAAGCCGAGTATCTTGAACTCGTAGGGGCTGAGGTGAACCGGCTTGCCGTTGAGCTTTACGCTGACAGAATCGAAATCGACGACCAGCCCCTTGCAGGTGAATATCTTCGGGCCGGTCTCCGGCGCGGCGGCGCGGCGCAGCACCGCTTTCACGCGGGAGGCCAGCTCCTTCACGCTGAACGGCTTCATCACATAGTCGTCGGCCCCTATCTCGAGGCCGATGATGCGGTCCGTCTCGGAAGCCTTGGCGGAGAGGATGATGACCGGCGCATGTTTCAACCGGTCGTCGGCTTTCATGCGGCGGAGCACATCCAGCCCCTGCATGCCGGGGAGCATGAGGTCGAGCACCACCAGTTCCGGCTTGAACGTGCGCGCCTGCGCCAGCCCTTCCTCGCCGTTGTGGCTGACCGCCAGATGGTGCCCTTCTTTCTCGAGGTTGTAGCGGATGAGGCCGCTGATGTCCTGTTCGTCCTCGATCACCAGTATGCGCGCCATGTTTCTCCGCCGCCTACTTGGCGGGCGGCATGTCCGGCTCGGTGTGCCGGACGATGCGCCCTTCGACCATGTAGATCACCATCTCGGCGATGTTGGTGGAGTGGTCGGCGATCCGTTCGATGTATTTTGCGATGAACATGATACGGGTGGCGCGCGTGATGGTGTGCGGGTCTTCCATCATATAAGAAAGGAGTTCGCGGAAAATCTGGTGCGTCAGCGCGTCCACCTGGTCGTCTTCGGCGCGCACCTGCTGGGCCAGCGTGGTGTTGCTGGTGACAAAGGCGTCGAGGGCGTTTTTCAGCATGGAGGTGCAGTACTCGCCCATGCGGGGAATATCGAGATACGCCTTCAGGCGCGGTTCGGTGGCCAGCTCCAACACCCGCTCGGAGATGTTGACGGCCATGTCGCCCATCCGTTCGAGGTTGTCCACGATCTTGATGGCGGTGGTGACGAAGCGGAGGTCCGCCCCCATCGGCTGGCGGCGGGCCAGCAGATCGATGCACATCTCGTCGATCTCGACCTCGGTTTTGTTCACCAGGTGGTCGCGGGCGATGGTCTGGTTCGCCAGCTCGACATTGTGGTTCATCAATGCGGCGATGGCGTTTGAAACCTGCTCCTCGACGATGCCGCCGAGCCTGAGCACATCCTCCTTGAGCGTCTGCAGTTCCTTGTCGAAGTGTCTGTCGTAATGTGGCATTGCTGAACCTTCCTTTATCTCAACCGAATTTGCCGGTGATGTAGTCTTCCGTGTCTTTCACGGAAGGTTTTTGGAATATTCTTCCCGTCACGTTCATCTCAAGCAGTTTCCCCATATAGAAAAAAGCGGTGTAATCCGAGCAGCGGGCCGCCTGCTGCAGGTTGTGGGTCACGATCACGATGGTGTATTGCTCCTTGAGCACCTGGATGGTCTCCTCGATCTTGGCGGTGGAGATGGGATCGAGCGCGCTGGCCGGTTCGTCCATCAGGATTATTTCGGGATCGTTGGCCAGCGTGCGGGCGATGCAGAGGCGCTGTTGCTGCCCGCCTGAAAGGTCGAGCGCCGATTTGCCCAGCCGGTCCTTCACCTCTTTCCAGAGATCGGCCTGCTTGAGCGAGCGTTCCACGATTTCGCCCAGGACGGCCTTGT
The DNA here is from genome assembly GCA_023248535.1 of Nitrospinales bacterium. Taxonomy (GTDB): domain Bacteria; phylum Nitrospinota_A; class UBA7883; order JACRGQ01; family JACRGQ01; genus JACRGQ01. Next base: position 9,052 of record JAHFEJ010000025.1, on the reverse strand, counting down.
CCTTCATGCCGCGCATGCGGGGGCCGAAGGCGATGTTATCGAATATCGACATCGGAAACGGGTTGCTCCGCTGGAACACCATGCCGACGCGCTTGCGCAACGCCTCCAGCCGCACCCCTTCCTTGTAGATGTCCGACCCGTTGATGAGGATGTCCCCTTCCATGCGGGTGTTGAGGATCACGTCGTTCATCCGGTTGAAGCAGCGCAGCAGGGTGCTCTTGCCGCAGCCGGACGGCCCGATGAAAGCGGTCACCTTCTGGCGGCGGATATCCATGTTGATGTCGTAGAGCGCCTGCTGGGACTGGTTGTAGTAAAAGCTCAGCTTGCGCACGTGCACGGCCACATCGCCGGCGGCATCCATCGGCGCGGTCATCGGTATATCCATAACTCCCTATTATCCACGATTCTTGATTATTAGTAACGGTACCATAATTGAAATGTGTATCTGCCGGACAAATCGGGTGGGTACCCAATTTATTGGGTACATCGGCCCGCAAGGGCCGGCCGCTCCTTGGCGCGATGCGCCAATGTACACATTAAAATGTGTACCCACCGGGAAACGCGGGTGGCGGTTCACAGGGCGGCCCCCTTGTAGGTTTTCCGCAGGCGGTTCCGCAACAGTATCGCCACGAGATTCAGCGTAACCACGATGACGAGCAGCAGGCCGGTGGTGGTATAGACCATCGGCTTGGCCGCCTCGACGTTGGGGCTTTGGAAACCGACATCGTAGATGTGAAAGCCGAGGTGCATGAATTTGCGGTCGAGATGCAGAAAGGGCCACCCGGCGTCCACCGGCAGTTCGGCCACCAGCTTCACCACTCCGGTGATCATCAGCGGGGCCACCTCGCCGGTGGCGCGGCTGATGGCGAGGATGACGCCGGTGAGTATGCCCGGCATCGAGTTCGGCAGCACCACGTTCCAGAGCATCTGCCATTTGGTGCTGCCCAGCGCCAGCGCCCCTTCGCGGTTGGCGCGCGGCACGGCGGCCAGCCCCTCCAGCGTGGCGACCACCACCACCGGCACCGTCAGCAGCGCCAGCGTGAGCGACGCCCAGAGGATGCCGCCGGTGCCGTAGGTCGGCTCTGGCAGTTTATCGGTGAAGAACAGACGGTCGATGCCGCCGCCGATGAAGTAAATGAAAAAACCAAGGCCGAAAATGCCGAAGACGATGGAGGGAACCCCCGCCAGGTTGTTCACCCCCAACCGGACGAGATTCAGGAAGAACCCCGGCTTTGCGTATTCGTTCATATACAGGGCCGCCATCACGCCAAACGGCGCGCCGATCACCACCATGATGAACACCATCATCACGGTGCCGAATATGGCGGGGAAGACGCCCCCCTCGGTGTTCGATTCGCGCGGCCAGGTCCAGAGGAAATCCCACACCTTGCATAGATAATGCCCCGCTTTGGCGGACAGGCCCATCCGGTTGGGCAGATAAAAGGCGCGCACATCCTTAAGCGGCATGGTCTTCACCTGCCCATCGGCAAGCGCCACTTCGAGCGTGGGGGCGTCAAGCTCCTTCCGCAACGATTCAATCCGCTGCTCGGGAACGGTGATGGCATCCCCCAGCTTCAGGGCAAGCGCGTCATATTCCGCGTTCAGTTTTTCCAGTTTCAGGGCCGCTTCGGGGGTGCCGGCTTCGGATCCATCCTCCAACAGGCGGATATCCACTTCCAGTTTTGCCAGCGGCTCGCGGGCATGCTCCACATCGTCCGCCGCCTTTTTGATCTCTTCCTTAAGATGCGCGGCGCGCGCGATCTTTTTTTCCAGCAGGGGATGGAAATCCGGCCCGGCGCGGGCGGTAACCGCGCCCCCTTCCCGCAGCGCCTGTATAAAACCGTGCATGTCGCCGTATTCGCTCCGTTCGATCACGGCGGCGTCCGGAGGGTACTCGCGCTTTTCAACGGCGGCATCGTCCACCCAGCGGAAATCGAGGCCATACACGTCGCGGTTGCCGATCTTGAACAGCGAGCGGGTGGCGGCGGCGTGCGGAATGGCCTCGGTCTCCATCACCGGCCCCATAACGCTGGAGCCGCTTTTCAGCGTGACCTGCGCCATCGGGGCGGGCCAGAAATGTCCGGCCCCTTTGGCGAAGATAAGCCCCAGGAAGCCGATGACTATCGCCAGCAGCACCAGCACGGCCATGCCGCTGATCCAGATGAACGGCACCCCTTCGGCCCAGAACCCGCGATGGTAATCGTTGCGCGCAGCCATCAAAACCTTGAATATTTCCGCCGCAGCCGGTTGCTGATCAAACCGGCGAGCGTGTTAATGGCGAAGGTGAAAATAAAGAGTATGAAGCCGACGAGGAAGAGGATGCGGTAGAGGCTTCCCCCCACCGGGGCTTCGGGCATTTCCACCGCGATGGCGGCGGACATCGCCCGCATGCCGTTGAAGATGCTCCAATCCATGATCGGCGTGTTGCCGGTGGCCATCAGCACGATCATCGTTTCCCCCACCGCGCGGCCGAGGCCCAGCATGATGGCGGCGAAGATGCCGGGGCTGGCGGCGGGAAGCACGACGTGGATGGCGGTCTGCCAGCGGGAGGCGGCCAGCGCGAACGAAGCCGACGTGAGGGACGGCGGCACCGCCGTGAGCGCGTCTTCCGCAATGGTGAAAATGATCGGTATCACGGCGAAACCGAGGGCGAAACCGACCACCACGCAATTGCGCGGATCGTACGCCAGCGTGAACGCCTGGTAAAGCCACCCCTTGATGTCGCCGCCGAAGAGGCCCGCCTCGACGGCGGGGGCCAGCGCCACGCCCAGCCCCAGCCCCGCCGCCAGCACCGGCAGGAGGTAGAGCAGCTCATAATGTCCGCTGATGTCGGGGCGCTTATGCCACGGCACGGCCCACATAATCGCCACAAAGACGAACCATGCGGCCGGCAGCGAGAACAGAACCATGAAAAACGCCATCAGGTGGCGGTCCATCAACGGCGACAGCCAAAGCCCCGCCAGGAAGCCGACCACCACGGAGGGGATGGCGGCCATCAGTTCGATGACCGGCTTCACGATGTTGCGCAGGCGCACGGGGGCAAGCTGCGACAGGTAAAGCGCCCCCAGCAGCGCGATCGGAACCGAAAACAGCATGGCGTAGAGCGTGCCTTTCAGCGTGCCGAATATGAGCGGCCAGAGCGAGAACTTCGGCTCGAACTCGTCGGTGCCGCCGGTGGATTGCCATACGTGGGCAGGCCCCGGGTATCCTTCGTACCACACCTTGCTGAAGAGGGTATTGAACGTCACGTCGGGATGATACGCGGTCAGCGCGTAGTCGTACAACACGCCATCCCCCGCCAGGGCGATAATGCCGTCGGATTTCGGCGCAAAAGCCACCAGGGGCTTGCCATCCTGCTGCGGCGCCACGGGGTAGCTTTTTCCGGTGGTGATGTAGTGGTACGTCAGGCCATCGGCCGCCGCGGTGACAAATCCCTTGTTGCGCGGCGAGGGGGCTATGGCGGTGACCGCGGCGCCGTGGGATGCGAAGCCGCGCACTTTCAGATACCGCATCCCGGCCGGAGCGAAGGAAACATCCGGATCGGCGCCGCGCTGGCCGGCATAGTTGCGGTCGATAACTTCGCGCTCCTCGCCGGGCTTGAGCACGATGCCGTGCGCCCGGTCGAGCGTCATTTTCTTCGCGCCGCCGTTTTTGGCGATAATGTGGCGCACGGAAAACCACCCGGCGACATCCCCTTTTTCATCGCCGATAACAAGCGTTTCGTCACCGTTTAAAAAGCGGAGAGCGGTGATGCCGGCGGCGGAGGCCTTGAAATTTTCGGCGGTGCGGGGCTGGCCGTTTTCGATGTCGAATACGTAAACCATCCCGTCGGCGGCGCCGGCAATCAGCTGCCGCCCCGTGGATTTCATGGCGAGAGCCGTGATCCGCGCCCCGCCGGCGCTGGCGGGCGCTATGTTGGAATCGCCGCTTTCGCCCGCCGTCAGCAGTACCAGCCCGCCATCGTCTTTCACGGCAGCGATGCGGATGCCGCCATCCTCGCCCAACGCCCCGGCGATGATGCGCACCGGACGCCGCGCGGGATCGGCTTGATAGAGCTGTTCGCCGTTACGCACGCTTTGCGTGATGGTCCGCGCCGCGCCGCTGAAATCGGCGGCAAAACGCACCTCGGTGGATCCCGCCATGCCGTCGGCGGTGCCGAACGCGATCCAGTTGCTTTTAACCGCGCGGCTGGCGGCGGTGATCTTTTTCCCGGCCAGCGCGGGATTGGGAATGCTCTTCAGCGCTTCGCCGGTCTTTAGGGAAAGGAAATCGACCGCGCCGGTCTCGTTCAGCCGGAACGCGGTTTCGCGGTATTCATCGGCGCCGACGGCCATGCCCGCCACCGGCGAGAGGCGCTGCCCGGCGGCCCACTGGGAGGAAATGGCGGCCTCGGGGGCGTAGAACAGGGGAACCATTTCGATAAAAATGAACAGCATGATCGCCGCGACCGAAAGAATAACCGTCACCCCGCCCGCCGTTATCAGGTAACGGGCGAAGCGGTCCTTCAGCAAGACGATTTTTTCGTGCTTATCCGATCCCATGCCACCCCTTTTTCAATCACGCTTATACCGCAGCCCGCGACATATTAACAGTCCTGAAATAATTTCAACTTGGGAATGAAAAATAACCACAGAGGCACACGAGACACAGAGGAGAAGAGGGCCTTGTGCCCACTCCTTATCCCCCGCTCTTTCCCCTCCTTCGCAAGGAGGGAATGAAGGGGAGGTTTTTCTCCGTGGCTCCGTGCCTCTGTGGTTATACTCAACATCGTATTCTCAATACTGTTTTTAAGCCCCGCAAAATAACACAACGCCGACGGCCTTGCGGCGCCGGCGTTGCGCGAAATGCGGCCCGTTGTTACTTCAACTGTTTGAGCATCTCCTGCGCCACTTCGTACGGCAGCGGCAGGAAGCCGTCCTTTATCACTATCTCCTGCCCTTCTTTGCTCAACACGAAGCGGAGGAATTCCTTCGCCACCGGATCCAGCCCCTTCTTCGGGTCTTTCGCCACATAGATGTTGAGGTAGCGGGCCAGCGGGTATTTGCCGCTGTAGACGTTATCGGCCGAAGTGTCATACACCGGATCGCCGTCCTTCACCGCCAGCGGCACCGCGCGCACACCGGAGGTTACATATCCGATGCCGCTGTAGCCGATGGCGTAGCGGTCTTCGCTCACCCCCTGCACCACCGAGGCGCTGCCGGGCTGCTCTTTCACCGAATCCTTGAAATCCCCCTTGTCGAGCGCGTGTTCCTTGAAGTAGCCGTAGGTGCCCGACGCGCTGTTGCGCCCGAATATCACGATCGGCTTGGCGGCATACTCGCCGGTGAGGCCGGCCTGGCCCCACGAGGTGATATCGGCCGCCGCCCCCCGCTTGCGGGATTTGCCGAACATGGCGTCCACCTGCGTCAGGGTGAGGCTCTTGACCGGGTTGTCCTTGTTCACGAACACCGCCAGGCCGTCCACCGCCACTTTGAAACCGGACGGCTTGAAGCCGCGCTTGGCTTCAAAATCGTCGGTTTCCTTCGATTTCATTTCGCGGCTCATCGGTCCCAGCTGGGCCACCCCTTCGGTGAGGGCCGGCGGCGCGGTGCTGGAACCTTTGCCTTCGATCTGGATATTCACGCCGGAATACTGCTTCTTGAAGCCTTCCGCCCAAAAGGTCATCAGGTTGTTCAACGTATCGGAACCGACGGAGTTAAGGTTCCCCTTGATCCCCTTCGCCTTCTGATACGCCTTGTAGCGGCTGTCCACTTTCGCCGGTTCGGCATGCGCCGCCGGAGCCGCCATTACAATCCCGCCAGCAACGGCGACCGCCATCGCAACACCTTTCAGAATCCGTTTCATTCAGGCTTCCTCCATAAGGTTTTTTAGCCGGGGTTCATTCCCCGCTATCATCCGTCCCGCGCTGCGGGTTCGGTATGGTGGCAACTCTACCGAAGCGCGATTACACGATTGTTAATGAAATATTAAGATTCGGTTAAGAAAGTCTGCCTGAAACATGCATTTATTCAACATCTTGAGACAAGCCCACCTTTTGGGTACTTCAGAAACCGCCGGGAACCAGCTAGGCAAATTTGACCCGGGGGGGCAGGCAAAGTAATCTATCAAGAGAAAAGAAACGCCGCCCGATAGGTATATATGTTTACGGAAGATATTGAAAAGGGAACCAAATGAAAATTGATGGAATCAATCCCACGGGCAAGCCGGGACAGGAACCGAAGAAGACCGACAAGGTATCGGGCGATGCGTTCGACTCGTTTTTGAAAAGCGCCATGAACACCGGCCAGAGCGCGCAGGCCAAGCCGGCCGCCGGCCCCGCGCCGGTAATGCACCCGCAACTGGTGATGGGGCAGACCCAGAACCCGTTTCAGGCAGAGGCGGTGCGCCAGCTTGATTCCACCTTGAGCGACCTGGAGCTATACCAAAATACCTTGGCCAACGCCGATGTGCCGTCGCAACGGCTGGCCCCGATGGCCGACATGCTGATGCAGAAGAAGGACTCGCTGGTTGCGCTGATGGCAAAAACCGACGACCCGAAGCTGAAAGAGATCATCTCCCAGACCGCCGCGGTCATCCTGAACGAGAACTCCCGCCTCTACGCCAACTGAGGCGGCTGTCATCCTGAGCCGCAGGTGAAGGAACTCTTTCCGGGTGGGTACAGGCTCTGTACATTGGCGCAACGCGCCAACACTTCCCCCTTTGGCAAAGGGGGACTGAGGGGGATTTATTTAAAAATCCCTCCCGGCCTCCCTTTTTCAAAGGGAGGAGCGAATCGGCCCGATGGGCCGATGTACCAATGAATTGGGTACCCACCGGGGGAAGGGGAAAAATAACCACCCCGGATTTCCCCGGGGTGGTCGTGTAGCAAAAAGAAAATGGAAAGTAGAAAGTGGAAGCTCAGAACCCCGTCACCTGCGTGGGTACCGTATAGCCACCAGTAATAGCTATTGCGCCACCCCAGATACACACCGTCCCATCGCTTTTCACCGCGATGGAATTCCAGCCGGAAAGCGCGATCCCTGTCACCCCGGTCAGACCCGAAGCCTGCACCGGACTGTATCTCCAGGTATATGTCCCATCACCGGCAGTACCAGTGGAATTATCCCCCCAGCCCCACACGGTCCCATCCGATTTCAGCGCCAGGGAATTTTGATTTCCCGCCGCTATCGCTGTCACTCCAGTCAAGCCTGAGACCTGCACCGGAACGTTGCTGTAGTTCGCCGTCCCATCCCCCAGTGTCCCGACATTTCCCCATGCCCAGACCGTACCGTCGGATTTCAGCGCGACTGAGTGATAGGCTCCTGCCGCTACCGCGATCACATTCGTCAGTCCGGAGACCTGTACTGGCACCGAGCTGTCAGAGCTCGATCCATTCCCCAGCTCACCCAATGTCCCGGATCCTGCGGCCCACACCGTCCCGTCAGATTTCAGGAACAAACTGTGGTTGGTCACTGAAACTGCAGTGATTCCAACTAAACCCGAAACTTGAGCGAAACTATGGCGTTCCGTAGTGGTTCCATCGCCCAGCTGGCCAAAAGGATTCCCCCCCGTCGCCCACACGGTATTATCGCTTTTTATGATAAGCGTGGACCCGCCGGAAGTAGCGGCCGAGCTTACACTACTCGCAACCTGAGTTGGTACGCATTTGTCGACCGTTGTTCCGTCGCCCAGTTGACCGCTTGTATTTTTTCCCCATACCCAAAGAGCACCATCATTTTTCAATGAAAGCAAGGAATAACTTTGGGAAATAATATCCGTCACCCCACTCAACCCCGCCACCTTCAGTGGAGCCGTACTGCTCGCAGCGACGCAGCCATCACCCAGCTGTCCGTATGAATTATCCCCCAATGCAAAAACCGTGCCGTTGTCCTTCATTGCAACGAAATGTGACATACCCGCCCCCACCTTCGTCACCTTCGCCGTAGTCACGGGCGTCGCTGATACTTCCGCCGACACCGCGCTTTCTCCCGTCGAGTTCACTGCCGTCACCACGAAGAAATACGCCGTCCCGTTGAGCAGGCCCGGCACCGTCTTTGTTACGGTCGTCACTCCCGTCGACTTCGAGCTGGATGCAGTCGTCACCCCTGCCGCCGTTCCCCAGTACACATTGTACGAGGATGCCCCGGAGCTGGCCGTCCACGAGACCACCACCTCACTGTCTCCCGCCACCCCAGTCACGCCGGTCGGTGCCGACGGAGCGGTCGGAGTAGGAGCTGCCGCAGTTGAACCTCCGCCGCCGCCTCCGCACGAGGCTAGCGAACCGATGGTGAATGTGAATAGAAGAAGAAGGATCAGTTTATAGCGAGAAAAGACTGACTGACTGACTGACTGACTGACTGACTGACGCAAACCCCATGCCATACCCCCCGTTATATTTTCCCCTTGTTCATTCAAGGGTGGTTCATACGCTTTAGGGTAAGAGTATATTGTATTTTATTGCGCCGGTGGAATTAATTTCTTAAATAGTCCTTAAATACAACACCACCCCCGTTTGTGTTGTGGCGGCTGTCATCCTGAGCCACAGGCGAAGGATCTATTTCCCCTTGAAGGGGATTTACACTTCGCTTCACTCGTGTGAAAAACACGGAACACCGCTGCGCGCTGTCCGGTTTTTTCCGCCGCGGATTGAAAAATAATTCCGCGGCTCCCTTTCCGGAAAGGGATTCTTCGCCTGCGGCTCAGAATGACGAAGCGCAGAGGCTCGGAGCATGTACCCACCAAGCTTCCGGGTAGGGGCGAATTCATTCGCCCATTGCCGCGCAAGCGGCAACACTTCCCCCTTTGGCAAAGGGGGAAAAAGGGGGATTTTTTAAAAAATTCCTCCCAGCCTCCCTTTTTCAAAGGGAGGGGCGGAACTGAAATTTCTATCCGTCCCAGGTATCCCCTTTAAAGGGAAAGGGAGGAGCGGCCCGCCCCTCTTGGTACCACACCCATAAGCTCACGAGTAGGGGTTCCTGATACGACGTTATTATTTAGGTAAACGGCGTGTTTTTGAGGAGGGAATCATGAACTACATAGGGATCGATCTTCACAAGCGGTTTCTGGTGGCCTG